>JAJZVP010000140.1 GCA_021845615.1 bacterium | reverse complement strand
CCTTCTCCCGCTTCATGCGTCGGCCTCCGAGCGAGCGCTGCGCATCGCCTATGCCGGTTCGATGGGGGCCGTGATGGACCGCGCCTTGGGGCCGCGGTTCGCCGAGCACGCGCATGTCGGATATCAAGGCATCGGCGGAGGCGCCTATGGTTTGGCGCGCCTGATCGCGGCGGGGCGCCTGCAGGCCGATCTCTTCATCTCAATTACGCCGGGCCCGATCCGCGTGCTGCAGCGCGCGGGTCTCGTCGCACGCGCCGTTCCCATCGCACGCACGCAGATGGTCATCGCGTACAGCCCGAAGAGCCGTTTCGCCGCGCAGCTCCGCAGCGCCGCGACGGGCGCGACGCCGTGGTGGCGCGTGCTCGAAACACCGGGCTTGCGCTTCGGCCGCACCGACCCGGCGACCGATCCGCAGGGGCAGAGCATCCTCTTCACCATGCAGCTCGCGCAAGGGTATTACCACCGCGCGGATCTTTCGCAACGAATCCTCGGAGCCGATCGGAACCCCGCACAGATCTTCACCGAAGCCTCGCTATTAAGCCGACTCGAGAGCGGCGAGATCGATGCGTCGTCGGGATATGAAAGTGCGGTGCGTTCGCTGCACCTGCCGTTTATCGCCCTGCCCCCGCAGATCGATCTCGGCGATCCCGCGTACGCGCGCCGATACGAACGCGCGACGATTCGCCTCGTTCGTCGCGGTAAAAGCGAGAGGTTACACCCCGAGCCGCTGGTGTTTTACGCCGCGGTCTTAAAAAATGCGACGAATCCGAACGCAGCGCGCGCATTTATCGCCTACGCACGCTCGCAGCGCGGGCAGAGCATTCTCCACGCGTTCGGCTACCAGCCCCCGTTGGGCCCGCCGCTTTTGTGAAACGTCGTCGGCCGAACGAGCGGTGGCTGCTCGCCATTCCCGCGCTGCTCTTCCTCGTCGCGCCGTTTATCGCGTTAGTTTTCGCAACTCCGTGGACGCATTTTTCACTCGACCTCGGCGATTGGTCGGCGATCGGCGTCTCACTCGGCTACGGCGCGTGCGCGATGCTGCTCGTTATCGCACTGGGAACGCCCTTCGCATGGTGGCTCGCGCGCACGCAGTTCCCGGCGCGGTGGATCGCCGACGCGATCGTCCTCTTGCCGCTGCTCTCACCGCCGTTGGCGTTGGGTATCGTTCTCGAGACGCTCTACGGTCCGTACGGTGCCGCCGGCGCGCCGCTCGCGCGGATCGGGCTCTTGCTGACGAATTCGGCACCGGCGTTCGTTCTCGCACTAACCTACGGCGCGCTTCCGTTCTTCATCGTTCTCGCGCGCGCCGCATTCGAAGGCGTCTCGCCGGAGTACGAAGCGCTCGCACGCACGTTGGGCAAATCGCAACCGGCGATCTTTTTTACCGTCACGCTCCCGCTCGCGCGCGTCGGGTTAGGCGCCGCACTCGCCATCGCGTGGGTGCGCGCGCTCGGTGAATTCGGCATCTGTCTGATCGTTGCGTATTTCCCGATGGGCATTCCCGTGCGCCTCTGGGTGAATCTCCAAGACGTTGGGCTCGGTGCGGTTTTTCCGCTGCTGTGGGTCTTCTATCTCGTCGCTCTTCCGTTGCCGCTCTGGCTCGGATTACGCGCGCAGCGGCGGAGTATCGCGTGAACGCCGTTCGCGTCGCCTATCGCATCTACGAACCGATCGCACTCGAGGTCGCGTTCGAAGTCACCGGCGTCACCGTGTTGCTCGGCGGAAACGGCGAAGGGAAGAGCACGATTTTACGAGCGCTCGCCGGACTCGTCGATGCCGAGGGAACGCCGTTTGGCGGCCTGCCGCCGCAACGGCGCCCGATCGCCTATCTCCCGCAGGAACATCTGCTCTTTCCGCACTTGCGCGCCTGGGAGAACGTCGCATTTGCGTTCGACGATCGCGCGCGCCGCCGGGAGCGCGCGCAGGAATTACTCGCCCGATTCAACCTCGAGGCGCTTGCGAACCGTTTTCCGCATCAGCTCTCCGGAGGCGAACGTCAACGCGTCGCCATCGCGCGCGCGTTCGCGCGCAGCCCGCAGCTCGTGCTCTTCGACGAGCCGACCTCCGCGCTCGATAGCAGCGCGAAGGAAGCGTTTATCGCCAGCGCCCTCCCGGCGCTCCGTAATGCCGGGATCCCAACGCTCGCTGCGACCCACGACCCCGCACTCGTCGGGGTCGCGGATCGCACGGTGCTCTTACGCGGCCGTCGTATCGTCACCGAGTAGCCGCCGCCGGCACTCGGCGCGCCTATTTGATGACGTGCCAGTTATTCATCACGTATTGCGCGCCGCTCTGCGTGACGGTGAGCGTACCGTCGCCGAAGGCATCGACGGCGAAGGTGGAGACTTGCGTCCCGGAGCTATTGGTCAACACGCCGCTGATGAAGTTGCTGCTGGTCGGCGGCTGCGAGGTGTTGGTCGTCACGTTGAGCGTATCGCCGTCGACGAGCTGCGCGTTGGTGACGCTGAGATTCTCGAGAAGCCCCGCCTTATAGGTCGCCGCGATCGGAATCGAATAGCTGCCTTTGCTCGTTCCGCCGGTGAGCGTGAAATCCGGGGTCGAGATCGGGCAAGCGGTATTTTGCGTGCCGGTGGCGATATTGAGCGCCCCGATCCCGCCGACGTAACTCGTTCCGGATTGGGTGGCGCTGTAGGTCACCGATCCGTCGCTATTGACCGTGCGCGTGCCGCCCGGGAGGTTGCCCCCCGCCCAACCGAAGGTTTCGTTCAACGACGAGATTCCCGTGGCGTTAAAACCCGCGCTGTCGCCGCAATAGGTACTCACGCCCGCGTTCGCCGCGCCGATGCTATACTCGGCGCTCGATTCGATGCTCTTCACGCCGGTGAGATTGAGCGTGCTGTTCGAGATGCGGTCGAACCCGTCGGCGACGATCGGGAAGCCGTTATTGCCGAAGGTGGCGTTCGAAACGGTCACGCTATCGGTGCGAACGGAGGTCGGCGTCGTATTTCCCTGCGGATATTGCGAAACGGTCCGTGCGATACTCTCCGCATTGGCGCCGAGGACCGTGTACTTCCGCACGGTGTCGCGAGCGATCTGGGTGCACGCCTGATCGTAGAACACGATGCGTTCCGTGGAGTTCGCATCGCCGTTCTTATCGGGAACGAAATATTCGACGCCGTTATTGCACTGGCCGTTGCTTATGGAGAGCGCGCCGCGCCCGACCGTCGCGAGCGGGCTGCCGGCGCCGCTCTCGACATTGTTGAGCGCCTTCACGGGCGAGCCGAGTGCGTTCGCCGAGGCGATCGAGTCCTCCGACTGCACCTGCGCGCTCTGCGGCGTCGAGGCTCCCGCGCCCGACGATCCTCCGGGGAGCGCAGATCCCGTCCCGGAGGCGCCACCGCCGCAACCGGCGAGCAAAAGAGCCGCCAGCGTTGCGAAGACTACTTGATTCCGCATGATGTTCTCCTCGATTCGTTCGACAGAAATGTGACTACGAGATGAACTCTAACGGTAAAGGACGCGTGAATCTTTAGAACGCTATGAGAACGCCCGCGCGGAGCGGGCGTTCTCATCGTATTCTCACGTTCGCAAGCGAACGCGGCCGAGATTACATCGACGCGGAACGGCCCATCGCATTGAAGTGGTAGACCGCTGCGAGATCGTGCATCGCCTGCGTCAGCACGGCGTGATAATCCGCATCGGCGGCGATCCCGAACTTGGCATCGATATCCTTCATCACTTGCACGTGAATCGGGTGAGAGACGGCGCGATCGAGAAGCACTTCGACGTTGAAGCCGCGTCCCGTCTGTCCGGCAGCCCAGAGCGCTCCGGCGAGCGCCTTCCCGTCGTTGGGGTTGGGGCTCGGGGTTTTCGGAAGTGCGATGTGCTTCGCGGTAACGATTTTCAGCGAATCGGCGACGACGAAGTTAAAGACTTTGAGGAACGTGCCGACCTTTGCCGCGCCGAACTTTTTGTTCAGCGAGGCCACTTCGGCTCCGGTTTTCGCACCGGCGAGACGCTTCACCAGCGTCAACGAGTTGAAGTGCGCGGGGCCGCCGCCGGCGACGATCATCGAGAGGGTGACGGGGAGCGCGGGGGCACCGGTGTAGACGCCGGGTCCCGAAAAACGAGAGGGCGACATCGTGACGTGCGGGAGCAATGCGCCGTGCGACATCATGTCGCCGCTCATGCTGCTCGCCGATGCGATGCCGGTGAGGGTGGCGACGCTCATGGCGATCGCCGCGATGGTACGTTGGAGCTTCATTGGTACAATTTCATCCTTTCGCGGGGCTAAGGGCGAGCGTTCATCTCGCCGTACGACCACCCTAACGAGCGATCGAACCGCTTGGATGGGGGTCACTCCAAATCCGCAATCGCCTCGCGATCCTCGGGTTTCTCGCTCGCCACCGTTGCGAACCATGCATCGAACATCTCGCCGAGAACCGCGAAACTTGCCGAACGGAGGCTCGCGCAGAGGACGTTCGCATCGTTCCAGCGCCGCGCACCGGCGGCGGTCGCGGCATCTCCGCAGAGCGCGGCCCGCACGCCACGGACCTTGTTCGCGGCGATGCTCACCCCGGTTCCGGTCCAGCAAAACACGACCCCGGTCGCACAGCTTCCCGATGCAACCGCCTCACCGACCGCTCGTCCGACCGCGGGCCAGCACGCCGCCGCTCCCTCGTCGAGCGCGCCGAAACGACGCACGTCGTAGCCGCGCCGCCGAAGTTCCTCGCATGCGGCGACCGCCGTTTCGTGCCGTTCGTCGCTTCCCACCGCTACGATCATCGTTCTTCCTCCTTTGAACCGGGCATAGGACGGATGCGCTACGGCAGAAAAGGAAGCCTGCGATGAGCAAAATTCCCCGAGCCGCCACGGTGATGCTCTTACGCGACATCGAAGGCGAGCCGCAGTTGTTCCTCGTGCGACGCACCGCAAAGAGTGCGTTCGCACCCGACGCCTACGTTTTCCCCGGCGGCACGGTCGATCTCGCCGACACGCTTCCCGCGCTGCACGCGCGCA
>JAJZVP010000139.1 GCA_021845615.1 bacterium | reverse complement strand
GGAAGACGATCGATGAGTCCGAGCGCGCGGGCCTCGCGAAAACCCTTGCCGATCGCACTCGAGTTTCCGAGATTACCGCCGGGAACGACCACCCAATCGGGGACGCGCCACGAACGCGCTTCCAGGATCGCGAACGCCGTGCACTTCTGTCCTTCGAGGCGATAGGGATTGATCGAATTCACGACGGCGGTTCCCTCGCTCGATCGTGAGGTGAGTTCGGCGAGGGCGTCGTCGAACGATCCCTCCACCTCGACGACGCGGACTCCGTAATCGCGCATCTGCGCGAGTTTCGCGCCGGAGATTTTTCCGCGCGGGACGAGTGCAAACGCCTCCATGCCGGCGCGTGCGGCGTACGCCGCCATCGAAGAGGCGGTATTGCCGGTGCTCGCGCAAATGGCACGGGTCGCGCCCTCGGCACGAGCGGCCGAGATCGCGACGGTCATCCCGAGGTCTTTAAACGAGCCGGTCGGATTCATGCCGAGGTGGAGAAACGCGAGCGCGAAGATTCCTTCGCGTTCGGCGAGATCGGGCATATCGTAGAGCGGAACGTTGCCTTCAGCGAGCGTTACGACCGAGGCGTGCGGGATCTGCGGCAAAAGCTCGCGCCAGCGCCAGATTCCGCTTCTATCGAGCGGAGTATCGTTCGCTCGGCGCCGCGCGACCGTCGCGGCGTACGCGCGCGCAGCGTCGGCATCGGGCGGATCGCTCTGCAGCGCGAATTCGAGCAACTCTCCGCATGCAATGCAGGGGAGATCGTGGCGTCGGGCCGGAGCGTTACAACTGCTGCAGCGAAGTTCGTAGTGTGCGATCACGCGGCGCTCCCAATCCGTTCGAATGGAAGGTTGGGATCGGCCGCGAGACGGAGCGGATCGACGCGAACCGCTTCGCCCTGCGCCTCGGCAGCGGCGGCGATCATCGCGGCGTTATCGGTGCAGTAGGCGAGCGAAGGAACGAACAGGTCGATCCCGTTTCGTCGCGCCCATGCCCGCAGCGACGACTGTAACGACGAATTTGCCGCGACGCCGCCGGAGAGCGCTACGGCGCGATACGATCCGCGCGAGAACGCCGCGGCGACCCGCGCTACCAGCACGTCGACGACCGCGGCTTGAAAACTCGCGGCGACGTCTTCTCGGCGGACGGCGGCGTTCTCGGGGCGTTCGAGAAAATAGCGCACCGACGTCTTGAGCCCGGAGAATGAAAAATCGAGCGCGTCGCCCTCGGGGCGATAGCGCGGAAATGCGATCGCTCGCGCGTCGCCGTCGCGCGCCAGTGCGTCGAGCGCGGGGCCGCCGGGGAACCCCAGCCCGAGGAGGCGCGCGGTTTTATCGAATGCTTCGCCGGCGGCGTCGTCACGCGTCTTGCCGAGGATGCGCAATTGCGTCGGCGCGTCGACGGCGACGAGTTGCGTGTGTCCTCCCGAGACCAATAATGCGAGGAAGGGATAGGGCGGCGATTCGCCGTGGGAAAGAAATGGAGCGAAGAGATGCCCGTGCAAATGATTGACGGCGTAGAGCGGGCGCCGAGCGGCATAGGCGAACGCCTTCGCCGTGGCGACACCGACGAGGAGGCTGCCGATGAGGCCGGGGCCGTAGGTGACCGCGATGCCGTCGCACGCGTCGAGCCCGATTCGCGCGCGATCCAACGTGTGTTCGACGGCGGCCGAGAGGAGTGCCAGATGCGCGCGGCTCGCAATTTCGGGCACGATGCCGCCGTACGCGCGATGAAATTCGTCCTGATTCGTCGAGACGTTCGCAAGCACGTCGCGCCCATCGCGCACGATGGCGACGGCGGTATCGTCGCAGGATGTTTCAATTCCGAGCAGCAGCATCGCCGATAGGTTGGCGTTTCGCGCCCCGCTCTCCGCTTACGCGACGATCGTCGCATCGTGTCGTTCGCGTGCGGCGCGCAGCGCGCCGGGCCCGGCGAGGCAGATGTAGACGGCCTCCGCTCCGCCTTCGCGCGCCGCGATCGCCGCTCGAAGTTTCGGACGCATTCCATCGCGGCACTCCGCGCTATCGAGCAGCGCTCGTGCCGCCGCCGGCGAGAGGCGGTCGATACCGCTGGCGGGATCGCTAGCGACCGCACGCACGCGCGCGATATCGGTGACGAAGAAGAGCGCGCGTGCGCGCAACGCGGCGGCGACCGCGGCGGCGGCTTCGTCGGCATTGACGTTGAGCGCCTCCGCTCCGTCACGCTCGAGTGCGAGCGGCGCGAGGACGGGTATCGCGGGCATCGCGAGAATCGCCTCGATCAATCGCGCGTCGCAGCTCACGCGCTCGCCGACCGCACCGAGCCGGCCCTCGAAGCGCATGCTTCGCCGCGCCTGGAGCGTGCCGTCGTCTTGGCCGGAGATGCCGACGGCGCGAGCGCCGCGCGCACGTAACGCCCGGACGATGCGCTTGTTGATCGTCGCGCAGAGGAGCATCTCGACGACGGCGAGACTCGCCGCGTCGGTGACGCGCAAGCCGTCGATGCGCTCGCCCCCGAGCCCCCGTTCGCGCAGGGCCTCGTCGATCTCGGGGCCGCCCCCGTGGACGAGCACGATGCGCTCTCCGGCGGCATGGAGGGCGGCGATCTCGTCGAGTAAGGGGTCGCTTGGCTCCGCGCCCGGGCGCGCGCTTCCACCGTATTTCACGACCCAGAGCCCCTGGGGTATTGCATAATTATGCGTCACATGCATAATAATACACATAATGAACGCCACACGGCTAGTCCCCCGCGCCGGTTTGCAGGGGCGGAACTTTCTCGACCTCGCGGAGCTCTCTCCGACGGAGTTTCATGCCCTCCTACGGCTGGCGCGCGAGCTCAAGGGCGATGCATCGGTTGCCACGCGTTCCCTTTTGCGCGGGCGCACCCTGGCGATGCTCTTCGAAAAGCCGAGCCTGCGGACGCGGGTCTCGTTCGAAGTCGCCGTCACCTCGCTCGGCGGCCAGGCGCTCTTCGCGACCGGAAGCGAGATGCTCCTCGGAACGCGCGAATCCCCCGAAGATGCGGCGCGCGTGCTCTCGCGCTACGTTGACGCTGTGGTGGTTCGCACCCACGAACACGAACCGCTCGAGCGTTTCGCCGCCGCCGCGAGCGTCCCGGTCATCAACGGCCTCTCGGCGCTCTATCATCCCTGTCAGGCGTTCGCGGACGTGCTCACGATGGAGGAGCGTTTTGGTTCGGTGGAAGGCTTACGCGTCGTCTATCTCGGCGACGCGCGCAATAACGTTGCGACCTCGCTCGCGCAAGCCGTCGTTCTGCTCGGCGGTTCGATGCGTTTTGCCGCGCCGTTCAGCCATCGCCCGAGTGAAGCGACGCTGGAGCGGCTCGCCGAACTCGGTGCGAGCACCGGCGGCCGCGTGCGTGCATTCACCGATCCGGTGCGTGCACTACGCGGCGGCGACGTCGTCTATACCGATGTCTGGACGTCGATGGGCGAGGAGCACTTACACGAGCGAAACGCGGCGATGTTGTTGCCCTACGCGGTGAGCGAACGCTCCTTCGCCTACACCGCACCGCACGCCGTCTTCATGCATTGCTTGCCGGCGCATCGCGGGCAAGAAGTCGCGGCCGCCGTTATCGACGGCGCGCGCAGCCTCGTTTTCGACCAGGCCGAAAATCGTCTTCACGCGCAACGAGCGTTGCTCGTCGCACTCATCACCGACGGGAAAGGAACATCATTATGAAGGAGCGTCGTCAACGCGCGATTCTCACCTTGGTTGCGACGCGGCCGATTCATTCACAGGAGGAGCTCGTCGCACTGCTCGCGGCCCAGGGCTTCGACGCCGTGCAGGCGACCGTCTCGCGCGACATCAAAGAACTCGGGTTGGTGAAGGTGCCGGTCAAGAGCGAGCGGGGCGACGAGGCGCTCTTCAAGTACGTGCTTCCAAGCGCGACGGTTCAGTACGCCAGCCGCCTCCATCGGGTCGTCGCCGAACTCGTTCTCGCCGTCGAAGGGAGCGCGAATCTCATCGTGCTCAAAACCCCTCCGGGAAGCGCGATGATGGTCGCTTCGGCGATCGACGATGCCGGCTGGCCCGAGATTCTCGGTACGATCGGCGGCGACGACACGATTCTCGTCATCGTGCGCGATGCAAAAACGATGCCGATGCTCGTTCAACGTTTTCGCGATCTCGGTGCGGAGGCGCGCGCGTGAGTACGATCGTCCTCGCCTACTCCGGAGGGCTCGATACATCCGTGCTCCTCAAGCGCCTCCTGCTCGAAGGGAACGAGGTGATCGCGCTCACCGCCGATCTCGGCGAGAGCGACGCGGCGACCGGCGATGCGGCTGCGCTCGCCATCGAGGCGATCTCGGCGAAGGCTCGCTCGCTCGGCGCGCGCGACGCGGTCGCCATCGACGTGCGCGAACGTTTTTTCCGCGAGTACGTCATGCCGGCGTTCGCAGCGAACGTGCGCTACGAAGGATGTTACCCGCTCAGTGCGGCGCTCTCGCGCCCGTTGATCGCGGCATTGCTCGTTGAAACCGCACGTGCGTACGGGGCCGACGCCGTCGCGCACGGATGTACGGGAAAGGGGAACGATCAAGTGCGGATCGAGTTGGGCGTGCGCGCGCTCGACCCGAAGCTTGCGGTGCGCGCGCCGCTGCGCGAACGCCCGCTCTCGCGTCCCGACGCAATCGCGTTTGCAGCCGAACACGGCATTCCCATCGCACAGAGCGCGGCGAAGCCCTATTCGATCGATGCGAATCTTTGGGGGCGCTCCATCGAGGCGGGCGTGCTGGAGGATCCATGGGTCGCGCCGCCCGAGGATGCGTTCGGCTGGACCGCGGCGCCGCAGGATCGCCCCGATGCCCCACGCGAGATCGTGGTGAGCTTTCACGAAGGCCTCCCGACGTACGACGGAATCTCGGGAGCGGCGTTGCTCGCGCGGCTCAACGCGCTCGGCGGCGAGCACGGCATCGGACGGATCGATCTCATCGAGGATCGCGTGATCGGGCTCAAATCGCGCGAACTCTACGAAGCGCCCGCGGCGACGATTTTGCTCGCCGCGCGGGAAGCGCTCGAACGCCTCGT
>JAJZVP010000020.1 GCA_021845615.1 bacterium | reverse complement strand
AGAGATCGGCGGCCATACCGGCGCAGTCGCCAACGTTATCACCGACGTTGTCGGCGATCACGGCGGGGTTACGCGGATCGTCCTCGGGGATGCCGGCCTCGACCTTGCCGACGAGATCGGCACCGACGTCGGCGGCCTTCGTATAGATTCCGCCGCCGAGGCGCGCGAAGACCGAGATCAAGGAACATCCGAAGGCGAGGCCGACCATCGCGTTGAGCGAGGTAGTGACGTCGCCGTCGTTCACCTGAAGGAGAATGCCGAAGTATCCCGCGACGGCGAGCAGGCCGAGCCCGACGACGAGCATGCCGGTGACCGCACCGCCGCGGAAAGCGACGGCGAGTGCCGGCGCCATGCCGCCTCGAGCCGCTTCGGCGGTCCGCACGTTGGCGCGCACCGAGACGAGCATGCCGATGAAGCCGGCGGCGCCCGAAAGAATCGCGCCGATCAGAAAACCGATCGCGGCTTCTTTCCCGAGCGTTGGGGCGACGGCGATGACGATTGCCAGCACGACCGCAACGATCGCGACGGTCGTATACTGGCGTTTGAGGAAGGCCATCGCGCCCTCCTGAATCGCGGCGGCGATCTCCTTCATGCGGTCGTTCCCTTGCGGACGCGAGAGAACCCAGAAGATGAGCGCGATGCCGTAAACGACTGCAAGAAGGCCGCCGAGCAGGGCAATCAGGATCGCTAGCTGTGTGGTCACATTGCTTCCTTTAAATCATAGATAAGAGCGCGGAAAACGGGGCCCCGGTCCGACGGCACGGGGCGCTGATAGAGTGGTCGCTCGGCCGCTACGGCGGTACGAGCCGGGAGTCCTCCCTTTAGTCGCTCGCCCCCGCCTCGGCGCGCTCGAGAAAGCGCTGGTGAGACTCCGCGATGACGCGACGAGCGCTCGCGGCGTCGTGCCACCCCACCACGCGCGTCTGCTTGCCCTCGAGGAGCTTGTAGCTCTCGAAGAAGTGCGAGACCTTTTTGAGGAGGTGCGGGAAAATCTGCGTGAAGTTGTGGATCTCCTCGAACGCGGGCTCGCCGACGGGGACGGCGAGCACCTTATCGTCCTCCTTGCCCTGGTCGAACATCTCGAGTAAGCCGATCGGGCGCGCGGCAACCAAACAACCTGGGAAGGTTGGTTCGATCGTCAAGACGAGCACGTCGAGCGGGTCGTCGTCGAGCGCGAGCGTTTGCGGAGCGAAACCGTAGTCGCCGGGGTAGTGAATAGCCGAATGAAGGACGCGGTCGAGGCGAAAGATATCGAGTTCCTTGTCGTACTCATATTTATTGCGAGATTTTTCGGGGATCTCGACGACCACGTTGATCTCTTCGGGGGCGCGTAGCCCGAGCGGAAGATCGAGATAATTTCTGGGTTTGCGATCCTTCATCATGCGCCCCGAGGTTCTGGTCGACCTCGAGCGCTACCTGGAACGGAGTGATGCAGGTGCGGCGCGAATGGCAGCATGGATGATCGAGTCGACCGACCTGCTTATCGTTGGCTGCGGTCCTGCCGGCGGCGTTGCCGCCCGCGAGGCGGCATCGCGCGGGTTGCGCGTCGTGGTGCTGGAGAAGGACGCGGTCGTCGGGAGCAAGCGCGTCTGCGCGGCGGGTCTTCGGCCGGGGTTCTGTCGCGAGTTCGATCTCCCCGACTCGTTGGTCCATTGCAATACGCCCCGCCTCGCGCTCTTCGATCCCTACGGTGACGAGTATGCCGTGCGTTTCGGACCCGGGCATACGTCGACGCGCGAGGAACTCGACGGAACGATTGCGGCGCGAGCGGTGGCGGCGGGTGCGGAGATACGCACGAACGCGCTCTTTCGCGAGCTGTCCTCGGAGGGCGGGCGCACGCTCGTCGAATACGCCGATACGGCGCGCGGCGAGCGCCGTCGCATCGCGGCGCGGCACGTTTTTCTCGCGCAAGGATCGACCGCGAAATTGGAACGTCATCCGCGATTCGCATTCTCGGGATGGTCGTCGGGATTGATGACGACCTTACAGCAACGGTGGTACCTCGCCCGCCCCGCCGTGCCGATCGCCTACGAAACGTTGGAACTGCACTACTTTCCGGCGCGCGACGGCCGCACCGTGGTCGCGTGGATGTTTCCCAAACGCGACCATCTCGCCATCGGCCTAGGCATTTCCGGAAAGGTTCCCGGCGCCGAACTTCGCGAGGAACTCGATGCGTTCGCGGCGCGGACGCTCCGCCGGCTCGCTCCCGGCATCGAGGCGCGCGTGAAACTCGAGGGGCATCTGCTCTACGGGGGGATGCCGCGCCCGACCGTTGGGGCCGATGGCGTCAGTATCGGGGGCACCGCCGCCGGACTCGTCGACGCCACGAACGGCGAAGGCATCTTCGAAGCGGCGACGAGCGGGCGGATGCTCGCGGATCTCGTGTGGCGCTACCGCGACGACGCGACGCGCGCCTCGGCCGCCTACGCTCGAGCGCTCCACGATCGCTTCTACGCGCGGCTCGCGCGACGCGTGAAATTGTTCGAATTCTTAAGTCGTCGTCCGAAGCGCTTTCGCTTGCTCTTCGAACAGTTTGCGGCCGCTCCGCGTTTTGCCGAACTCGTGGCGAACGAACGTTTCGACCGTACGTGGTCCGACCGCATCTTTCTCTACGCCCAGGCCGCGCGTTTCGGCGCGAGGTCGCTGCTTGCGTAGGCCGCGATGTCGGTAATGCCGATTACCTCGGAACAGTACGCGCGCTTGCGGGATACGATACGCGAGCGGTTCGGTATTTACTACGACGACACGAAGCAGTTTCTGCTACAGAGCCGGCTTCAAACGCGGCTCATCAAGTGTCGGGTCGCCGACTTCGACGAGTATTATCGCTACCTCACGACGTCGCCGAACCGCGAGGCCGAATGGGACGAACTCGCCTCGGTCCTCTCCAACAACGAGACCTACTTCTTTCGCGAACGCGCCCAACTCGACGTACTGGCGAGCGAGGTGGTCGACGAAGCCGTGAAAAATCGCCGACGGTTGCGCATTTGGTCGGCGGCCTGTTCGACGGGAGAAGAACCGTATACGATCGCGATGTTGCTCCTCGCCGGCGGGCGCATCGCTCCCTCGGAGATCGATATCCGAGCCGGGGATATCTCGCCGCGCGCGTTGGAGAAAGCGAGGACCGGTTTTTATCGCGAGCTTTCGTTTCGCGCGACGCCCCCGGAGGTGATGGCGAAAAATTTTCGCCCTTTCGAGAGCGGATATTTTATCTCCGACGAGATCAAGCGCATGGTGGAGTTCTCGCGCGTCAATCTCCTCGACCAAAAAGCGGTCGCGGCGTACGGCCCGGCCGACGCAATTTTCTGTCGGAACGTTCTGATCTATTTCGATAAACCGACGCAGAAACGGGTTGTCGAAAATTTCGCAAAGGCATTGCGCCCGAACGGGTATCTCTTTCTCGGTCACGCGGAATCGATCATCAGGCTCACCGACCTTTACGAACCGATCGTGACGCCGAAGGCGATCTACTATCGGCTGCGGGGCAACGATGGCGCGCGTTAAAGTCCTCGTCGTCGACGACTCCGCCTTCATGCGCCAGGCGATCGTGAAGATGCTGGAGGGCAGCGAGGATATCGAAGTCGTCGGAACCGCCCGCAGCGGCGAAGAGGGCGTCGCGCGCGCGGCGGAACTCGAGCCCGACGTGATCACGATGGATGTCGAGATGCCGGGGATCGGCGGGCTCGAAGCCGTGCGGCTGATCCACGAACGATCGCGGACGCCGATCATCATGGTGAGCGCGCTCACTCGCGAGGGCGCGGAGACCACCTTCCGCGCGCTGGAACTCGGAGCGGTCGATTTTATTGCGAAGCCCGATAGCGTCTACGCCAATATCAAGGACGTCCGGCGCGATCTTCTCAGCAAAATTGCGATCTTCGGCCGGCGCGCCTCGCGCCACGCGCCGGAGCGTCGGCCGGCTCCACAGGCTCCCGCCCCGGCCCCCGCGCCTCCGGCGCCGCCGGCCGCGCCGCGTGCCTCGCACGAATTTTTTGAATGCACGGCGATCGGCACCTCGACCGGCGGCCCGGTCGCACTCTCGAAAGTCATTCCGGCGTTGCCCGCAAATTATCCGACACCGATTCTTTTGGTGCAACATATGCCGTTGGGCTTCACGCGCCCGCTCGCCGATCGCCTCAACGCACAGAGCGCGTTGCACGTCGTCGAAGCCGCGGAAGGGATGATCGTCGCACGCGGTACCGTTCTCGTCGTGCCCTCGGGAAAGCAGCTCGAATTACGGCGCTCCTTCGGCGAGATCGTCGTCGCCCTGCGCGACGACGATGGAACGTCGTTGCACGTTCCCTCCGTCGACGTGCTCGCGGCGCAGACCGCCGCCGCCTTCGGGGCCGGATCGCTCGGCGTCATTCTCACCGGCATGGGGCAAGACGGGGTGAAGGGATTACGCGTTCTCAAAGATCGCGGCGGGTACGTGCTCGGGCAGAACGAAGCGACGTGCGTCGTCTACGGTATGCCGCGCGCTGCCGCCGTGGCGGGATTGGTCGACCGCGTCGAGCCGCTCGAACGTATCGCTTCGGCGATGCTGGAGCTGACGCATCGATCGTTCGGCGAGAGCGTGCGATGAACGAGCGCACCGCGAGGCGATACTTCATCGCCGGCGAGAGTTACTCGCGCGAAGAGCTCATTCATAAATACCTCCACTTGGTGAAGTACGTCGCCGGGCGCGTCTCCTCGAATCTGCCGCCGAACGTCGAAATAAACGATTTGATCAACGACGGAATCGTCGGGCTCATCGATGCCATCGAAAAATACGACGACGCGCGCGGCGTCAAGTTCGAGACCTACGCGATCACGCGCATCAACGGCGCGATCCTCGATGCGTTGCGTTCGCTGGATTGGGTTCCGCGCGCGGTGCGGCAGCGTGCGCGCGAGGTCGAACGAGCGATCGGCGCGTTGGAAGCACAACTCGGGCGCGTCCCAAGCGACGACGAACTCGCCGAACATCTCGGCGTTCCGCGGCGAGAGCTTGACGGCATTCTCCAGCGCGTGCGCGGCACGGCGTTGCTCTCGCTCGAAGAGTACCTGCCCAACGAGCGAGGGTACGATATTCCGCTCGTCGATACGTTGCGCGACGATCTCGCCGACGTCGGTGACGATGTCGAACGCCGGGAAGTGGTGCAAGAACTCGTTCGAGCGGTGGAGGCGCTGCCGCCGCAAGAGCGCACCGTCATCACGCTCTATTATTTCGAAGGGCAGACGCTCAAGGATATCAAGGGCGCGCTCGGGGTCTCGGAGTCGCGGGTCTCGCAGATCCACGCGGCGGCGGTCATTCACCTGCGGAGCGCTCTCCGGCGCCTGCGGGCCGATCTCGGTTTTCGCGACGACGATCCGACGATCAAGCGAAAATATCTCAGGAAGCCGAGCGTCGAGGCCGAAAACCTGGAGTAGAAGGATCCTCAGGAGGAGTAGAGGAGGCCTCGGAAAGGGAAGAAGGCAGTATGGCTATTCGGCCGGCCGATCTCCAACTCGCCTACCTGGCTGCCCCGCAGAGCGCGGCGCTGGCGGCCAATGTTGCCGCTGCCCCTCAGGCGGCACAACAGGCTGCGGCGATGGCCTTCGCCCAGCAAGTCACCGAACGCGAAGAGTCGGTCGCCGAGGCCGCGAGTTCGGAGCACGACGGCGCGGTTCGCGAACGCACCCAAGGTGAGAGCCAGGGCTTCTACGAGGCCCCCGAGCGCCGCCAGGGCGGCGGAGCCGAGGACGATTCCTCGGATGGCGGCGGAGAGCAACACTTCATCGATACGATGGCGTAGAGGATCGTGGCGGGCATCGACCCGAGTGCCCTTGCGATGCAGGCGGTGCTCGCGGCCCAAACGGCGATCGCGGAGGCGACGCTCGATCTCGGCGCGATCGCTCAGAGCGTCGTCGCCCAACTCAAGACCGGCGACCTTCTCTCGGCCCTCGTTTTGCCGCCCTCCGGCGGCGTCGACCACATCTCGCTCTTCGGTCAATCGCTTCCCGCGCAGCTTCCGCCGGGAATCGCTCCGGGCGAGACGTTAGCGCTCCAAGTGACGGGGTTTTCACCGACGCAAATTTTCGTGCGGAATTTGGGGGCGATCGATCCGCAAAATCCCCCCGAGACCGTGAACGTCGAGATTCCACCCGAGAGCGCCGCCTCGCTCTCCCAGGCGACGCTGATTGCGCGCAGCCCCGCAGCGAGCGCACCGGCGAATCCGGTGCAGAGCGGAAACGCATCGGCGAGCTCGGCGGGATCGACCCAACGCTCCTCGATCGCACCTCCGGTCGAGGTGTTCGTCGCCGCCTCGGTGCAGCCGTCGCGTCGCGATCTGGCGAGTCCGTCGGCGCAGGAACCCACCGCGCAAGAAGGCGCGACGAGCGATGGCGAGCGTTCCTTGGGAGCGCCCGCTGCAAACCCCGCACCCTCCGGTGGAGCGCCGGCGGCGGCGACGCCGCAACAGCAGGCCGCGAACCCGGCAATCGCATCGGAGTTGGAGGCCCGGCTCGCGACCGCGCGGGGAGCGCGCATTCTACCGCGAGCGCCGGAGATGCGCGCCCCGGCAGAGAGCGCACCGACGACGACACCGCCGAACGCGGTTCGCTCCGCTCCGCTCGATACGCCGCCTCCGCAAATTGCGGCGCGTCTCGCGCCGCCGATGATGGAAGAGAACGTTGCGAGCGCGTCGGCACAACCGAGCGCGCCGACGCCGCCGCCGAGTAGTGAAGAAGCGGTGTTGCTCGCGCGTCTCAATCTTCCGACGACGCCCGCGTTGCTCGCGGCCGCGCGCGCCGCGCAGAATGCACCCGCGAACCTCGTATCGGCGTTCGCGCGCGCGCAGAACGCACTCGCGCGCTTCGCATCGCAACCCGCGGTAAGCACGGTGCGAGCGGCGATGGCGTTCGTCAGCTCGCTCGATCCCGCCAATGCCGTAGCGTTACCGCAACAACTCGCCGCATACGTGCGCACGATCCTTAGCTCGACGGAGGGTGCGCTGACGACGCTCGCCGAGAATCTCGCGACGCTCGAACCGAACGCCGCGGGGACGCATGCGGCAGGGACGCTCGCGTCGACCCCCGAGGCCTCTTCCGCGTCGCCGCTTCCCGACGCCGCGCGCGTCGTCGCCGCAATGCAACGCCCGGGCGAGGTCGCCGCAGCATCGCTGCCGACGGTCGCTTCACCGGCGCGCGAAGCCGCCGTCGTCGCGGCGCAGAGCGTCGTGAACCAAGATGTGAAGAGCGCGCTCATCGCGCTCGCGCGCGATCCGCAGAGCGCGGCGATTCCCGGCGCCGCTAGCGCGCTCGGCGATGCGGTGACCGCGATCGCCGCCGCACAGGTGCATCTGCTGGCGGCGAATGCCGCCGCCGATCCGCGAACGCTGGTGGTACCGCTACCGGTCTTCTTTCGCGAAGGCGGTGCGGCGACGCAACTACGCGTCGGTCGCGACGCACCCGGTTCGAAGAACGCGATGAACGCCGATAATTTCACGCTCGGATTTTTGCTCGATACCAAAACGTTGGGAACCGTCGCCATCGAGATCGAGACGAGCGGCCGCGCGGTGAGCGTGAAGGTGAAGACCGAACGCGATGGCGCCGCAAAGCGATTTCGCGAAGGGTTCGATGCGTTACGCGATCGTTTCGAAGCGTTACGCTATCGCGTCGCGACGATGCATGCCGCCGTCGCGGCGCGAAGCATGCCGCCGGGTCCCGGAAAAACGAAAGCGGAGGGAGCTGCGCCGCGATCGCATCTCGACGCGCGGGCGTGAGCCGCTTTTTCGATTTCCGCAAGCGGCGCTTCACGCGGCCGGCGGCAGCGGCGCTGCAGTACGATCCGCTGAAGGCCGCCCCGCCGGTCGTTCTCGCTTCGGGGAAGGGGCGCGTCGCCGAGGAGATCGTACGGATCGCCCGGGAGCGGGGGATTCCGCTCTTCGAGGATGCCGCGCTCGCCGACGCGCTCTCGCGCCTCGAACTCAACGAGAGCATACCGCCCGAGCTCTACGCGGTGGTCGCGGAGGTCCTGGTCTTCGTCTACCGGCTCGACGCGCGCGGGGCGTAACATCGAACAGGAGTTCGATGGATCCTCTCGAAGTCGGTGCCTATGAGTTGGATTGGTCGCC
This sequence comes from bacterium, assembly GCA_021845615.1. Classification (GTDB taxonomy): domain Bacteria; phylum Vulcanimicrobiota; class Vulcanimicrobiia; order Vulcanimicrobiales; family Vulcanimicrobiaceae; genus JABEUX01. The sequence continues at coordinate 17,846 of JAJZVP010000020.1, read as the reverse complement.
TCGGCGATCGGCTGAAAAAGGCGGGACGAAGCTTCGCCGAGGTGCTCGCGCTCGGGCAGTCGGAGCGAGCGCTCGACGAGGCCTTCTGGGAGGAGTTCGAGGAAGCGCTCCTCGCAGCCGATCTCGGCGTCGGGACGACCGAGCGGATTCTCGACGGGCTTCGTACGGTCGCACGGCAGGAAGGCTGGCGCACGGCGGATCGGGCGATCGAACGATTTCGGCGTGATGTCGATCGTTTTCTCGACCTTCCCGGCGGCGAGATTCTGCTGGAGCAGCGACCGACCGTCGTTCTCGTCGTCGGGGTCAACGGCACCGGCAAAACGACCAGCATCGGTAAACTCGCGGCGCGTTTCAGCGCGCAGGGGAAACGCGTCCTCCTCGTTGCCGGCGACACCTTTCGAGCAGCCGCTGCCGAGCAGCTCGCCATCTGGGCCGAACGGAGCGGCGCCCAGATCGTGCGCGGCCCGGAGAACGGCGATCCCGCAGCGGTCGTCTTCGACGGCATTACGGCGGGGATCGCGCGCGGCGTCGATCTCATTTTCGTCGATACCGCCGGGCGATTGCAGACGAAAAACAATCTCATGGAAGAACTCAAAAAAATCCGCCGCGTCACCGAGCGCGCTCTCGGTCGCCCTCCCGACCGCACCTTGCTCGTTGTCGATGCGACGACCGGCCAGAACGCGATATCTCAAGCGATGCTCTTCAACGAAGTGACTCCGTTGGATGGGCTCATCGTGACGAAGCTCGATTCAACGGCGAAAGGCGGCGTCGTTCTCGGCGTCGTCGAGCGAATCGAACGCCCGATCGCCTACGTCGGCCTCGGCGAGGGAATCGACCAGCTCGAACCCTTCGAAGCCCGCGAATTCGTTGCCAGTCTCTTCAATCCGCAATAAAGAGTGCCACCCCCTTGGCAGAGTGCCTATCTAGAGTGAATGAAAGAACGGACCGCCTTTACCAGCATCGTGAGTAAGAAAGAGAGAACCGACATGGCCTCCCAAGACGATCGACAGATAGCCCTCGCCAATGCGCTCGCCCAGATCGAGCGGCAGTTCGGCAAAGGTTCGATCATGAAGATGGGCGAGATCCACGAACGAATGGCGTACGACGTCGTTCCCAGTGGAAGCATCGCGCTCGACCTCGCTCTCGGCGTCGGCGGTTTTCCGCGCGGACGCGTCGTGGAGATCTACGGTCCGGAATCGAGCGGTAAGACGACGCTCGCGCTCCACGCCATCGCCGAGGCGCAGAAGACCGGCGGAACGGCGGCCTTCGTCGACGTCGAACACGCGCTCGATCCCAACTATGCCGCCGCGCTCGGTGTCGATCTCGACAACTTGCTGGTCTCGCAACCCGATACCGGCGAGCAGGCGCTGGAGATCGCCGAGATGCTCGTGCGCAGCAACGCGGTCGATGTCGTCGTCGTCGACTCGGTCGCGGCGCTGGTCACCAAGGCCGAACTCGAGGGCGATATGGGCGATGCGCACGTCGGGCTGCAGGCGCGCTTGATGTCGCAAGCGTTGCGGAAGTTAACCTCGGCGATCTCACGCAGTAAGTGCATCATGATCTTCATCAATCAGTTGCGCGAGAAGGTCGGCGTGATGTTCGGAAACCCCGAGACAACCTCGGGTGGCCGCGCACTGAAATTCTACGCATCGATCCGCCTCGACGTGCGCAAACTCGAGCAGATCAAGATCGGTCAGGAAGTCGTCGGCTCGCGCACTCGCGTAAAAGTCGTGAAGAACAAGGTCGCGCCGCCCTTCCGACAGGCGGAGTTCGATATTACCTACGGTCATGGAATATCGAAGATGGGCTCGATTCTCGATATCGCGCTCGAGCGGAATATCGTCGGGAAGAGCGGTTCGTGGTACACCTACGGCGAGCAGCGCGTCGGACAAGGGCGCGAGAACGCGAAGAGCTTTCTCGAAGAGCATCCCGAGATCGCGGGAGAGATCGAAGGGCGTATTCGCGAGGAACTCGCCGCGCTGACATCCCGGAACGGCTCCACGCCCGAAGCGGTCGAAGCGCCGATCGAGTAAATGCAGGCCTATGCGGCGGCGCTCGGGCTTCTCGCCCGGCGTCGCCTTACCGAGGCACAGTTACGGACGCGCTTGGAGCGTCGCGGCTACGACGACGATGCCATCGGCACGGCGGTCGAGCGTTGCAAAGCGGAGCGCTATCTCGATGATGCGCTCTTTGCCGCTCTCTATGTCGAGCGTGCGCGCGACGCGAAGGGGGATCGGCGGCTCGTCGGCGAGCTCGTTCGGCGCGGACTCGATGCCGAGTGCGCGCAGCGCGCCGTCGCCGATGCTCCGCACTGCCAACGCGACCGCTGCCTCGAGGCGCTCGCGAAACTGCGCCGCGCGCAGCCGCACGCAAGTTATCCGAGCCTCGCGCGCTCGCTCGAACGGCGCGGGTTTCCGGCTTCGCTTATCTACGCCATCCTTCGCGAGACCGCGATCCACGACGGTGCGCTCGAGGGCATCGAGGCCGTCATTCACTCCTAAGGCTTCTCGCGCGTGCCGCTCGCGATTCGTTGCGGCGCGCATTCCTTCTCCGGCGCAGCGCGCACGCTCGCGTCGCGGGCAACGCGGGGCGGGCTCGCTAAAACCTTGAGTCAATCGCTCGCCCGCCCCGCATCGCTCGCGCCGCTCGCGACTCGGTGCCGCGCGCATTCGTGCTGCTTGGCACGGCTGTGTCGCCTGCGTCACGACCTATGCGCCGTTGGCGTCGGCGCGCTGGGCGTGCCGGGCCGCACGACAAGCAGGCAGCGAACGCGGGCAGCGAATCGGCCCGACGGCAAGCTCCGAAAATGTCGCGAGAACGACGCGTTGGGGAATCGCAGGCGATGTGATGAAGCGTACGGTGGTCGTTGCAGAAGATGACGAAGCGATTCGCGAGTTAATCATCCATCATTTGGCGTGCGAAGGCTTCGAAGGCGTCGGCGCGCCGGATGGTTTGAGCGCGATCCGCAAGGTGCGCGAAGGCTGCGACTTGATCGTGCTCGATCTCGGGCTTCCGGGAATCGATGGCTTCGAAGTCGCGCGGCGCGCGCGAGAGATCCGCGCCGGATTGCCGATTCTCATTCTCAGTGCGCGGAGCGGCGAGATCGATCGGCTCCTAGGCTTCGAACTGGGGATCGACGATTTCGTTGCGAAACCGTTTTCGCCCCGCGAACTGGTCGCGCGGGTACGGGCGATTCTTCGTCGGCATGGATTGGATGCCGAACTGCCCGTCGATCGCGTGTTGCGATTCGGCGACCTGGAGATCGATGTCGCCGCGCGCGAAGTACGAATGTACGGGCTCGACCTCGCGTGCAAGCCGCGTGAATTCGCGTTGCTTTTGGAACTCGCCCGCAATCCCGGAGTCGCGATCGCACGCGAACGCTTGATCGATCGCGTTTGGGGCGCCGCGTTCGTCGGCGACGAGCGGACCGTCGACGTTCACGTCAGTCGGTTGCGCGCGCGCCTCGAAGGACACGCGCCGTTGCGTTCGACGCTGCGTAGCGTTCACGGCTTCGGCTATAAATTCGTGCCGCCGTAACGTGGAGCGCTGCGAGCGAAATCCGGCGGCGCTCGCGGGGCCCGCGCCCGTCGGCAGTCGCGTACGCCCCTTGCTGCTCTGGCGCATCCCGGAGATCGGCGTGCGCGCCCTTCGCGAAGGGCGCCGCCGGTCGCGCTCGCTCGAACGGCGGGCCGAGGCGTTGTTTTTAGAAGCGGCGCGATCGTTGCTGCGCGGGAGCGATCGGCTCGCACATCGCTCCGACAGCGATATCTTCGTCGCCTACCTCGACGTTCGCGGCCGCTCGGGGCGATCGCAACGCGTGGCGCTGCCGGTCGATCTTCGCGGCGCGCTCGAACGAATTGCGGCGCGCTTGCACGCGCGGCTCGATCATGCCGTCGTCGTGGGGTGGACCTACGTCGCTCCCGCCGAGCTTGCGCGCGATCCCGATGCGGCGCTTCACGAGGCACTCCAGCGCGGCGAACGCGAGCGAGAGCGGGTCGCGTTTCTCGCGGCGGTCGGCCACGAATTGCGAACGCCGCTCAGTTCGATTCGTGGATACATCGAAACCCTACTCGACGCGCCGCACGACGCGGCGACCGCTCGCCGCTTTCTGGAGATCGCGCAATCGGAGACGCTGCGCATGGCGCGCTTGATCGACGGAGTCCTCGAATTTTCGCTGCTCGATTGCAGCGCGCTCCATCTCGCCGATGCGTGTTGCGACCTCGCCGCCGTCCTCCGCCGCGCGATCGGATCACTCGCCCCCGCCCTCGCTCGCGCCGGCACGCGCCTCGATCTCCGCGGAGCGAACCGGCTCGATATTGCGCTCGATGAAGATGCCGCCATGCACGTCGTCCTCAACGTCTTGCAGAACGCGGTCGTCCACGGCGCGCGCTCGGGTGAGATCGCGGTCTCGCTTGCGAGCGCACCACCGTTCGCGCGATTGCGCGTCGACGACGACGGATCGGGCATTCCGCTCGAAGAGCGAGCGCGCGTCTTTCAGCGCGGCGCCCGCATCGGGCCGGGCGACGGCCGCGGCCTCGGGCTCGGCTTGGCCATCGTCGAAAGCATAGTGGCGCGCGCCGGCGGCGAGGTGCGCGTCGGCGACGCGCCCCTCGGCGGTGCCCGCTTCGAAATCCTTCTGCCGCTCCAAGCGGAGAAAGGTGGAGCGGAGTCGTAGCAGCCCGCTCATGACGAGCGTACCATCCGACCTCCGGCGCAGCGAGCGAACGCTCGCGCTCGCGCGCGACGTCGGCAGACGGTATGCCGGGAACGCGCCGATCGCCATCTCCGAGATCGGCTCGGGGCTCTTTTTTCTCTCCGATTTCGTTCGCAACGTCGACGTTCCGTGCGAGATCGATTTCCTCTCGATCGGAGGCGACGCCTCGGCGCATCGCTTCGTGACCGACCTCTCCCGTCCGATCGACGGCCGTGACGTGCTCGTCGTCTGCGACCGAATCGACGATCCCCAACGGATGAGCTTTCTGTTGGGAGCGCTGCGCGAGCGCGCGCCGCGCTCGCTCGCCTTGGTCTCCTACGAGCCGCCCGCCGATGCGGATCGCGCCGCTCTCGGGGAGATCGCGATCCTCGGCGACAGCGCGTCGTGATGCGGCGCGCGATTGCGGCATTCTTTGCGATGCTGATGGCCGCGGCGATGCTCTCGACGAGTGGGAGCGCGCTGCAGCTTCCCTCCATCGAAGCGGCGGCGACCGATTTTCGCAGTCCGAACGCGCACTTGCAGGAAATGTTTCGCGCCGCTCTGCTCGATACCACAACGCTCGCCGAGTACGCACCCGACGGAACGGCGTACGTCAAGACCGGGGATATCCCCGCCGAATGGCTGCGCGACGCGAGCGCCCAATTGCGTCCGTATCTGTTCTTTGCCAAGCGCGATCCCAGCGTTCGGAAACTCTTGCGCGCGATCTTAGCGCGCATGGCGAAGTACATCCAAATCGATCCGTACGCGAATGCCTTCACGCTCGATTATCGCGTGTGGGAACAAAAATTCGAGCTCGATTCGCTCGCCTATCCGGTGACGCTCGCGTGGAGCTATTGGAAGACCACGGGCGACACCTCGATCTTCACTCCCGATATGGAGCGAGCGCTCGAAGATATCCTCAACACGATGGAGCGCGAACAGGACCATCCGCGCGATTCGCATTATACCGAACCCGAGCTCGCCGATGGCGGGAAGGGTCGGCCGGTCGCGTATACGGGAATGATTTGGACGGGCTTCCGCCCCTCCGACGATGCCTGTTATTACAACTATCTCATCCCGTCGGAGATGTTCGCCGTGGTCGCTCTCGGCGACATCGCCGAGATCGAGCGGAACGTCTATCGCAACGTCATCCTCGCGCGCTCGGCCGACGCGCTGCGCGACGAAGTGCAACGCGGAATTCAAACCTACGGGCTGGTATTCGTCCCGAAATACGGCTACATCTACGCCTACGAAGTCGACGGGCTCGGGCATGCGATCCTTACCGACGATGCGAACATACCGAGCCTACTCTCGGCTCCCTACATCGGCTATACCTCGAAATCCAACGTCTATTACCAAAACACGCGACGCTTTCTGCTCTCCGACGATAACCCGTCGTTCTATTCGGGTCGCTACGCCTCGGGGATCGGAAGTTTCCACACGCCCGATCACTGGATATGGCCGCTCGCGCTGATCGTGCAAGGGCTCACGGCGCGGTCGCAAACGGAAAAGCAGGACGTTCTAAACGAGTTGCTCGCGAGCGACCCGGGCGACCACCTCTTGCACGAATCGTTCGATCCGAACGACCCCAAGCATTTCACGCGTCCCAATTTCGGGTGGCCCAACGCGCTGTTTTCAGAATTCGTCATGACGTCGTTCGAAGGGAAACCGGAGATCCCGATGGGGAGCGGCGCGGACCTGGAGTTTCGAAGCCAATGAGCGGACGGATCGATGCCGTACTCGGCATGCAATGGGGCGATGAAGGGAAAGGGCGCATCGTCGACTGGTACGCGCGCGGCTACGATGTCGTCGCGCGCTTCGGCGGCGGCGATAACGCCGGCCACCGCATCGAAGTCGGCGAGACGAAGCTCGCGTTGCGCCTCGTTCCCTCCGCCGCACTCCATCCGAGCGTCGAGCTCTTCGTCGGCTCGGGCTGCGTCGTCAATCTCGAAGGCGCGCTCGACGAACTCGCGCGGCTCGCCGAGGTCGGCGTCGATATTTCGCGCGTTCGTTTCTCCGACCGCGCGCATATCGTTCTGCCCGATCACGGCGTCCTCGATCGGGCTGCGGAGAGCGCGCGCGGGGAGCAACGCATCGGCACGACGGGTCGCGGGATCGGCCCGGCGTACGCCGACCGCGTCTCTCGCATCGGTATCACGCTGGGCGAGACGCGCGACGAGAGCTTCTTTCGCAGTCGTCTCCGTGCGATGCGCGCGGCGCACGAGCGGACGACGCCCGATCCCTCGGTCTTCCCCGACTTCAACGAGATGGAAGAGCGCCTGCTCGCTGCCTCGGCGCGACTGCGCGGGGCGATCGTCGATGGGGTCGCCTACGTGCACGACCGGCTCGCCGCCGGCAAGCGCATACTCGCCGAAGGCGCCCAGGGAACGTTGCTCGATCTCTCATTCGGCAGTTATCCGTTCGTGACGTCATCGCAGTGCACCGCAGGGGGAATCTGCACGGGGCTCGGCGTCGGCCCGAGTGCGATCGGACGCGTGATCGGTATCCTCAAGGCCTACACCACGCGAGTCGGCGAGGGGCCCTTCCCCTCCGAACTTCACGACGCTGCGGGCGACCGTCTTCGGGAGGCGGGGCGGGAATTCGGCACGGTCACCGGGCGCCCGCGGCGCTGCGGTTGGTTCGATGCCGTCGCCGCCCGGTACGCCGTTGCCCTCAACGGCGCGCACGCGATCGCGCTCACCAAGCTCGACGTGCTCTCCGGGCTCGAGCGTATCGGGATCGTCACCGGGTACCGCCGTGGTGGGAGCCCCGCCACGCTCGCCGAGGCGGAGCTCCCCGATTTTGCCGTCGAGATCGAATACCTCGAGGGATGGAACGAGGAGATCGGTGCGGCGCGGAGACTCGGCGATCTCCCCGATGCCGCCCGTCGCTACATCGCCCGTCTCGAAACGCTCGTCGGAGTGCCGATCGAGCTCTTTTCCGTTGGTCCGGAGCGCGAATCGTTAATCAGAGCTTGACGGAGCCTTGATGGATTCCAATATGTCTTAAAATTGACGGAGAACGACGGAGGGCCTGTGGAGAGTGCGGATAATAATCCCACCTAATGACATGGACGCGGACCTCGGAACGCGCGCATGGACGCTCCAACAGGGATGTGGAGCGAGCACAGCCAGGGTCGGCTGCCTGACCGTAGAGTAAAGAGGACACGTCGTGGAGCAACTGCGGGCGATACTCGCGACCCTGCAAGCGCGAATCCTGAATTTCTGGGCAGGACAGAACAGACAGGGCCGAGCGCTCGTTACCGGCGGGGCGATTGCCGTGGTGCTCGCACTCGTTGCTTTTGGCGCGCTCGTTTTCGGGCGCGGTCCGTCCTATTCGACGCTCTTCTCCAATCTTTCGACGAGCGATGCGAATGCGGTGCTCGGACATCTCAAAGCCGACAAAGTCCCCTATCATATCTCGCTCGACGGCAAGACGATCTCGGTTCCCTCCGCCGACGTTAGCGCGGAGCGCATCGCCATCGCCGGTTCGGGATTGATCAAAGGCGCGGGCGTCGGCTACGAGATTTTCGATCGTACCAACTTCGGAATGACGCAGTTCCAGGAGCGGATCGATAAAACGCGAGCGATCGAAGGCGAACTCGAACGCACGATCGACGGGCTCACGCCGGTCGAAGCGTCGCGCGTCAGCATCGTCACTCCCGATCACACGCTCTATAGCGATTCGCAAGAGCCGACGACCGCCTCGGTCGCCATTAAATTACGCCCGGGACAAGGGCTCGACGGCTCGCAGGTCGAGGGCATTACGATGCTCGTCGCGCGCTCCGTCGAAGGTTTGAAGCCGGTCAACGTCACCATCGTCAACCAGGACGGTCAGATTCTCTTGCCGACGCAGGTCGCGGCAAACAACGCCTCCGCGCAAGACAACGCGCTGCAGTTGACCCAAGAGCAGTTACTCGCCAAAGAACGCTACGAATCGAGCCTCCAACAGAGCATTCAATCGATGCTCGACAGCACGTTGGGCAAGGGGCGCGCCGTCGCTCGCGTCTCGACGAAGATGTCGTTCGACGTGAACTCCTCCTCTGGGAAGGTCTACGCTCCGCAAGGCACCGTGCTCTCGCAGCAGAGTTCGCGCGAGTCCTACAACGGCACGCAACCGGCGCAGCGCGCCGCGGTTGGGGTGCCGGGGACGACGAGCAATATCGGCACCTATCAAGCGCTGCAGAACGCCACTACGAACGGGCGATACAACAAATCGAAGACGACGACCAACTACGACATCTCGGTTCAAAACGTCAAGCATATCGACGCGCCCGGAAAAGTTTTACAGACCAGCGTCGCGGTGCTCGTCAACTCGACGCCGCAAACCACGACCACCGGAACGGGCCCCGCCGTTACCGCCGCGCCGTACGTCCTGACGCCGGCGAACGTCACGCAGATACGGAACGTCGTCATCGCCGCCGCCGGCCTCGATCTCGCCGCGGGCGACCAAGTCAGCGTCGAAGCGATTCCCTTCAATCCGGCGCTCGCGCAGCGCACCGTCGCTACCGGCGTGACGACGGTCTTAGGGATCCCGCTCTGGGTCTTGCTCGCGATCGGCGGGCTCGGCGTACTCGGAATCATCGGGTTCCTGGCGACGCGGGCGCGCGAATCGAGCTTCGTTCCCAGCACCGATCTGCCGTCCTTCGACTCCAGCCTTACCGACGAATTGCCGCCATTCGAAGAGCATCCGTTACTGGAAGGTGCTCCGGGTTTAAGCGCCCCCATGCGTTCCACCGCCGATATGACGAGAGAGCAAATGATCGAATACGTCACCACCGTCGCGCAAGAGAGCCCCGACAGCATCGGGAAGCTCGTCAAGCTCTGGCTCGCCGAGTAGCGGGCCGGTAGGAAAGAACGAGCATCGACGTGGATTCACCGATCGTAAACCTCTCGAACGCGGGGCTGCCCGAAACTCCGGCGCCGCTGCCGTTCGGCGACAGCGAGTCGCTTGAGATATCCGGCCCGGAAAAAGCGGCGATTCTTCTGATCACGCTCGGGCTCGAACTCTCGGCGACGATCTTTAAATTTTTGCGTCAAGACGAAGTCGAGCGGATCGTTTTGGAGATCGCGAAGATCCCGACGGTCTCGCTGGAAAAGCGCGATGCCGTCATCCAAGAAGCGTACCAGCGCGCGATCGCCCTAAAATATATCAACGAGGGCGGCATCGAGTACGCCAAGGAGATCCTCGAGCGTTCCTTCGGCGCCGGGCAGGCCGACGATATGACGAGCCGCCTCTTCGCGGCGCTCAAACACGGCAATCCGCTCGAGCTCATTAAAAACACCGAGCCCGCCCAACTCCTGCAGTTCATTCAAGACGAACATCCGCAAACGATTGCGTTGATTTTGGTCTACATGCAGCCCGAGCAAGCCGGCGCGGTCATCTCCGCGCTGACGCCGGAGTTGCAGGCCGACGTAGCGATGCGCATCGCCATCTTGCAGAAGACCGCCCCCGAGGTGCTCGAACAGCTCGACGAGTTGCTCGGCCGTCGTTTGCTCATCAGCGGCGCGGATTTCTCGAAGGCCGGCGGCGTGGCATCGTTGGCTTCGGTGATGAATTTCGTCGATCGCGAGACGGAGAAGAACATTCTCGACGGTCTCACCAAACGCGATCCCGAATTGGCGCAAGAAGTCAAGAACCTGCTCTTCGTCTTCGAAGATATCATCAACCTCGACGATCGTTCGATCCAGCGCATCCTCAAGGAAGTCGACGGAAAAGAACTCGCGCTCGCCCTCAAGGTTGCCAACGACGACCTGCTGGCTCGGGTCTACAAAAATATGTCGACGCGCGCCGGCCAAATGCTCAAAGAAGAGATCGAAGTTTTGGGACCGACGCGTATGCGCGAGGTTGGAAAAGCGCAGCAACAGATCGTCGACGTCATTCGCACGCTCGAGGAGAATGGCCAAATCGTCATCGCTCGCGGTGCGAAAGACGAACGACTGGTCTAACGGGCCCGGCAAAGGTACTCGATGGGGAAGATCGTACGGGGAGCTCGCATCGTCGAGGAGGCCTATCGCGTCGGCGTGCCGGACACGCGCGAGGTCCTTGCGGCTGCCGACGAATCGAACGACCTCGCCTTTTCCACCGGCGAGGAGATGGGCGAGGCGGAGTTCCACGCCCCGGTTCCGGAGCCCGCGGTAGAGGTTATCGATTGGGATTCCTTGCGCAGCGAAGCGACCGCCGCCTTAGAGCGAGCGAAAAGTAGCGCTCGCGAGATTTTGGAGGGTGCATTTCGTACGGCGAGCTCGCTGCTCGACCAAGCGCGTCGCGATCGCGACGCGATCGCCGAGGCGGCGCGCGCCGAAGGGCACGAAGCGGGGCGCCAGGAGGGCATAGCCCGCGTCGACGCCGAGCTCAACGAGTTGCTCGGCCTCTTGCACGGCATCATCGACGCCGTGCGCGAAGATCGCGACCGCTTCCTACGGAGTGCCGAACCCGAACTGGTGCGGCTCGCGCTTGGCGCTGCGGAACGTATCGTGCACCACGAGATCTCACAGAACGATCAATTCGTCGTCGAGACCGTGCGCTCGGCTCTGACCCGCGCGATGTCGCGCAGCGATATTTCGATTCGCGTCAATCCCGAAGACATGGCGGTGATGCGCGAATATCGCGAGCGCTTGCTCGCGGCCGGCGATTTCGAACACCTGCGGCTCATCGAGGACCAACGCATCGATCGCGGTGGGGCGGTGTTAGAGAGCGATTCGGGAACGGTCGACGCCAAGATCGCAACGCAGTTGCGCGAGGTTCGCGGCGCGCTCATCCCCGCCGACGAGTTCCCCGAAATCACTGCGACGGCGAGTTAGAACGATGGAGGCGCTCGCTTTTCGGGCCGATCGCTATCTCGAGGCGCTTCACGACGTCGACTGCATGCGCCAAAACGGGCGCGTCTCGCAGGTGATCGGCGTCGTCGTCGAGAGCAACGGGCCGGCGATGGCGGTCGGTGAGACCTGTTGGATTCGCTATCGCCGGAATGCCGAACCCGTACTCGCGGAGGTCGTCGGATTTCGCGATAATCGCGTCTTGATCATGCCGTTAGGCGATCTCTCGGGAATCGGCGCTGGCAGCGACGTCGCGGCATGCGGTAAGCCGTTGCAGATTCGCGTCGGCGATGAATTGCTCGGGCGCGTCCTCGACGGATTGGGGAACCCGATCGACGGGAAGGGTCCGATCGATTCGCTCAAACTCGCTTCGGTTACCGCCAATCCGCCGGCGGCGATGCAGCGGCGAAGAATATCGGAGGCGCTTCCGCTCGGCATCCGCGCCATCGACGGATTGCTGACCTGCGGAAAGGGACAACGCGTCGGCGTCTTCGCCGGCTCGGGGGTCGGGAAATCGACGATCCTCGGCATGATCGCGCGCAATACCGCCGCCGACGTCAACGTCATCGCGCTCGTCGGCGAACGCGGTAAGGAAGTACGCGATTTTCTCGAACGCGATCTCGGCGACGAGGGCCTGCGTCGTAGCGTCGTCATCGTCTCGACGAGCGACCAACCGGCGTTGGTTCGTATCAAAGCGGCCTTCGTGGCGATGACGGTCGCGGAGTATTTTCGCGATCTCGGCCTCGACGTGATGTTCATGATGGATTCGGTGACGCGTTTCGCAATGGCCCAACGTGAAGTCGGCTTGGCGATCGGCGAGCCGACGACGACGCGCGGCTACACGCCGTCGGTCTTCGCCACGCTACCGCGATTGCTCGAACGCGCCGGAACCTCGAACCGCGGCAGCATCACCGGGCTCTTTTCGGTGCTCGTCGACGGGGACGATATGAACGAGCCCGTCAGCGATGCGGTGCGATCGATTCTCGACGGGCACATCGTCCTATCGCGCAAATTGGCGTCGGCGAATCACTACCCGGCGATCGACGTTCTCGAGAGCATCAGTCGGGTCATGCCCGACGTCGCCGACGAAAATCACCTCGCGGCATGTTCGGCGATTCGCGAATTGATGGCGACCTATCGCGAAGCCGAGGATCTGATCAATATCGGCGCCTACGTCGCCGGGAGCAATCCGCGCATCGATTTGGCGCTCTCCAAAATTGAGGCTATTCGACATTTTCTGCGGCAAGGGATGTACGAACATTCCGACTACGGCGCGACCCTCGCCTCCATGATGAGCGTGGTGTAGCGCGTGGCGACATTCCGTTTTCGTCTCGATCCCGTACTGGTGCAGCGCAAGCGGGTCGTCGAGCGGGAGCAGGGGCTCGTGGCGATCGCTCGACGCGCGCACGATGCCGCGCTCGCGGAATTCCGGCGGCTCGACGGCGAGTTCGCCGAGCATTCGCGCATTCTGCGCCACGAGCACGCCCGCCTGACGACCGATGAATTGGTGCTGCTCTACGGGCATATCGGTTATCTCGATCGCGCCATGGATGCCGCCAAACGCGATCTCGATCTCCGCAAAAGCGAACTCGACGCCGCGATGTACGCCCTGCACGAAGCAATGAAGCGGAGGAAAGTCGTGGAGACCCTCAAAGATCATGCGCTCGACGCATTTCGCCTTGGGGAGATGCGACGCGAGCAAAACGAGCTCGACGATGGAAACGCGCGTCGCGACGAACGCCGGAGCGCGCTCGACGCCGAGAGAGGAGGCCACCGGTGATCGTCACACGTCAACGTCGCAAGCCCTTCCCGGTCGGTCGGCTCGTCCTTCCGCTCGTGGCCATCCTGGCGATCGTCGGAGCTTTCCTTTGGCCGCCGTCGCGGGCTGCGATTACTGCGGGCCCGCTCTCGCCGATCTGGCAGAGCCTGGGATCGCGCTTCGCCGTCGTCGCCGCTCCGTTTCACTTCGCGGCGCAGAACCAACTGATCGCTCGGCGCAATCACGAGATCGTGACGCTCCAGGCGCAACTCGCCGACGCGCAGCGGAGATTAGCCGCTGCGCAGAGCGCCTCGACGGCATTAAAATCGCGCGTGCAGAAGCTCGATGCACAGGTCGCGCAGGCGCGTTCGAAAGCGCCGCCGGCGCTCGTGAAGTCCGCCGCCTCCCCAGGCCCCTTCGGAAGCACGGCCGCCGCGCCGGGCTCGGATCTCGCGGCCTCGGCGACCCCCAACGATCGGCGCGTCGCCGCCGATTGGGCGGCGATGGACCCAACCAACGCCGCAAAGGTGATTCAGCGCCTTCCCGTTCCCTACGATGCAAAGATTTTCTCGCTGATGTCCGCGAGCGATGTCGGTGCGATTCTCGATAAATTGCCGGCGGCGTTTGCGGCGCGCATCACACAAGAAAACCCAACCCTCAAGCCGTAACGCGTGCGCTCGACTCACACTCAAATCGTTCGGACGCGCACGATCGCATCCGACACGCTGACGCCGATCCTCGCCTATCGCGCGCTCGCGGAGCGCGGCGCGAGTTGCCTGTTGGAGAGCGTCGATGCGGGCGGCACGCTCTCGCGCTATTCGTTCGTCGGCTTCGATTATCGCGCGACCCGGCGCTTCGAAAGCAGCGCGACGATGTACGACGAGATTCGCGCCTTCGTCGACGCCCATCGTCCGCCTGCCGATGCTCCGCCGGGCGGAGGAGCTTTGCTCGCGTTCGCTTACGATGCCGCGCGCGCACAGGCGCGGCTCCCCGCGCGGAGCCCCGACGCCCCGCAGATGCCCGCGGCGGTCGTTTCGATTCCCGGAACCTGGCTGATCTTCGATCACTACACGCATAGCCTCACGCTCTGGTGCTACGGCGATGCCGAAAGCAATCTCGATGCCCGGATCGACGAGTACGTCGCACGATTGCTCGACGCGCGCGCCTCGTTGCCGGGCGCATTTCGGGCGAACGGGCCGATTCGCGCGAGCATGGATCGCGATGCCTATCTCGGCTTGGTCGATCGCGCGCAGCGAGCGATCGAAGATGGGGACGTCTACCAACTCCAACTCGGCATTCGCTTCGATGCGGCGCTGGAAGGCGATCCGCTCGATTGCTATCGCGCGTTGCGCCGCCGCAATCCCTCGCCCTATATGTTCTTCGTCGATACGGAGTTCGGCGCGCTCTTCGGCGCATCGCCGGAGTTTCTCGTCCGTCTCGACGGACGGCGCGCGCGCATTCGCCCGCTCGCCGGTACACGTGCGCGCGGCGAGAACCCTGAGAGCGACGCGCGTATCGCTGCGGAATTGCTCGCAGACGAAAAAGAGCGTGCCGAACACGTCATGCTCGTCGATCTCGGGCGTAACGATCTCGGATCGGTCTGCAAACTCGGCAGCGTGCGCGTCGAGGAATTGCTGCAGATCGAACGGTACAGCCACGTCATGCATATCGTCTCCGATTGCGTCGGCGAATTACGCGAGGATTGCGATGCGCTCGATCTCTTCGCCGCGGGATTTCCCGCCGGAACGGTGACGGGGACGCCGAAAGTTCGGGCGATGGAGATCATTGATTCGTGGGAACCGGTTACGCGTGGATTCTATGCGGGCAGCGTCGGCCGTTGGAGTTTCGAGGGGGATTTCGATTCGTGCATCACCTTGCGCAGTCTCCACGCATTTGGGGGGCGTATCTGGTGGCAGGCATCCGCAGGTATCGTCGCCGATAGCGTTCCGGCCTCGGAGTATGCCGAGATTCTCCAAAAAACGCGCATCGCGCGCGCGATGCTCGGGCTCGAGGATGAGGCGGCGACGAAGTGAGAGTGCTGTTCGTCGATAACTACGATTCCTTTTCCTATAACGTCGTCCACCTGCTCGCGTCGCAGGGGGCTACGGTACGCTTCGTGCACGCCGACGATCCCGCGCTCGGCATCGAGACGCTCGACGAGGTCGATGCGATGACGCTCGGGCCGGGGCCCGGTGAGCCGCAGGATACCCCGATGCTGGGGCGGCTGATCGCCGCCGCGATCGAGCGCGACCTCCCGACGCTGGGGGTCTGCCTCGGGCAACAGGCGATCGGCGAGAGCCTCGGGGCGCGCGTTGTCCATGCGCCGCGGCCGATGCACGGGAAGACCGATGCGATCGAGCACCTCGGTCGCGGCCTCTTCGCCGGGCTCCCGAATCCATTTCGGGCGACCCGCTACCACTCGCTCGCGCTCGAGCCGGCCTCCCTCCCCGCGGGGATCGAGGTTCACGCTCGGAGCGCCGATGGGGTGGTCCAGGGGATCGCCGTAAGCGGCAAGCGCTGCTTCGGGGTCCAGTTTCACCCGGAATCGGTGCTGAGCGAGTGCGGCGAGGCGCTCGTCGCCAACTTTTTCACCCTCGCCTCGCGGTAGAGCGGGCGCCGGGTTGGCGCCGTGCGGCACGTCGCTGCTAGATGGCCCG
Organism: bacterium; assembly: GCA_021845615.1. GTDB lineage: Bacteria > Vulcanimicrobiota > Vulcanimicrobiia > Vulcanimicrobiales > Vulcanimicrobiaceae > JABEUX01. The sequence continues at coordinate 1,919 of JAJZVP010000020.1, read as the reverse complement.
GCCTCCGACTGCCGTATCCGCCCCCGCCCGTCGCGCCGTGGGGCCTTGACTCCTTTGGCGACCTTTGATACGTTACTCGCCTATGCCCTTCGGCGCGTAAGCCAAAAAGAGAGCGCGAGCCAATCCGACCGGCCGGATCTGCTCGTGCTTTGATGTTGCGCGAGATTCGCGAAGGACACGTGCCCACCCCTGTCTGGACAAGGTAATAAAGAGAGAACGAATGGCGACGACGAAGGCAGCGAAAACCGCAACGACGACGAGCAGCGGGGGGACGAAAGCAAAAGGAAAGCGCTCCGGAGGCGAGGGCAAGAGTACGCCCATGGCCTCGCATTTCCCGATGCCCACCGGTGCGTTCACCGTTGAGGTCCCGGTCGATCCGGGTCCGAAGCGTTCGCGTCACTCCTTCTCGAAGATCCCGCACGTTCTCGAGCTCCCCAACCTGATCGAACTCCAGAAGGCGAGTTTCGAGTGGTTCAAGACCGAGGGGCTCGCCGAGGCGTTCGCCGCGATCTCGCCGATTAAAGATTTCACCGGCAACCTGATCCTGATGTTCGGCGAGCACTCCCTCGGCGAACCGAAGTTTTCGATCGAGGAATGCCGCGAGCGTGATATGACCTACAGCGCGCCGCTGCGCGTCCGCGTGCGCCTCATTACCGCCGAATCCGGCGAGATCAAGGGCATCCCCGACCAAGAGATCTTCATGGGCGACTTCCCGCTCATGACCGATAAGGGCACCTTCATGATCAACGGCGCCGAGCGCGTGATCGTGAGCCAGTTGGTGCGCTCGCCGGGCTTCCTGGTCGAGAAAGCCAAGCCCGCCGAAGGCAAGGGCTACACCGCAAAGATCATTCCGAAGCGCGGCGCGTGGGTGAAGTTTTTTGCCGGCGCGAGCGACGAAGGCGACCGTTTCGGTTCGATCAACGTTTCGTTCGATAAGAGCCGCGCGGTCTCGATGATCGCGTTTCTTCGCGCGGTCTCCTCGCCCGAGCATTTCCCGCTCGACGACGCTCCGGCGAGCGCCTACGATGACGATGGCCTCACGCGCCCGTACGTCGAAAAAGTGCTGCGCGCTTGTGCCGATATGTTCCCCTGGAAGGGCATCGGCCGTCAGGCGACCGCCGCCAGCGATGCGATCGAAGTGCCGCGCCCGCAGTCGCAGCACGAACGCCAGGTGCGCGACGTGTTCGCGACGCTCTTCCCCAATCGGATCGCGCGCGGCGAAGCGTTCGATCTCGTGGTGGAGTTGGGCGATAAGAGCAAACGCGCGGCCGCCGCAGAGAAACTCAGCGCGCTCTACCACCGGAACTGCGTATGGAACTCCGACGAAGCGATCCTGAAGCTTTTTGCGGGAACCTATCCGCGCCGCCGCGTCGACGACGGAACCTCGCGTCCCCTCGGGCGCGCGCCGCGCGGCTTGAAGAAGAAGCAGCAGACGAGCGATCGTGCCGCGGAATTGCGCGAACTCTTCGATCGCCTCTTCCCCGACGCGAGCCCCGATAACCTCATTCTCAACACGCTCATCGAAGACGGCGACACCGTCAATCGCGAAACCGCGCTCGAAGCGGTTTACGGCGCGTTGCGTTACGGCGAACCGTTCACCTCGCACGAGGATGCAGAGAAGCTCATCCGCACCCTCCTGTTCGACGAGAACAAGTGCGAGCTCGGGAAGGTCGGTCGCTTCAAGGTTACCTCGAAGCTGCATTACCGCATTCTCAATCCGGAGAAAGACTCGCGGATTCGCGCCAAGAGTGAGAAGAAGGGCCTGAACCTTTCGCTGCTCACCGTCGAAGGTGATCGTTCGGAATTTGAAGTCGATGAATTCGAACCGTTCAGCTATCGGCCCGAAGGTGCGCCGGGGCTGACGCGTGCGGATTTCATCGCGATCGTCCGCCGGCTCTGCCGCGTCGCGGTGCGCGATA
>JAJZVP010000138.1 GCA_021845615.1 bacterium | reverse complement strand
CGGAGTTCGCGGAGATGCTCGGTGAAGGGCATCTCCTTGGGATCCCACTCGGGATCGTGCGCCGGTTCCGGCGAGGCGATCATCGAGCGCTGCGTCGCAATCGGTTACGGCTTGGGTTCGGCGGGGGGCGTCGCGGCGTCGGCGCTCGCTGCGGCCTCGCTCTTCGCGCGGGCTTCCTCGCGCGCTTTCGCGGCCATTTCATCGGCTTCCATCTGCCCGAGCATGAACTCTTTCTTCGCTTGCCCGGCGCTGCGCGCGAGCTTCGGGAGCTTGTCGGCGCCGAAGAGCAACGCCCCGAGCGCGACGATTCCGATCAAGATCGGCATGTCGATGAAGGCGAGGATGGGGTGCAGGTACATTGGGTGCGGCTCCGTTCTGAGGTGTTAGCGCAAAGATTCGACGAGCGCGCGCATTTCCGTGCGTGCCGCCGATGAAGGGAGGGCGTCGAGTTCGGCCCCGGCGCGGTCGAGCGTCTCGTTGAGGAGCCGCTTGGTCGTTTCCACGCCGCCTTGCTCGCCGATGAGCGCCACGATCGCCGGAATCTCGGCTTCGCCGTCCGACCCGGCATAGAAACGAGAGATGCGGTCGAAAAAGTCGCGGTCTCCGCGTTCGAGCGCGCAGATCAACGGAATCGTCATCTTCCGCTCGCGCAGATCGTTGCCGACCGGTTTCCCTATACGCGCCTCGTCGGAGGTCAGATCGAGCAAATCGTCGTTCATTTGAAATGCGATCCCGTACCAACGGCCGAACGCGCGCAAACGCTCCACGAGTTCGTCGCTTCCGCCCGCCGCGATCGCACCGCAGGCGGCGGAGGCCGCGAAGAGCGATGCGGTCTTCTTTTCGGCGACTTCGGTATACTGCGCGACGTTGGTGGTGAGATCGCCGAGCGCGCGCAACTGGAGCACTTCGCCGTCGCAGATGTCCGCGAGCGTCGCCGAGAGAATGTGCGGGATCGGTGCGGCGTAGTTCGCGGTGACGTTCTTGAAGATCCAGGCGAAGAGATAGTCGCCCGCGAGAACGCTGATGCGATTGCCGTAGTCGACCGCGGTCGCGTTGACGCCGCGACGCAGTTGTGCGTTATCGACGACGTCGTCGTGAATGAGCGTCGCGACGTGAATGAGCTCCATATACGACGCGAGATAGAGGTGCGACATCGGATCGCCGCCGCAGGCCTGAGCGGCGAGGAGCGTGATGCGCGGGCGCAGACGCTTTCCACCCGCGGCGAGCATGCGTTTCACCGCCTCCGTAATCAGCGGGTTGTCGGTGGAAAACGTCGAGCGAAAGAACGTCTCGACGGCGCGGGAGAGCGACGAATCGTCGCGCACGGCGTCGATCATCGCGTTCCGTAATGCACGGCGATGGAGCCGCCCATGAGCGCGAGATAACCGGCGTCGCGAAAACCGGCTTGCGTGAAGCGCTCGCGGAGTGCGGGAGCGTTGGGGTGGTTGACGAGCGATTGCGGAAGGTAGGCGTACGCGCTTTTCGAACCGCCGATCCAGCCGCCCAGCGTCGGGACGACGCCGTAAAAATAAAAGTCGAACGCGCGCTTCCACAACGGGTTGGGCGCCTTGCTCACGTCGAGATTCACGAAGGGCGCGCCGGGGCGCAGCACGCGACGAATCTCTTGCAGGCCGCGGTCGAGATCGACGATATTGCGCGAACTAAAACCCATGATCGCGCCGTCGAACGATTCGTCCGGGAACGGCAGCGCGGTGACGTCGCCTTCGAGAAACTCGGCGCCCTCGATTCCCGCGCGTCGCGCGCGTTCGCGCGCTTGGGCGAGCATCGGCTCGCAGAAATCGATGCCGGTGACGCGAGCCGCACCGTCGTGGCGGAGCAGGTGAAAACTGAGGTCGCCGGTGCCGCAGCAGAGATCGAGAAGCCGGGCGCCCTTCGCCGGCGCGAGAAGGGCGATCGCCCGGCGCCGCCAGATCTCGTCGAGCCCGCCGGTGAGGACGCGATTGGCGCGGTCGTAGCGGGGGGCGATCGTCGCGAACATATCGCGCACGAAGGCTCCTTTATCGCCGACGGGGTTACCGGTGGAAATCTCTGCCATCTCTTCCAGCTTGCTTTCCAAGCATCCGAGGCCTCTCCTGTGCGCGACTTGTCGCAGCGAACGGTTGGAGTGAACGATGCCACGATGGTGACCCTCGCCACAACCTCCGAGTTTTTAGCGGCGTTGCAACGCGCCCGGCGCATCGACGTGCGGTCGTATACGCTCGCCCCGGGGGCGGTCGCCGATGCCCTCGCGGCGGCGGCGCGCCGGGGCGCCGACGTTTCGATCGAGCTCGCAGGGCCGCCCTTCGCGTCGGCGGGACCGGCAGCCGCAAACGCACGCACGTTGGCACGCCTGCGCGCGGCGGGGGCGCGCACCGATGAATCCTCCGGGGCCTTTCATGCGAAAATCGCGCGCGTCGACGATGCGCTCTATCTCGACGACCGGAATTGGAGCGAGCGTGGCGACACGATCCTTCGCCTCCCGGCTACGGAGGGGCCCGCGTTGGTCGCGACGAGCAAGCAACGGGCGATCGCGACCGAGGTCGAGCTCGTGGCGAGCGCTCGTAGGGGCGAACGGGTCGAGATCGCGAGCGAGTCTTTCGGCTTCGCATCGCCGCTCTATTCCACGTTGCGACTGCTTGCCGGGCGCGGCGTCGCCGTGCGCCTCTGCGTCGATCGGGGCGAACTGCACTCCGGCAGCACCGAGGATCGCGCGCTCGCGCGACTCGCGGCGGCGGGCGTCGAGGTACGCCTCGGTAGTAGCAGCGAGAAATTCGCGATTCGAGGAGCGCGCGTCTGGGTCGGCAGCGCGAATGCGACCTATGCGGCGCCGGGCGCCACCGATTGGGGGCTAGAAACGCGTTCGTCTGCGGTTCGCGCGCAGCTTCACGCGCGCTTCGAACGCACCTGGGCGCACGCGCGCGCGTACGTTACGATGCGCTAAATAGCGCCTCGGCAGTTTCATCGGTGCGAGCGAGCACGGTTTCGAGCGGGAGTGAGAGAACGGCGGCGAGGCGCTCGGCGGTGTGTCGAACGAACGCGGGCTCGTTGCGTTGCCCGCGCAGCGGCACCGGCGCGAGGTAAGGGCAATCGGTCTCGAGCACCAGGGCCTCGATGCCGACGGCGCGCACCGCTTCGCGTAGCGGCTCCGCGCTTTTGAACGTCAGAACGCCGCCGATTCCCAAACGCAAGCCGAACTCCCCGACGAGAAGCCGCGCCTGCGCCGCGTCGCCGGTAAAACAGTGCACGACGCCGCGGAGCGCGGGCTCGTAGCTATCGCGGAGGGCGGCGACGAAATCGTCGAAGGCGTCGCGCTGGTGAAAGATCGTCGGAAGGCGTCGTCTCTTCGCGTACGCGAGCTGTTCGCGCAAGACGCGCCGTTGCACGTCGCGCGGGCTATGGTCGTAATAATAGTCGAGCCCGATCTCGCCGACGGCGACGTGAATTGCGGGATCGAAGAGCCGATCGAACGCTTCGTCGATGCGCTCCGGCGCGTCGATCGCTTCGTGCGGGTGGATACCGAGGCTCGCCTGCAGGCCGTAGGTGCGAGCGCACCGCAACGCGCGTTCGCTATCGGCGAGATCGCATCCAACGGTGACGATGCGATCGACGCCTGCGGCGCGGGCGCGGCCGAGCATCGCCTCGCGGTCCTCGTCGAATTTCGCATCGTGAACGTGCGCGTGCGTGTCGATCACGCGCTCCGCTCTTCTTCCACCAGTCGGTTGCGCCCGAGTCGCTTCGCTTCGTAGAGGGCGCGGTCGGCGCGCGCGAGCAACTCCGCGGGGCGATCGTGCCCGCGCACGGTTGCGACGCCGATGCTGATCGTCACCGGCGGCCGGCCGTCGCCACCGTCGGAGCGCGCGACGCCGGCGCGGATACGCTCGCCGATCGAGACGGCGATATCGAGCGGCGCGTCGGGCATCACGACGAGAAATTCCTCGCCGCCGATTCGCCCCAGCGCATCTTCGAGGCGCAGCGCCGCACGAATTTCGTCGGCGACGCGCCGCAACACGCCGTCGCCGGCGGCGTGCCCCAAGCGATCGTTGATATCTTTAAAGCGGTCGATATCGAGCATGAGCACCGCGCCGCGCCGCGCGTCGTCGACCAACGCGTTCAAACGTTCGAGGATGGCGCGCCGATTGTAGACGCCGGTCAACGGATCGGTATTCGCGGCGTTGTGCGCCTCGGAGATGCTTTGCAGATCGATCAGTAAGGGGGCCAACTCGCGCGCCGCCTGATAGAATTGTTGGTGCTCGCGCGAGCTGATATCGTCGCGTCGGCGGTGCACGAGCAGCGCGCCCGCCAACGCTTCGCCAGCACGAATCGCGTAGACGGAGATCGTCGCGGTGCCGACGCTGGCCTTCGCGCTATCGCGCTCGGCGGAGGGGAGCCGGGCGAGCAGCCGCGCGCGTAACGCCGCGGCATCCTCGCCGATACTCGGGCCGAGGCTCGCGACGGTCTGCCATTTCTTTTTATTGTCGGTACGCGTCACGATTTCGAGCGTTTCGTCGACGAGCGCGCGACGTAGCGATCCGAGAATGCTCCGCATCTGCGGGAGCGGGTCGCGCGCGGCGAGCATCGCGGCGACCGCCTCGCGCACGAGTTTGAGCCGAGAGAGCTCTCCGCTCAGGCGATCGTTGTTCCATCGCAGCCACGCGAGGTAGGGGAGCGGCAGCCAGAGTGCGACGCCGAGTGCCGCGCCGCCGGTGAGGAAACCCCATCGGTCGACGGTCGCCCAGAGCGTGACGATCGCCAAGGAGAGCCAGAGCCCGCGCGTGCGGGCGAAGCGCAGCACGGTCTGGCGGATCGAGACGTTGCGCGCGATCGCCAATACCGGTGCGGCGAAGGCGAGCTGGTAGGCGGCGGCAACCGCCATGGTGACCGCCGAGAAGCGCAGGAAGTTCCACGATTGTAACGCGTGCGGCGGCACGAACGCCGCGACGAGTAAGAGCAACGCCGCGCGCCCGACCCCGTGCCGGAGAATTTCGAAACCGAGTTCTTCGCGGCGAATGTACGCCGCGAGCGAGAAACCGAGAAATGCGGCGAGCGCCGCGATCTC
>JAJZVP010000137.1 GCA_021845615.1 bacterium | reverse complement strand
GCAGGCGTTTCGTAACGATGTTGACGACCGCGCCGATGCGGCTGCCGCCGTATTCCGCGGGCATCGCGCCGGTGAGCACCTCGACCGACGAAACATTTTTTGGGTCGATCAACTCCGAGAAATTCGAGGAGGTACCTTGGGGAAGAGGGACGCCGTCGATCTCGTAGGTGAGCCCGTGAAAGCCGTGGGCGACCGGTTCGTTGTACGAAAAGGCGACGATGCCGGGAACGGTTTGCACGATGCTGTTCAAACTATTATTCGTCGGCAACGTCTTGATTTGCGCGCGATCGATCGTCGTCGATGCGACCGGCGTTCCGGAGGCACTCTGATTCGCGACGACCTTCGTGACGATGATGGTCGCGAGATGGTGGAGCGCGATCCGAAGCCGGAGGACCTCCCCGCTGTGGAGATCGATCTCGCGCGATTGCATCGCCAGACCGACGCGCATCGCCATCAAGCGATAGTGCCCGAATGGGACGCGAAAGATCGTGAACGACCCATCGCTACCGGTGATGCGCATGTAATGGCGCCCTTCGCCCATCAGCATAACGTGCGCGTCGGCGAGCGGCTTGCCGTGTGCGGTTACCGTCCCGCGAATTTCGCCGGTGGTCGAGGCCCTTGCCGCGATCGGCAGGGCAATAGAGAAAAGAACGATCGCGAGGCACGCGCCCCAACGTTGGAAGAACGACATGAAAAACTCCCGTCAGAAGAACGAATGAACGAAATGGCGGTATCCTCGCGCGCGTTCGCGCGCGAGGTTATGCCGTGACGGGAGGTGGCCGGGAAAAAAGGTGGCGCCGAAGCGCGACCGAGCGGGCGCGCTGCCGCTGCGGCGCGGAGCGGCGTGGCGACAGCGTGGGCGATCCCTGCGTACCGAGCGAGGCAACGAGCAGTAGGCGCGCGGCACGAAGGGCGTGGACGGCGAGGTGCGAGCCGCCGACGAGCAGCGCGCAGACGGCGACGATGGCGAAGAGGATCGCGAAAATCGGCATTCCGTGCGCGCGCTCGCAAGATTCGATGGCCGCAAACCAGGCGCCAGAGGAGAGAAGCGTCGCGCGCAACGAGGGAAGTGCCGAGCGTAACGTCGCAGCGAGCGCTCCACCGTCGGCACAGAGTCGTCCGCCGCAGAGCGATTTCGCCACGACGACGAGCGCGGCGAACGCACTCGCTCCGAAAAGGATATCGATGAGTTGGCCGTGCAGCCCGCCGCCGATTTGGTGCCCGTTTCCGAAAACGAGCGCGTGCGCGCCGACCGCTCCCAGCAGCCCAAACGCAAGCAACGCAAGCAATCGAATGCCTGCATTTGTCGTTGCTGAGGGGCGAAGGTGGAGGCGGTTTCTCACGTTCTTCTCACTCTGCCACAACGGGAGAGCCCCGTCAAAGGTTCCCGTCGCTGTTCTGTATTGCTCAGACGGCGCGCTCTCGATCCCGGTACACTATGGGCCTTATGGAAACATGCCCTCCCCTACCCATTTCGATGAAGGCCTCGCGGCTCCATCGGCTCGCCATTGCCTCGCTCTCTGCGTTGCTTCTCTGTGCTCTCGGTACCGTGGCGCATGCCGCGACGGACCCGTCGGGCTTCGGAGCTCCCCCCTCGGGTGCATACCCGATCCTCTATAACGACCACACGGTCTACGCGCGCCCCGATATTCTCAAGCGGAACCGCGTCCTCGCGGCAATCGTGAAGGACGGCCACATCTACGTCCCGCTTCGTAGTATGTTCGAGCAAATGGGTGCGACCGTCTCGGTCTCGAGCGACGGCAAAACCTTTACCGCAGTCAAGCCCGGCGTCAGCATCTCCGTCACGCTCGGCGTGCACCAAGTGGTGATTAATGGCGAAACGCGCCCGCTCGACGTGCCGCCGGTGCTCTACCACGGCATCTTGCTCGTGCCGGTGCGCGTGCTCTCCGAGGCGATGGGCGCCTATGTGAAATGGGTTCCGGGGCGGCAGATCGTCGTCGTGCGCTACATTACGCCGACGCCGATGCCGAGTGCGGAGCCAACCGCGGTTCCCACCGAAGAACCGACCGCCGCACCGACGCCGACCGCGTCGCCGACGCCGGTTCCCGCGCCGACGGGCTACAACGGTTTCGTCCAAGTCGCAGCGTGGATGCCGCAGAATCACAACGAGTTTGTGGCCGGTGGCTATTGCCCGTCATCCTACCTCGCCGCCGGCGTTTACAAGTTCAAACATTCGCCGATCGCCGTGAAAGTGAATTACGGCCAAGAGTTCTATCTCACCAGCAGCCAAATCGCCGATGCGTACGGCAACCACTACACGCAGTTCGCAACCATCGACGGCGGCACAGCGATCACGCCGGTCTTTCTCGCCCAGCAGCGGACGCTCGACGTTCGTTTAGAGCTCCAGGTGGCGAAGCCGCTTGTGTACGTCGGTCTCGGGTATTTGAGCACCGGCAACAACTACGGGTATCCGCGCCTCACCGGTATCGGCGCTGGCGTTGAAAAACTTCCCAATCTCACGCCGGGGCTGAGCCTCTACGGATCCGCGTTCTACTATCCCAATGCGAGCGGAAACTACACGGTGATGAGCCCGACGAGTTCGAATTTCGGGCGGAGTTACCACCAGCAATATCAGATAACGAAACTCGATATCGGCGTCGCTCTCGTGCTCCGCCATTTCCCAGTCTATCTTTACGGTGGGTTCAGTGCCGATCAGTACGCCGCCAAAGAAAACGCTCCGATCGGTCAGACGCACAACGGCCCGTATATCGGGCTCGGCGTGAAGTTTTAAGCCTTCAGGAGTCGTATGAATATGTTGAATCTCACTCGTTTCTTCCACGTCCGGCTGCTCGCCGCGGCGTTCTCCCTCACCCTGCTCGCCGCATGCGGCGGTAGCGGGTGCCCGAGTTGTAACGCTCCGGCGTACAATCCGCCACCGGTTGCGACGCCGACGCCGATTCCAGGCGCGACGCCAACGCCGGTCCCGGGAGCCACCCCGACGCCGATACCCACCCCTACGCCGATCCCGACCGCAACCCCCGCAGCGCTCTCGTGTACCCAAGGCGGCGTCAACTCGATAACGCTCGGGCCGGCACTCGCACCCTTCGCACTGCTTGCGGGTTCAACGATTTCCAACGTCGGTCTCACGAACGTGGGGTACGCTGCGGGCGCGGTCACCGGCAGCGTGAACGACGATCTCATCGGCGTCTCGCCGGGAACTGCCGTGACGGGCTTCTACCCGCCGGGTACCGATACCGACGGAACCAACGCAATCTACGCAGCGGGCTATAACACCAACGCTGCCGTGCCGCTCAATGCGGAGAATGCTCTGACGACGGCATATAACACCGCTGCTGGAGTGGCCGCCACGGCGACCGTCGCGGGGGATCTTTCGCAGGCGAGTTCGCCTGGCTATCCGACGGGCACGCTCCCTCCGGGAGTCTACAAGTCGGCCTCCTCGCTCTCCATCGCGGCGGGAAACCTCACGCTCGATGGAGCCGGAAACAACAATAGCGTCTTCATCTTCCAGATGGCGTCGACGCTGACGACCACCCTCAATGGCGGAACCAGCGGAAACATTCTATTAATAAATGGTGCCAGCCCCTGTAACATCTACTGGCAGGTTGGCAGCTCGGCAACGTTGGGCGGGCAGAGCTTCTACGGGAACGTTCTCGCCTACTCATCGATCACGATCAATGCGTCGACCTTCACTGGCCGAGCACTCGCAGGTGGCACCACCCTGGGCGATGGCGCCGTCTCAATCCCCATCGCCGGGGGGGCGCTCATCACCAACCCCGGCGGCAATTAAGGCGCGGAGCCACGACGGCCCCGCCCATTCCGTCTCACAGGCGACGGCCCGCAGCGAATGCAAGCGGGGTCGTCGCCACGCCCCCCCCCTTGCCGAGTATCCCAGCCGACGGTCGCGCAACACGCGAGCGAGTGCTATATTTGGGAAGCACCAGTAGATTGAAAGTCCGATGAAAAAAATACCTAGGACGCCGCCCGAAAAAGACGGCGAAGCGGAGTCTCCGTTCTCATCCGAAGAATTCTTCGCCGTCATGGGCGCGGGTAGATCGCTAGAGTCCTACACGAAAGGCGACGAGATCTTCGCACAAGGCGACCTCGCCGACTCGGTCTATTACGTGCAGGGCGGGAAAGTCAAACTCTCGGTGCTCTCGCCCGCCGGTAAGGAAGCGGTTATCGCGGTCTTTAAGGCCGGCGATTTCTTCGGCGAAGGATGCTTGACCGCGCAGCAACGGCGTATGGCGAGCGCGACGGCGTTGGCCGATTGTTCGTTGGTCAAAGTGTCGAAGGCGGCAATGACGCGAACGCTGCACGAAGAACCGGTGTTTTCCGCCCGCTTTATCGAGCATTTATTAACCCGCAACATTCGCGTCGAAGAAGATCTCATCGATCAGCTCTTCAATTCAAGCGAAAAGCGCTTGGCACGCATCTTATTATTGCTGGCGAATTTCGGCAAGCCCGGACAGCCGCAAGAAATCATCGCCGACATCAGCCAGGAAGTCCTCGCCGAAATGATCGGGACGACGCGATCGCGCGTGAGCTTCTTTTTGAATAAATTTCGCAAATTAGGATTTATCGAATACAACGGAAAGATGCACGTCCACAGCTCGTTGTTGAACGTCATCCTGCACGACTAGCCACACTCGAACGTTCGCTCCGGCGCTCTCGGCAGCGCCGTCCCGATAGCGGCTTCATGGTGTCGCTCCACCGGAAAGCAAGCGAAATAATATCGTAGCAAGCGCCTACCGTGTTCATAGATGCAATGATACAAAGTACCCAATTGTACGTGATGAACGTACCGGTTGCGAAGGCATTCTTTTCAACGGAATAGGAATGCCTGCTCCAGCAGAGCATATGGATTTTGTGGGGCGCTCAATAGGTCGGTTGCTCGTGCCGCCTTGCACGCATTATCGATTGTAATCACGATCGCTGAATTGGAGTATGCATCGATGGAGTACCGCAAGTGAAAGTGCTGATTATCGAAGATAACGAAATGAACAGAGATATGCTTTCGCGGCGCTTACTTCGTAAGGGTTACGATGTCGTGATGGCCGTCGACGGAGAAGAAGGTGTCGCCATGGCGGG
>JAJZVP010000136.1 GCA_021845615.1 bacterium | reverse complement strand
GCTCGAAGCCCGTGACGAGCACGCGATTGCTCACGGCATTGTAGGTTAGCGCCGGGCGCGCCGTTCCCTGGTTTTTACGCGTGCGGCGCTCTCAGTGCGCCGGGTGGTAGCCTTCCATCGCGAGCAGGCGGGCTTTGAATTCCACGCCGTACCCGTAGCGATGCAACGCGCCGGTCGCATCGACCACGCGATGGCACGGAACCAGGATGGGGATGGGGTTGCGCGCCATGACGCGTCCGACCGCGCGCGCCGCGCTGGGGCGGCCGATCTGTTTGGCGAGCCAGCCGTAGGAGCGGACCTCCCCCGGCGGGATCTCGACGGTCGCGCGAAGCGTCGCTTGTTCGAAGGGCGTCAGGTCGCTGACATCGACCTGCGACGTATCGACCTGCCAGGTAATGAAGAACTTCTCGATCGTCGCGCGCAGGCTCGGCGGGAGTTCGGCGCGGTCGGCGGGGCGACGCAGGCGCCGTTCGACGCGAGCGGCGACCTCCTCGAACGCCTCCCCGAGATCGATGCCGATATAGGCGATCCGCGATTCGCGGTGCCCGACGTAGAGGCGCCCGATCGGCGAATCGACGTGTGCGAGGTGCACCGGGTCGAGGCGCTCGCGGCGCTGGAGCTGTGCGATATGCTCGACGACTTTTCGGGCGAGGTCGCAGGTCGGTTCGGGATCGGGAAGCGATTGAAGCGTGTGCGCGAGCGCCTCGTATTGGCGGTAGGCCTCGTTGCAGGTCGGGCAGGCATCCACGTGCGTGTGGACCGCCTCGTTCAGCGTCGCCGTCCCCTCGCCGCGGACTTCGTCCCACATCGCGTCCACATCACGACAACGCATCGGTCAACTCCTCATCGGTCTCTTTAACGAAACGGCCCAACTGCGGGCCGAGGATCCGGCGGAGAATGCGCACCGCGCGGTGGACGTGCGATTTCACCGTTCCGATCGGCTGGCCGAGAATCTCGGCGATCTCGGGATGGCTGCGCCCGTCGATAAAGCGCAGCGTTGCAGCCGCACGTAAATGGGTCGGAAGCGAGAGCAGCGCCCGCTCGACCATCGCGACCTCATCGTTCCGTTCGACGACGGTCTCGGGCTGCACCGGCTTATCGCCGGCATCGCGGAGGAGCGCGTCGGGATCGGCGAGTGCGTCGATGGCGACGCTCGGGGGTTTCTTGCTCCGGAGACGATTGCGCGTGACGTTGAGGGCGATGGTATAGAGCCACGGCTGCAAACGCAGGTCGCGCCGCTGCTCCTCGCCCATTTTCCCGAGCGCGCGAAATGCGCGCACGAACGCATCCTGGACGATCTCCTCGGCATCTTCGCGATTGCCCGTCATGCGCAGGGCGAAGCCGTAGAGGCGCCGCTGGTAATCGCCGACGATGCGATCGAAGGTCGAGGTGCTCGGGATGAATGCCGAGGCAGTCGCAGGCGAGCCATCGCCCGAAACTCGCGCCCTCCCGACCGCAGGTAGCAACGGAATCTCCCTCATCGGCGGCGCGTAGGCAATCATATGATCCTCCCAACCGCCGCGGCCCGAAGGACGGTTTCACGGCGAGCGGGTAGGTTTCCCTCGTTTCGAGTTTTCGAGCGCGATGCTGAGGGAATCGGCGCCACCCACGAACCACGAAGGTGGCTTGCGGTTTAATCCTTTTGCGCGACCAAGACGCCGTGAACGTCGATCTCTTGTGGGCCCTGTGCCCGCGCTGGCCGTGACCCGGCCGGGCGCCTTGCGCAATCCCCGCGAGCAACACGAAACTCCACCCCGTACGCGCAGCGTCACGCGTCGTTCGCGACAAAGCATCGCGAACCGAACGGACGTTCTTACCCTTGGTTGCCTGTGAAATGCCACAAATTGGCGTTTGTGCGCTTTCGCCGGGTGGCCGACAAACGTCGGCGCACGCTGTGTAAATCTCTGGTAAGAGTGCCGGGGCGTCGTTGAATGCCGGGCCGCTTATCGCCGCGTGCTGCGCGGCGCAGCGGACAGCGCACGCCCCTGGCCTGATGGATCAGGCCCGGAGGTACACAAAACGACACAACGTTTTCTTGAAAGGAATCACAGGAAAATGTCAGCTATAGGCGCCTGCTCCTCCACGCCAGGCGATCCCACGGGCCAGCCCATATGCCCGATCGGAACGTTTCCGTCGAACCCACCAATCAACAACGGAATGTCCGGTAGTGGCATCGACGGGATGAACATAGCCACCGATAGCGGGCCGCTCAATATCCATAAAGGCCCCGGCGGCCCCATTGGCCTCGTGGTGAATCGTGAGATGCGCGCGTCGCATTTAATCCATCAAAAAGTCGCCGCTAATGCCACAGGCAAGGTCACCCTTTACGAGCGGACTGTTGACAACGGACCGGCGAAAACCGTAACCGCAGACCATCTCTACCTCGTTATCTCAACCAATTCTGGGCAGTCGATCACCATCGAAGCCGGACCTTCTGACCCATCGGAGGCTTTTGGATCCGGTGTAGGATCGGCCGTCGTGCTGCAAAATTACACGGGCGACAACGGCACCAATACTGGCGAGGGAATTGTGAACGTGTCCGTGCCATCAGGTGAGGCATTCGCGCAGTTCGCTAACCAGTTGATAACAGGTGCCAACTACTTCGATATGAACAATTCAGATATATATGGGGGCGCGACGAGTAACAGTAACTCATTCATGTCTGGCCTTCTAAATTGGGCTGGCGCCTCGTCAGCGCTTACTACTATGAACTCCTACAACCAGGGCCCCATTGGGCCGCTTGTGTCACTTCCAGGGGCGAACCAGCCATTTAATTCTTTGCAGTACGGACCCAACGGGTAGGGTCGTGATGCCATTACAATGCTGCAAAAGCGACCTTCACTTATGAGGAACTACCTGAAGGGGAACCTATTTGCTGCGTTGTTCACGGTTTTTCTGTTCTGGTCTTACAATGCAGCGTTTTATTGGATCGAGCCGTTTGTAAGATCGGGTTGGCGCCTTAACGAGCTAATTCCCGTAGATTCAGGAATTTGGGCGGTCATCCGGGATCTCTTAATCGGCCCGGTTGCCCTCCTGCTCATGGCCATCGTTCCTATAGCAGTTTATCTGCTACCCGTTATTCTCGTCAGCACGCTTCTCGAAGGAATTTTTGGGCTTATGACAACTTTGAGACGTCCCATCCCATTCGTCATCACCGTCGTTGTCCTTGCGTCAATCGGCGTTGCATGGGGTTTCATAGATCGCGTTCACACAGGGAATATGCCGGTTAGCTTCTGACGTGAAAAGTACGCTCTTGCCGTGGATTTCCTCGATTCGATTACAACTGCGCTCCGACGAGGGAGACATTGTAATCGCCCGCGTCGGCGCGATGCTTGCGTTACGCGTCCTCGCGCGCGATCGCCCTACCACGGATGTTATATGGCGCAACGAAGCGGTAGAGGGTGCTCATGAGTTACTCACGCAACAAACCATCGCATTTCTTGGGCAATTTCTCGTTGAAGCGGCCGTTCTGACCGCTGGGTGGGATTTCTTCGCTCGGCAGCGTAGCAGGTCGAGCGAAGAAATCGTCTTTATCCCCAGTTCTCCGTTCCAATCCTTCCGTGTTTATACCCGCACGGAAACTGATCGGCCGCACTCATTCACCATCGAACCACCGGTTGGAGAGGCGACCGTTTTGCAACCGCTTGAGACTGCGACGGTTGCTTCGATCGCCTCGTTTGCTACAAAATGGTTACGCAACAAGTCCGAATTAGTCTCATTTCGGAGTATCGAGATCAACCGTCGTTCTGCGGCGCGCGAGCTGCAACGTTGGGAGCCGCGTTCTTCAAGTGCCCGCGGCTCGCTGACCGGAATCGATACGAGCGCTTAGCTCTTCCTGGCACGACCGTTAGGAGAGCACCAATCTCCTCAAACTCCCGTTTGTGGGCGCAACGGTATGGTGATAATCGCGGGCACGAAATCCGATAGCGCATAGTGTCACGCCGCGGCGAACGCGCCGCGCCCGCAGGAGGCGGTGCAAAAGGCACTCCCCGAGTTACAGCACCGGCCGAGACCGAACGGGGTGCCTCGCTCCTCGTCAGGCGAAGCCGTTTACGGCGAGGGCGTCGGAACCGGCGATGCGGCGGGCGTTGCGGCCGGCGAACAATCGGGCGCGAAACGTCGCACGAAAAGAATCTCGATCGGGCCGCTCTGCCCCGAAGCGGCGAGGACGCCGTGAATCTGCAGGCGGCTACGCAGGCGAACGAGGGCGCCGGTTGCGTCGTATTCGGCGGTTCCCACCAGCGAGATCCGGCCATCGATGCTCGCGGTCGGTAGCTCCGGCAGCGGCCCACGCATCGGCCCGGACGCGGTAAATGCAACGCGAACGCCGCCGGCGGGAGCCCGTTTTGGCATGCCGGCGCTGCGTAGTGTGCCGTGAAGCGGTGCTCCGCCCAGCGGTGAGGATGCCGTAAACGGAATCGCTTGTTGGAGCCCGGCGAGTGCTGCTAGGGTTTTCGCGTCGATACGCGCCGCGAAGGGCTGGTCGAGGAGTGAGAGCGAGTCCTCGTCTTGGTTGAGCGAGGTGCGAATCTCGCGAAGATCGGGGGTGAGCAAGCGAACGACGCGCGCGGTTTTTTTGTGGACGTGCGAGCCGAGCTGCTTCGTGTAATGGATGACGTTTTCGAAGCGGAGGTCGCCCCCGTCGGGGCTGACGCGCAGGCTCTGCGTACCGTCGTAGAGCACCGTCATCACGTTGCGCCCGTCGATCGTGTAGGCGTCCTCACCGTGGAAGCGCGAGAGCGGCGACGAGCATTGCGTGCTCGCGTTTGCGCCGAGCAACAGAACCGAGAAAAGCGCGGCGACGATTCGTTTCATGGATGCGAGGCGGATGCTTCGACGAACGTGCGTGCGGTCACTGCCGCGAGCGCGACCTGCGCGACGATGGCGAGCACTAAGGTTCCATCGGCGCGCGTGCCGTGCGGCAGCAGTAGGGCGAGCTCTAAAAGGATTGCTTGGAGACCGAATTGCGCTGCGAGTAACAGACACATCCGCCCGAAGTTTCGCGGCTGCATTGCGAGCGAGAACGTGCGCGCTACGGCATGCGGAAGGAGGGCGAGGGCCGGAATCTCATCGTCGAGCGTTGCGGCTACGTCGGCGTAGATCG
>JAJZVP010000135.1 GCA_021845615.1 bacterium | reverse complement strand
AGGGCGGCGACCGCGGTGAGAATCCGTCGTTTCATCGCTTGTTAGAACGCGTCAGCGCCTTCAAACGTGCCAGGGCCGCCTGCAATTGCTTGTCTTGCGGGCTGCCGAAGGGTATATCGACCGGCTGGTCGACCACGATATCGGGCTGGAGCCCCTTATGGTTGATATCCCGGTTCAGGGGGGTGACGTAGCGGGCCACGGTGATTTTTAAGGCTCCTCCCTGCGGAAGTAGGTAGAGTTGCTGGACGACGCCCTTGCCGTAAGTGCGCGTTCCGATCGCCGTTGCGAGGTGGTAATCCTGGAGGGCGCCGGTGGTGATCTCGGCGGCGCTCGCGGTGAATTTGTTCACGAGGATGACGAGCGGCGTGAGCCCGGCGATCGCATCGCCGGTCGCTTCGCTCTCGACCTTGGTGCCGTTTCGATCGATCGTAAAGACGATGGGGCCGCTCGGAACGAAGTTGCTGACGATCTTCACCGCCTGCTCGACGAGTCCGCCACCGTTATCGCGCAGATCGAGAATGTAGCCCTTCACGTGCTTGGCCTTGAGGGCGAGCAACGCCTTGCGCATTTCGTGCGCGGAATTCGCACCGAATTCGCTGAGGTGGATGTAGCCGAAGCCGTCGATCGTCTGCGAATAGACGGTCGGAACGATGACGATATTGCGAACGATCGAGAGCTCGCGTTTCTGCGTCGGCTTGTTGAACGGCGCGATTTGCAAGCGCACCGTGCTGCCTTTCGGGCCGCGAATCCAACGTTGCACGATATCGGTGGCGACGTGCGCGACCGATTTTCCGTCGACGGAGGAGAGGATCGCGGGATAGGTGAGCCCCGCTTTCGATGCGGCGAGCCCGGGAAGCGGCTGCAATAAAATGCGCCCGTCGCGGAGTTGGAATATATAGACGCCGATTCCGCCGAAATCTCCGCCGGAGAGGCTCTCATCGAGTTGCTTCCACTGTCGCGGCGGGAGGTAGACGGTGTACGGATCGTGCGGAGCGGCGAGAATGCCGCCCAACGCCGCATCGACCAATTCGCGTTGCGAGGCCTTTTTCAAATGCGGTGCGTCGAGGCGGAACGCGGCGTCGAGCGCGTCGGCGAGATGCTCGCCGTCGAGCACCGGGTCGCCGGTCGGCGCGATCGCGATCGGCGCCGGTTTGGCGATGCCGTGCGCGTGCAGGTAAGCGGCAGCCCCCTTCTCGCCGCCGAGCAGCAACGTTGCAGCCGAAATCGGTTCGTAATAATTTCTCTCGACATCGCCGAAGCCGGTCGCGAGCGTCTGCGCCCCGGGGAGCGCGGCGAGCCGCGCCGCTTCGCGCGCGGAGCGGAGGCGTGCGAGGCCGACCCACGCCACCGCAACGAGGGCGATAACGGCGATGAGTGCGATCAGCAGGCGGTGGGAGCGAGGGGTTGGCGCGTCGTTCAAGCGGAGACTCGGTTTCTACAGGCGAGAGGGAAGAAAGCCTTACGGAAGGCGCGGGGCGGGATCGACGGGTTTTCCGTTGATGCGGATCTCGAAGTGAAGATGCGGTCCGGTCGAATATCCGGTCGTACCGACCGCACCGATTGCTTGCCCCTGCTTCACATGCTGCCCCGCGGTCACGTAAAACGCCGAGAGATGGCCGTATGCAGTGGAGTAGCCGTCACCGTTGTCGATGAGAATAAATTTACCATACCCACCGTACCATTGCGCCATCATGACCGTCCCCGAGGCCGCGGCGGTGATCGTGGTGCCCATCGGGGCGGCGATATCGAGCCCGGTATGAAACTCCGGCGCGCTTCCGAACGGATTCTTGCGCCAGCCGAACGGCGAGGTGATGATGCCGGTCACCGGCCAGGTGAAGTGGATCGGCCCGTGCGGCGCGACGGCGTTCCCGGCGATGCCTGCGGCGCGGCGCCGCGCGGCCTCTTCGGCGGCGATCTCGGCCTGCCGACGGCGGATGAGCGCTTCGAGGCGCGCCTCTTCGGCTGCGGTCAGCTCTTCGTAGGTCGCCACTTCCACTGCGGCGCTGCGGCGTTGCTGGTCGGCGACGGCGACGAGGTTGCCGCGCTCGGCGGCGAGGGCGGCGAGCCGGTTCTGCGCGCGCTGTTGCGCCTGCTGTTGTTCTTGGAGGGCGATCTGCATGCGTTGGAGATCGCGTTGGACCGTGGCGACCTTTCGCTCGGCGTCGCGCCGCGCGATGACGGCCTTTTCGTTCGCCTTGATGAGCAATTGTAAGTCTTGCCAGCGTTCGACGAAATCGCTGAACGAGCTCGCCGAAAGCAGCACGCTCAAATAGTCGGGTTCGCCGTATTCGTAGATGCCGACCAAGCGCTTGCGCAGCAGACCGTCTTGAAACGCGAGCGATTTCTGCGCCGCCGCCAATTGAATGGAGTTCCAAGAAATGCGCGCCTGAAGCGAGCGCGCTTGCGCGGAGAGCGCGCCGAGTTGCGAACGCACGCTCGACATCTCGGCGTTGGTTTGCGCGAGTTGCGATTTCAGGCTCTGCACGCGCGCCGCGACCGCGTTGAGGTGCGCGCGCTTCGCCTGGAGCTTCTTCGCGAGCCCGCCGGCTTTCATGCGTTCTTGTTGGATGCGCGTTTGAATCTGCGAATGCCCCGCTCCGAGGAACGAGAGCAACATCGCTGCGGCAAGCGCGCACGAAGAAAGGCGCTTCACGTACGTCGTTTATCCTTTACGTAGGCCGAGCCTTCGATCGATTTCGCATAGGATTTCAATTCGGCGGCGATGAGGCCGATCTGGCCGTAATCGGTGAGTTTGCGGCGTTCGTTGGAGAGCGCCGCGATGGAGACCGACATCAGCGGAACGCGCACCGGCGAACCGCGCCGGTCGTGCGTTTCGACGAAGCCGGAGCGACGATCTTTCTCGGAATAGAGCGAGCCGACGCGTTCGTCGAACTCTTCGAGGATGACCTCCGCGATTTCGTCGCAGCGCTCCGCGGTGGTGAGAATGACGAAATCGTCACCGCCGATATGCCCGAGGAGGTCGCCCGGATTTCCCCGCCGCCGCACGGCGTCGAGCGAGATCGAGGCGAGCATGACGATCGCGTCGTCGCCGCGCCCGAAGCCGTAGGCGTCGTTGAAGGCTTTGAAATTATCGAGGTCGAGATAGAGCACGGCAAACGGTTGTTCCCCGGCGATGCGGCGCCGAAGCTCCGCCTCGATCGAGATGTTTCCCGGCAAGCGCGTCAGCGGCGAGAGCGACGAATCGGCCTCGTGGCGCACGATGCGCGCGCGGACGCGGGCGAGTAATTCCGCCGGTCCGAACGGCTTGGTGATGTAATCGTCGGCGCCCGCTTCGAAGCCGAGAATCTTATCTTCGGGCTCCCCCCGTGCGGTGAGCATGACGATCGGCACCGACGCGACCGTCGGGTTGGGGTGGGCGCGCAAACGGCGGGCCGTGGCGAAGCCGTCGAGCACCGGCATGCGCACGTCGAGCAAGATCAGGTCGGGAAGCGCATCTTCGACGCGGGCGAGCGCGTCTTCGCCATCGGTGGAGATTTCGACGTTGTAGCCGGCGAGTTCGAGATTGGTCGAGATAACGCGACGGAGTTGCTCGTCGTCGTCGACGACCAGAATCGTGTGTCCGGGTGCTCCCGTCGTACGGCTCATGTGCGCAGGTAGCGGCCGATCGAAAACCACGACGAGAGGGCGCCGATAGCGATGCCGACGGCGAGTAATTGGAGCGCGATCGGCGCCAGGGCTACGTGCGCGCTGTTGAGTTCGAGCCAGGGCAACGCGAGCGCCAGCTTCGACCACAGCGCGGCCTTGCCGATGCCGAGAATCGCCAGTGCGACGAGCGAGCCGATCAATCCGTGCAACACGCCCTCGCAGACGAACGGCATGCGCACGTAGGTGGCGGTCGCGCCGACGAGTTGCATGATGGCGATTTCGCGACGACGTGCGAAGACCGTCAATCGAATCGTATTCGAGATGATGATCGAGGCGACGAAGAGGAGCGCGACGATGAGCACGATGCTGATCCGGCGCAGCACGACGCCGAGTTGCAACAACCTACCGACGATCGTTTTTCCGTAGACGACGTTTGCGACGCCGGGTTGGCCGCGCAGCGAATCGGCGACCGCGGCGACCTCCGACGGGTCGGTCACGCGCACGCGAAACTTATCGGGGAGCGGATTTTGCGTGAGGATCGAGACGTCGATGGAGCCCTGGGTCTGGCGGCGCAACTGTTTGAGCCCCTCCGCCTTGGGAACGAAGGTGAACGACGCGACGCGACGGTCGGAGCGGAGGACGTCGCGCAAATGATTCTCTTGAGCGGTCGTTGCGGAGGTATGGAAATAGACCGAGATTTCGATCTGCTTGAGCAGGCGATCGCCGACTCCGGCGAGCGTTAGCCGCACGAAGAGGAAAAGACCCAATAAAACGACGGTCACCGCGACGGTGCCGATCGCGGTGGCTTGCATGCCGGCGTTGCGCGTGAAGTTGCGCCCCACCTCACCCAGAAAGAACTTGACCTTGCCCCAATCCAAGATAATAAAATCCCCGCTCTTCGTCGGTAAAAATGCGTCCGTCTTCGAGGCGGACGACGCGTTTGCGCATCCGATCGACGACGGATTGGTTGTGCGTCGCCACCACGACGGTGGTGCCTTTGGTGTTGATGCGCAACAACAGGTCCATAATTTCGGCCGTGTTCTCGGGATCGAGATTGCCGGTCGGTTCGTCGCAGAGTAGGAGTTTTGGATTGTTGACGATCGCGCGCGCGATGGCGGTGCGTTGTTGCTCGCCGCCCGAGAGCTCGCTCGGGAACATGCGGCTCTTGTGCGCCAGCCCGACTAAATCCAACGTGCGCGGAACCTGCCGCTCGATCTCGCGCGTGTGCGCCCCCGTGACGTGCATCGCGAAAGCAACGTTTTCCCAGACCGTTTTGTCGTTGAGGAGCTTGAAATCTTGAAAGATGACGCCGAGGTGCCGCCGTAGCGAGGCCACGCGCGCGCCGCGGAGCTTGTCGACGCGGATGCCGTCGACGACGATCTCGCCGTGGGTCGGAATGGCGTCGTGATAGAGAAGCTTCAAGAGACTCGATTTGCCGGTTCCCGAACTCCCGACCAAAAAGAGGAAGTCCCCCTTCGCGATTTCGAGCGTGACGTTGTCGAGTGCGCGTACCCCGTTGGGATAGGTTAGGGAGACGTTGC
>JAJZVP010000134.1 GCA_021845615.1 bacterium | reverse complement strand
GTGAACCTCACGGGCTTTTTCGATGAGGCTCATTTGTCGTGCGGGGGTGGACGTTCCTTTTAACGGATCGGATTAACGGATCGGAGCGGTTGTGGCTACGGTACGATCGAGATGGCGACCGCGCCGTCGCTGGCGTCGCGCACGAAGCCGCCCGTAAAAGTGACCGAGGTTCCCGAGAGCGCGTAATTACAGGCCGTACCGTTGCTCGCCGGAACGGGCGCGACCCAGACCGAGCCATCTGCTGCGGCGGCGATAGGCTGCGCGCTACTAAAACCCATGAGGGATCCGCTGTAGATTCCGGGGCAGGAATGCAAGGCGGAGAGCGAACCGAGCGTTGGACCCAGCGAGGTCGCTGAAACGACGTTTGCCGCAACCAGGCTGGGGTTGCCCGAAGAACTCGCGAGCGTCATCCAGGCGAGCGTGCCCGAGGGGGTGAGCGCGACCTGCTGTACCGACGCCGAACTCGTTCCGGCAAAGAGCGTGCTCACCGTCGGCGATGCAAATGGGCTGTTGACGGCAAAGAGCGAGCTATAGATATTTTGGAACTGATTGGCGACGATGAGAATATCCCCGGCGAGCGGACCGTTATCGACCGCCTCGATATCGGCGATCGTTGAAAGCGAGGCGGCGGCGAACAAGCTGGAAACCGAGACCGATTTTTCCAGCGTACCATTCGCAGCGGCATACTCATTGAGATAACCGGTGAACGAATCGTAGAGCCAGATGTTCCCGCTGGAATCGGCGGAGAGATTGATTCCCGTGGTGCCGAGTGAAGGCAGAGTCAAGGCGAGCTGCGTACCGGTCGGGGCGAGCCCTTGGCTTCCCGTTGGAAGG
Source organism: bacterium (assembly GCA_021845615.1). Classification (GTDB taxonomy): domain Bacteria; phylum Vulcanimicrobiota; class Vulcanimicrobiia; order Vulcanimicrobiales; family Vulcanimicrobiaceae; genus JABEUX01. Next base: position 4,402 of record JAJZVP010000134.1, on the reverse strand, counting down.
CCGTACTCGGCGACCTGATTCGTCGCGTTATCCGCTACCCAGATATTCCCAGACGAATCGACGACCGACCCTTGAAAATTGAGCGCTGCGGCATTGGTATTGCCGATGAGGGAATCGATTGGCGTGGAGAGACTGCCCGTTCCGGCGCCGGTAAAGGGCGGCGCGTAGTAGAGGGTCGCGCCCGAGGTCGGCTGCAATGCAAAGCCCGCTAAGCCGTCGATCGGCCCCGCATTTGCATAGCTTCCCCACAGCTCTTGAATTGGTTGGACGGAAAGCAGCGCACTCGTCGGGCCGAGCCCCGAGCCGCCGGGCGGCGTCGCCGTCGCGGTGAGCGAGAGCGGCGAGCTATTCCACGCGACGACTTGAACGGCGAACTCGTTCGGATTTCCCGTATTCGGCGTGACGACGGTGTCGTGTGCGCTGTCGGCGGCGAGCGCGACGCTCGGTGCGCCTTGGCCGACGATGATATTTCCCGCCGCGTCGACGGGTTCGACGAGAAAATCGACCGGCGACATGCCGATGATATCGTAGGTCGCGCCGTCCGCCGTGACGTGCGTTTGCGAGGGCAGCGGCGTGACGGCGAGTCCGGCGGGAATCGCGTCGAGCGACGCATTAATCGCGGTCGCGTTTCCAAGATTTGCAGCGGTCCCGGCGGCGACGACTTCACCCGGGAGCGTCGCTTGCGACAATTCGCTGCTTGCGGCGAACGTGCCCGACGTAGGAGGCGCGGCCCAGGTGGTGATGCCGACGGTATAGGTTCCCGGAGCCAACGAAACGGCGACCGAGCAGAAGCGATAACCGTTGCTTTGAATCGCGCAAACGCTCGGTGACGACACGGCGAAGCTCGCCTGCGGCGTCTCGAGCTGCGCGGGCGTAAACGTTTGGTTCACGCCGGAGAGATAACTGATGCCGATGTATTGGGTGTCGGGCGAGACGTATTTCGGGGAACGACGATTCGCTTGGAGTGCCGGGCTGGGAACCTGCAACGAAAGCGAGAGCGTCCCGTTCCCGCCGACCGCGGGTATCGCATGCGAGGGCATGCCGTTCCCCGCGCCGCTCCCGCCGCCGCAACCGGCGAGCAGCGCGAATGCGAGCCCCGATGCCGCGAGTTCGCGGCGAAGATTTTTAAGATGTTTGAGAATGTTGCGTCGAATCCGTCTCATTGCAGAACCACCTCGCCGATCTTGAGCGTTGCAGCTTCGGTAAACCAGAGATTTCCGTCGGGGCCGACGATGATATCGAATGGGTCGGCTGCAGCGGTGGGAATTGCGAACGCGGTCGCGGCGCCCGACGTCGTAACGCGATCGATCGAATTATTCGCCGGATCGGTCACCCAAAGATTGCCGTCGGGGCCGGCGATCACCGTATAGTGCTCGGTAAAAAACGAGGGCGGAGTTCCCGTAATCGTTGGAAGGGGATATTCGCCGAGGATGCAGTTTCCCGGTGAAATTGCAGCGATGTATCGGCGATCGCTTTCGACGACCCAAAGGTTACCATCGCTTCCGAGTGCGAGCCCGTCGAGGACGATCGTTCCGGTGTCGGTAGAATGTTGCGACGTGTTCGTGCAATAGGTGAGCGTTTTGAAGTCGGTCGGTAAAACGATCGATCCGCTGCTCGGAGGGAGGACGGATTCGAGCCCGGGGTCTCCCGTGCCGCTGAGCGTGCCCGTCGCCGTCGGTTCGCCCGAGAAACCGATGGTCGCCTGCGAAAGATTTGAGAGCACCCCATTTAAGGCGTTCCAGGCCGAACCGATCGGCTGTAAGACTTGCGGAGTTCCGACGAGTTCGAAGTTTACGAGGCCGAACGAGCTTGCGACGAAGGGGCCGGGTTGCGGGATCGACCCCCCAACCGGCGTCGCCGTGCACGAAGTGCCCGAGCACGACGCGCTATAAATGGCGTTCGAGTTGTCGTCATCGAACATCAGTGCTCCGTTCGCTGCAGTTACGTAGAGCGGGAAGGGGCTACTGTAACCGGCGATGCTCGACGACACGATTCCGCAACTCGTCGGGCTTCCCGGAATGCATGCGCTCGGCGCGAAACTTCCGATGCCGCCAATCGCGCCTTCGGTAAAATAAATATGCGTTCCGTTCGGGCCGGCGCTTAGGCCGAGCAGTTCGTCACCAAGCCCCGTAGGCGAAGTTGTGAAAACGGTATAATCGGCCACGGTGTGCGGGGGCACGTTGATGCCGCCGCCGCTTTGCGGCGTCACGTCGAAGGGCTGTTTGACGTCGACGCCGTTCGCGTCGGAGATCGCGAGCGAGCCGCCGGTGCCCAGCCCGGTTGGCGCGACGTTGAATGCAACGCTTCCCGACGTTGTCGAACAGGAGAGCGTCGTCGCGCCGGTCGTCGGCGGAAGTGCACCGGGGCAGGCCGCTTCGAACGTTCCGCCCGATGATGCCGCCGTCGCGGTGAAGGTGAGCGTCGTTGCATTCGCCTCCGTTGCCGTCACCGTAAACGGAATGCCGACCGTCGCGTTTGCGAGCGAGATCGAGGACGTCGCTTGCAGCGGTGCGATAGCGACCGTCGTCGCGCCGCTTCCGCTGCCGAGCGCGAGCGTTCCCGGAGCGGGCGAGGCGGCGGTGTAAAACGCCGCGCCGCTATATTTCAGCGTGACCGTCGCCGGCACCGCGACGATCGTTGTGCCGCTCGCATTCGCGCTCGGCGAGATCGTATCGGAGAGCGTGCCGCCGCTGGGATCGGTCAATGCGATGGGAATCGGCGTCGCGAGCGGCCCGACGATCATATTGCCGGAGGCGTCCTTCGCGACGATGGAGACGGTGAGCGTGCGCGCGGTGCCGTCGGCGGGTGGAACCCACGTACCCGCTGTGGTGAGCGCGGAGCCGTCGCTCTGCGGCCCCGGCGAGGGTTCGACTAACGCGGTGCTCGCGGTGACGCCCCCGAGCACGAGCGGTGTCGTGACCGTGGTCGTTCCCGTCGGATTCACCGCGACGGTGATGCTCCCCGACGAGAGCAGCGCGCCGCTGCTGTCGTAGGCTTGAATGAGGAAGGTGTCGTTCCCGGCGACCGCGCCGACGGTGGCGGTGCAGCTGAATCCACCGTTGACGACTGCGGTGCAACTGCCTTGCCCGGGAACGACCGCAATCGTCGTCGGCGGTACCGTCGGATTCGGCGGGGCGCCGTTGACTGCGGTGATGGTGATCGTTACCGAGGTCGTGCTCGACGAGAGATACTTCGGGGAGCGCGCGCCGCTCGCGGTAGAGGGAGCGGGAAAGTGCAACGTGAGCGCGGCGCTTGGGCCGACGCTACCGCTCGATGGATGGTTGGTTGCCGGGAGCGAACCGCTGCCTCCACCGCCGCAGGCTACGAGCGCTGCAGCAGCGGCGAGAAAAAGTAGTGCGAACGTAGAGCGCATAGAACGTCCTCCCCGGGCCGGGAAACTTCGTCTTTTCGAGGCGCGCCCCTACACGTCGTGAGGCTTGTCGTTCGCGCGTTGGCGGGCAGAAGGGAGCGTTGTCATCCCGAGTAGCCGCCCCTTCGACTCGCTCCGCTCGCTCAGGACAGGCTCGGCGGCGTATCGAGGGAACGTGCGCCGCCTCGATACGGCTGCTACGCAGCCTACTCGGCGTGACAAAGCTCTACTCGGCGTGACAATGACGCGCCGCCTCGATACGGCTGCTACGCAGCCTACTCGGCGTGACAAAGCTCTACTCGGCGTGACAAAGCTCTACTCGGCGTGACAAACCACCGCCGGAGGGGCGATCTCGCCGCCGCCCCGGCGGTGCATGCGCGGCTCGATGTGCTGCGCGACCCAGAGATAGAGCGTCGGAATCACCAGGAGCGAGAGCGTCGTTGAAACGATCAACCCGCCGATAACGACGGTGCCGAGCGGGGCCTGCGTCTGGCTGCCCTGTTCGATGCCGATCGCGATCGGCAACATGCCGCCGACGGTTGCGAGCGTCGTCATGACGATCGGCCGCAAGCGCAGCGGCGCCGCCTGCAGCACCGCGTCGCGCGCGCTCAACCCGCGCGAGCGCAAGCGGTTCGTAAATTCGACGACGAGAATCGCGTTCTTCACCACGATGCCGACGAGCATCAGGACGCCGATGAATGCGGTGAGACCGAACGAGCGGTGCGTCAACAACAGCGCGAGCACGACGCCGATGCTCGCGAGCGGCACCGCGAGCATAATCACCAACGGATGCAAGAGCGATTCGAATTGCGCCGCGAGCAGCATGTAGACGAGCAGGATGGCGAGCGCGACGATGAGCCCGAGGCTCGAGAACGTATTCGCTTGGTCGGTCACCGATTGCCCGAACTGCCAGCTATATCCCGGCGGTAACGTGACGTGCGACATCGCGGCGGTCGCTTCGTCGACGACTTGGCCGAGCGGCGCATTGAGCAACGTCGCGGTGACATCCATCTCGCGTTGCTTATTCTGCCG
>JAJZVP010000019.1 GCA_021845615.1 bacterium | reverse complement strand
TTCGCAATCCCGATAAGAGCAAGCTCTCGAAACGGAAGAATCCGACGAGCATCCTCTTTTACGAACGCATGGGCTACCTGCCCGAGGCGCTGCTGAATTTCCTCGCGTTGCTCGCCGCGGGCCCCGTCGGTGGTGAAGAAGTCTTCTCGCTCGCGGACTTCGTCGACCATTTTTCGCTCGATCGCATCTCGCTCGGCGGCCCGGTCTTCGACGTGCCGAAACTCGATTGGCTCAACGGGCGCTACCTACGCGAACGCCTCGACGGGGATGCCTTCGCGGCGCGCGTCGGAGCGTGGGGTTTCTCGCCGGAGCGCGTCGCGCGCATCGCCGCGCTCGCGCAGCCGCGTATCGAGCGGCTCTCCGATACCGGCAATTTGCTCGCGTTTTTCTTTGCCGGCCGATTGACGTACGATGCGGCGTTACTCGTCGCAGGGAAAATCGACGCGCCGACCGTGCGCAAGGCGCTCGCGGTCATGCAGCGGGAACTCGATACCTTGCGCTCGTGGGAGAGCGCGGGGATCGATGCCCTCTTCCGGCGCGTCGCCGCGGCGATCGATATCAAAGTGCGCGATCTCACGCGGCCGTTCTACGTCGCGATTACGGGGAGCCCGACCTCGGTGCCACTCTACGACGCGATGGAGATTCTCGGGCGGGATATCGTGCGCGAGCGCCTGCGCCACGCCTTGGAGCTGCTCGGGGCCCCCTCGAAGCGCGAGCAAGAAGAATGGAAGAACGTCGGGAGCGCGAGCGCGGAGATCCCGGCGTGATCGTGCGAGCGATTCTGCTGGCGGCCGGAAAGGGCACGCGCATGAAGAGCGCGCGGCCGAAGGTGCTGCACGAATTATGCGGGCGTTCGATGCTGTGGTATGCGCTCGCCGCATTGCGCGAGGCCGGAATAGACGAGATCGTCGTGGTGACGAACCCCGAACTCGATCCTGAGGTGCGCGCGCTGGGCGTTCGCACCGTCGTTCAAGCCGAACAGCTCGGGACCGGGCATGCGGTTCGCGTCGCGCTCGAGGCGTTGGAACCGCGCGCCGACGGACGCATCTTGGTTACCAACGGCGATATGCCGCTGGTGCGCGCCGAGACGCTCGTTCGCGTCCTCGCCGCCGCAGGAGAGCGCGATATTGCGTTGGTCACCGCGCGCATGCCACTGCCCTCGAACTTCGGCCGGATCGTTCGCGAGGGCGAACGCGTCGCACGGATCGTGGAACTCCGCGACGCCGACGATCGCGAACGGGCGATCGATGAAATGAATGCGGGCATCTACGCTTTCCCCGAAACGCATCTGCGCGACGTCGTCTCGAAATTGCGCAACGATAACGCGCAGCGCGAGTACTATCTGACCGATGCGATCGCGCACGCTGCGGCGGCGGGACGCCACGCGCTGCCCGTCGCGGTCGAGACGTTCGAAGAGGTGCTCGGGGTCAACGATCGAAGCGAACTCGCCCGCGCGCGTGTCGCAATGAACCGCCGTATCTGCGAACGGCACATGCTCGCCGGCGTCACCATCATCGATCCGGAGACGACCTATCTGGAGCCGGAGTTGACGATCGGTGCGGACACGGTCATCTATCCGGGCACCTCGATCTCGCTCCAATCGAGCATCGGTGGCCGTTGCACGATCGGGCCGCACGCGCGGATCTCCGATGCACGAATCGGCGACGACGTCACCGTGCGCGAGAGCGTGGTGGTAGAGAGCGAGATCGGCTCGGGATCGACGGTCGGACCGTTCGCGCACGTTCGCGGCCACGCCGTGCTCGTCGGCGACAATCGCGTCGGCAATTTTGTCGAAATTAAAAATTCTCGGTACGAGCGCGGCGCGAAATCGGCGCACCTCTCCTACCTCGGGGATGCCGAGATCGGGGAGGAGAGCAATATCGGCGCCGGCACCATTACCTGTAACTACGACGGCAAGAAAAAGCACCGCACGAAAATCGGGCGCGACGTCGCGATCGGATCGAACACCTCGATCGTCGCGCCGCGAACGATCGGCGACGGCGCGCTTACCGGAGCGGGCAGCGTGGTAACGAAAGATATCGAGCCCGGCGGACGCGTCGCGGGAAATCCCGCACGCCCGTTACCCTAGCGCTCGCTCGCGAGCGAGCGACTCTCCTAGTTCGCGAATCCCGTCGAGAAGCACGCGAATATCGTCCTCGGTCGTGCGATGGTTGACGAAGCAGGCGCGCAGGGCACGTTTTCCGCCGATGTTCGTTGAAGAGACGACGGCGATGCCGCTCTCCTGAACGCGAATGACGAGCTCGTCGTTGAAGGCATCGAGAGCGGCTTCGTCGAGCCCTTGCGGGCGATAACGAAAGCAGACGACGTTCAAGCCCACCGGCGCGAGTAATTCGAGGCGCGCGTCCGCGTCGATCGCCGCTCCGAGACGCCGCGCTTGTTCGACGTTCCGTTCGATCGCGGCGGCGATGCGATCGGCGCCATGCTCTTTGAGGGTGAACCACACCTTCAGCGCGCGAAACGAGCGCGAGAGCTCCGGAACGTAGTCGGTAAACCACGGGGTCGCGCTGGCGAGCCCGCGCGTCATGCGCGTGAGGTAGGGGCCTTCGGATGCGAAGGTCGCCCGATGCGCTTCTCCGTCGCGCACCAGAACGCAGCCGACATCGTACGGAGCGTGCGCCCATTTGTGAAAATCGAAGGCGATCGAATCGGCGCGTTCGATCCCTTTCAGTCGCTCGCGTAGGGTCGACGAGAGCATCGCGAGCGCCCCGAAGGCTCCGTCCACGTGGAGGTGGCAGCCCTCGCGCCGAGCGATCGACGCGAGTTCGTCGAGCGGATCGATCGCGCCGACGTCGACCGTGCCGGCATTTGCGACGATGAGAAATGGGCGCGCGCCCGCCGCGCGGTCGGCCGCGATGCGCTCTTGGAGCGCTGCGATATCGATGCGTTGCCGCCCGTCGGTGGGGAGAATACGGAGCGCCTCGCTGCCGATACCGGCGATCTCGAAAGCGCGACGCACGCATCCGTGCGTCGCGGCCGACGCGTATCCGGTAATGTGCGTGCGTTGCGGATCGAGGCCGCGCTCGCGTACTTCGCTGCCCAGCGCGCGCGTGCGCGCGACCAGCACGCCGACGAGATTCGCTTCGGAGGCGCCGGTCGTCAGGACGCCGGTCGCCTCTCCCGGGAACCCAAAGAGTTCGCGCGACCAATCGATCACCTGACGCTCGACATAGACCGCTCCGTGATTCCGGCCGCCGACGTTGGCGTTCATCGTTGCCGCCAACATCTCGGCGATCGCTCCGCTCGGCGTTCCCGTGCCCTGAACCCAACCGAAAAAGCGCGGATGGATATTTCCGCCCGTGTAGGGCAGAATCGCTTCTACGAACGTTCGATAGACATCCGAGAACTCACTCGGTTCGCGCGGTAATGCTTCGCGCAGCCGTTCCTTCGCGCTCTCGGGCATCTCTCGCCATGCCGGGCGCTCGCGCACGTCGCGGAGAAAATCGACGGCGTCGTCGAGTGCGTGGTGCGCTGCCGCTCGAAACGCCTCCCAATCACGCGGGTCGAGCATGTTGCCGATCGATCAAGCGCTCGAACGCGCGAAATATTTTTGGAACGTGTTGATATTTATAGGCGAACAGTTCGCGATCGTCGGTTAGATGGACGATGATCGCGGGATCCGCTTCAAACAGTAAGAGACGTCCCTCACGATCGATCGAGCAGTCGAATCCCACGTAGTCGAGGCCGAGCGAATCCACGAGGCGTTCGAGCGCGGTCGCGGCGGCCGCCGGGAAGACGGCGCGCCAATCTTCGAGAAAGGCGCGCTCCTCGTCGCGCATCCATTGTTCGGCCTTCATCTCCGAGCTGTAATAATGGACCATCCAGTTCGACGAGATTGCGAGATGATAGGGAAAAATCTCGCGGTCGACCGCGACGAGGCGGTATTTTCGGAAGAAACTGTCGGGCGATGCGTAATCGACCCACGGCGTCAGAAAGAAGCGTTCGCCCGGGGTTTCGCCGAGATAGCTCTGCAACTCGGCGCTCGTCTCGATGCGGCGCGCACCCTTTCCGGCATGCGAATCGACCGGTCGGACGATCGTCGGCCGCTCGATCTCCTCAGATTGAAGCGCCTTTCGCGAACGCTCGAGGGTTTCGGGTGCGTTGCAGTCGGCGATCCGCGCTGCGATCCGCGCGCAGCGCACGCGATTGGTCTCGAGAACGCGGAGGGGATCGTTGAGGATCGGGCGGCCGAGCATTTTTGCGACCAACTCGGCGAGCAAAAGCATCTCGACGTTTTCGCTCGATTCGCCGATTGCGTTGAAGAGCGCGTCGTACTCGGGGAGCGAGAGCGCCGAAAGCTTTTCGGGGGAGGTGAGAAAAAGTTTATGCAGCGTCGTCGTCTCGCGATCGACGAGATATTCGAGCGGGGTATTGGCGAACCAGTCGCCCGGCGCACAGAGCGCGAGGATGCGCCGCCGCTCCTTCGGCGCGATCGAGCTGAAGAGCTGTTGTGCGGCGAGCGCGCGTTTCTGGTGCGCCAGCGCCTTCGATCGATTTCCGAGCTGTTGTTCGAGTTCGTACATGGCGAGATGGGCGACGAGGTTCTCTTCGTCGATGCCGAGTGCGAGACGGTATTGCGAACGGGCCCCCTCCAAATCGCCCGCTGCGTAGAGCTCGGCGCCGTATCCCAGCCGTGCGGCGAGCAGGTGCGGATCGAGTTCGACGGCGCGTGCGTACGATTCGCGCGCGCGTTCGCGATCGCCGAGCTCGGCGGCGATAAAACCGCGATTCGAAAATATCTCGGCGAGCGGAGGTGACTGCTCGCTCGCTGTGTCGAGGAGTGCGAGCGCGCCGCGAAGATCGCCGCCGGCGCGAAGGCGTAACGCTTCTTGATTGGCGCGGCGCAGATCGTCGAGCGAAAATGTCCGGGTCGCCCCGCTGCCGGGAACGTCGTGCATCGGAGGCTGCATGACGAGCATCTTTTTCGGGAACGCCCTCGCGCTCCTGGCGACCCTCGCTAATCGTAGCGCACCCGCTCGCCGCGAGAGCGGCAACGTAGCGGACGGGCTCGACGGGATGCGTTTGGTCCGCTCCGCGCTCGCCGCGGTCCGTGAAGGACCCGAAGCGGTCGTTCGTAGCTTCGCCGAGCAATCGCTCGAAGATGGTAACGGCGGCGAAAACATCCTGCTCTTCGTCTCGGCTGGAGATGAATTGCGATGCCGTCAACGGTTCGGGCACGATGTCGAGCACGCGGTGGAGATGCGCGTCCGTTTGGATGACTCGAGCGCGCTGGTCGCGCACGCGTGGTCCGCGCGGCACGCCGTCTTTACCTCGAACGATATGTCGCCGTTGCTGCCGACCGAGCGGAGCGGATGCGCGGTGCCGTTGATCGATAACGAAGCACCGATCGCGGTATTGTATTGCGGCTTCGTACAACAGCGATCGCGCCGCGCGCTCGAGCGTCATTGCGCGCTCGCAGGGGAGATTGCGGTGCCGTTCGCGCTGGCGTGCGAACGAGAGCGGGATCTCGCGCGGAGCCTCTACGACGGACTGACCGGCCTGCTCACTCCGCGCGCCTTTCGCGAACGCCTCGCGCTCGCGCTCGCCGAAGAGTGCGCGGGCGGGAAAGTCGCACTGTGGTTCGTCGATACGGATCGCTTTAAAGAAGTCAACGATACGTTCGGGCACGCGGTCGGCGACCGCGTGTTGCAACAGATGGCCGAGTTGCTTCGCACGCACGCGGTCGCGCGGACGGATTTCGTAGCGCGAAACGGCGGCGATGAGTTTTGCGCCGCGTTGATCGGCATTACGAAGACGCTCGCGATCGAACGAGCGCAGGAGTTTTGCGATGCCGTGCGCGCGCACGATTTCGGAATACCGTTACGCGTGACGGCGAGCGTCGGCGTCGCCGCCTATCCCTTCGACGCGCGAACGGCGGCGGCACTTTTGGAACGGGCCGACCGCGCGATGTACGCGGGGAAGAACGCAGGGCGGGACCGGGTGAGCTTCGCCCTGGAAGGGCGGGACTCGGCGCTCTACCGCTAGGCGGCTCGCGATGCCCGGCGAATGCCCCGGCCTATGTCGCTAACCTCCCGGGTCGTGCGTATCGCCGCGAGCTGCTTCCTCCTCGCACTCGTCCTCGCTCCGCACGCGCTCTGCGCCCGCGAGTACCGCCCCGACGCGCTCGATCGGCAACTCGATGCCGTCTCGGATCGCCGGCTCGTGGCGACGCCGATCCGGCACTTGCTCGACCCCGAACGGAGCGCGGCGGCGCATCGCCTGTTACGCTGGCGCTTGCCGCTCTGGATCGTCGTTACCGTCGCGGAATTTTTCACGCTGCTCTACCTGTGGAGCTCCGGAAATGCGGCGCGCCTGCGCGATGCCTTACGCAGAAGAATGCGCGGCGATGCCGCTGCGGAATTTGCGATGGGCGCTTGCATCGCAGCCGCGATTCGCATCGCCGGGCTGATCCCCAACTACGCGCGTTACCGACTCGACCGCGCGCTCGGACGCTCCGAAGTACTCGGCGCCGAGTGGCTCTGGATATGGCTGCTCGGAACCATCACCGCGATGCTCGTCGGCGGAGCGTTGCTCGCCATCGTCTTCCGTTTGCTCGCCCGCACGAAGCGCTGGTACCTTCCGACGGCGGCGATCCTCGCGATCGCCGCATTCCTCGGGGGCATGCTCTACCCGGTCGTCGTGGTGCCCGTCCTCTGGCCGCATCACGAGCGTTCGGTGCAATTGACGACCGAGAATCGAACGCTCGTGCGTTCGTTCGGTTTGCAGGCGATTCCCATTCGCGTCGCGCAGGCCGATTACGCAGGCCTCATGGATCGCGTGGTTCCGGTCGGCATCTTCGCGACGCGCGAAATTCTCGCGTCGCTCTCGATCGAACGGGCGTACTCGTTCCGCGAACGCGCCTTCTTGTTGGCGCGCGTCGATGCGATGCTTGCGGCGCGCTTCCCGGTGCGCCGCACCGCGATCGATCTCGCGCTCGTCCTCCTCGGCGTCTCGATCGCCGTCGTGCTCTCCGAACGGCTCGGCGTACGGCGCGACGACGATCCGCTCTCGCGCGTCGCGCTGCTCGCCGCCCTGCTGGTGCTCGCCTACGCGGCGATCGCCCCCGTCGATCTCGCCATGCGTCGCTCCGCCGCCTTCGCGGCCGACCGGGCCGCGCTCGCCGTAACGCACGATCCCGCCGCCGCCGTTCGCGCCCTCGTGCGGCAGGGCGACCACCGCGTCGAGGGGCTCTGCCCGAGCGCCGGCGCGCTGCTCTTCGTCGATCCGCATCCGCCGCTTGGCTCGCGCATCGCCGCGATCGAAGGGCGCCCCGATCCCTGCCGCCCTTCTTCTTAATCGTCCTTAAAAAAGGCAGGACGGAAGCGCGCCGTGCCGCAGGAGGAAGGAGCGTTTTGTCGCATCTACGACTTAACGCATCCTTAACGTTCTGCTGCGCTCTCGGGTGCGTTTCATCACTGAATCCTGTGGAGATGACTACGTGTATCAACGCCTCTCGCGAGCGCTCGCCGTTGGCGCGCTCGTCGCCCTCGCTGCCTGTTCGGGGACCGGCTCGACCGGGACGCCAGCCTTCTCGCCGACGGCCTCGCTGCCGTCTCAACCGGTGCTCCCCAATAACGTCGTCGAATCGTGCGGCGGCCCCGTGCCGGCCGGCTATTCGCGCTGCTTCGCATTAATGCGCACCGATATCGGCGCTCCGGTCGACCCCTCGATGCGAGTCACGATGAGCCGCCCCGGCGGCACCTCGGCGACGCCCGCCGGCTACGGCCCGAGCGATCTTCGCTCGGCGTACTCCTTCCCGTCGACGACGGCGGGGAGCGGACAGACCGTGGCGATCGTCGATGCCTACGACGATCCGAACGCGGAGAACGACGTGAACGTCTATCGTTCGCAGTACGGAATCCCGGCCTGCACCACCGCGAACGGCTGCTTCAAAAAGGTCAATCAGAACGGCGTTCAAGGGAGCTACCCGCGTGGTAATTCGAGCTGGGGGCAAGAGATCTCGCTCGATCTCGATATGGTTTCGGCGGTCTGCCCGAACTGCCACATTCTGCTCGTAGAGGCGAGCAGCGCTTCGAACAGCGATCTCGACACCGCCGTCGATACCGCCGCCTCACTCGGAGCGACCGAGATCAGCAATAGCTACGGCGGCAGCGAAACCAACGCCACGAACTCCGCCTACGATCACCCCGGCATCGCGATCACGGCGAGCGCCGGCGATAGCGGGACCGGCGCCGAACAGCCCGCATCGTACGCGACCGTCACCGCGGTCGGCGGTACCACGCTCAACCGCGCGAGTAACGCGCGCGGCTGGAGCGAGACCGTTTGGAGCGGGAGCGGCAGCGGTTGCAGCGCCTACGTTGCGAAACCCTCGTGGCAGACCGGCTCGGTCTTCGCCTGCCCGAACCGCACCAACAACGACGTTGCGGCCGATGCCGATCCGAACACCGGTGTCGCCGTTTACGATAGCTACGGTTCGAAACGGAACACCGGCTGGCTCGTCTTCGGCGGCACCAGCGTCGCGAGCCCGGTCATCGCGTCGGCGTACGCGCTCGCGGGGAATGCCGCATCGGTAACCTACGGATCGTATCCGTACTCGCACACCGCCGACTTCAACGACGTCACGTCGGGAAGCAACGGCACCTGCACGTACGCGTACGTCTGCAACGGCGAAGTCGGCTACGACGGTCCGACCGGCGTCGGCACGCCGAATGGAGTCGCCGGGCTCTAAACTCCTCACCCGGTAAACGCGATGGGCGCCGACGGAGAACGTCGGCGCCCATTTCACATCTCGATTCCGTACGTTACGCCGCGAGAACGACTCCACCGGTGACGCGCGTGCCGACGTGCCGTTCGGTGAGCAGTTCGATCACCGCCGCATGTGCGATGCGTCCGTCGCAGATCTCCGCGGCGCCGATACCGCCGCGGACGCCGCGCGCGGCGGCGCGCATCGTCGCGCGCAGATCGGGGGCGACGCGTTCGTCATCGGCGAGCGCGAGTGCCTCGGCGGCCGTGAGTTCGAAGATGGGATCGTTGGTCAGCGGATTGGCGACCGAACCGGCGCGGTGGAAGAAGATCGCTCGCGATGCGTGGAGGGCGATGCCGACGGCGCGCGCGACGTCGTCGGCTTCAACGAGCTCTTCACGCGCGGCGATCGGTGCGTAGGCGACCGGTTCGACGATGGGAACGAAACCCGCCTCGAGCAGCGCGAGCAGTACCTCGGGCTGAACCGCTCCGACGCCTCCGGCGGCATGCGGCAGCAACGCGCCGTCCGCTCCGGTCACGCCGACCGCGCGGTTCTGCGAGAGATTCATGCGCATCACCAGCGCGCGGGCGCTCAGGGCATCGGGGGCGACGATCACCGCGCCGACACCTTTCTCTCGCAGTACGTCGATATCGGCAAACAGCGTTGCATCCTGTGCGTTCACCGTCTCTCGATCGCAGCGTAGTACGAAGGTCGTTCCCGAAAGTCTCTCTCCGCTCACCGTCGCGCGTTCCCCCTTACTAGGAGAATCGGCAGCCGCATGCGACGATTTAGTCGGCGCGAAAGGCGTTCACGCTCGGTAACGCGCGCTCGGTCCCTTCGGCGAGCCAGCGTTCGGCTCCATCGGCGGCGGCGACCACGACGCGCGCGAGCGTATCGCGTTGCGCGACGGGAAATGCGCCGAGCACGTAGTCGATGCTGTCGCCGCCATCCGGACGCCCGACGCCGACGCGCAGGCGGGCGAAGTGCTCGCCGATCGTCCCGATAATCGAACGCAATCCGTTATGGCCGCCGTGTCCCCCCGACGCGCGCATGCGCAGGCGCCCAAGCGGAAGATCCATATCGTCGCTGATGACGAGAATGCGTTCGGGCGGCGTGCGATACCATGAGGAAATCAGACGAACGGGAACGCCGCTGAGATTCATGTAGGAGGTGGGTTCGACGAGGACCACATTCCGTTCGCGCACCAACGCCTGGCGCGCTTGGTCCTTTTGGCGCCAGTTCGTAACGCCGAAACGACGCGCTACTTCGTCGACGATCGTGAAGCCGACGTTGTGGCGCGTTGCCTCGTACTCTTTTCCCGGGTTGCCGAGCCCGACGATCAGGCTCGGCGATTCGCTGCGATTGCTTATGCCTTGGTCTCGCTCTTTTGACCGAGCACTTCAGGTTCGATCTGCTCGGCGGTCGTTCCGACGGCGCTCTCTTCGACCTGGCGTGCCGTTTTCGAAGCTTCGACCGTAATGAGGACGGTCTCGGGTGAGGTGACGAGGCGGAAACCCTTCGGAAGTTTGACATCGCCGGCGCTAACGTGCCGGTGAACGCCGAGCTCGCTCACGTCGATATCGATGTGCTCCGGCAGCTGGTCTGCGGGGCCTTCCACTTCGATGTGGTGCGAGAGCAGATCCATCACGCCGCCGAACTCCTTCACGCCGGGTGCGACCCCGACCGTGGCGATCGGCACGCGCGCCGTGACGGCCTCGTTCAGGCCGACGCGCTGGAAATCGACGTGAATGACGCGGCGCGTCACCGGATGGCGCTGGACCGCGCGCAACAGCGCGGTGTCGATCGTCTTGCCCGCATGGACGAGCGTCAGCACGCCGCCGGCTTCGTGGCGACCGGCGAGTTCTTCGAACGCGCGGCCTTCCATCGCCAGATGGCGCGGTGCGTCGCCGTGTCCGTAGAGAACTGCGGGCACCATGCCTTTCGCGCGCAGCGCCGATGCTGATGAGGAGCCCGTCGTTTCGCGGGGCTCGACGGGAAGGACGTGAACTTTGGTAGGCATGGGGTTCCTCTGCTTTCTCGTTGGTAGGGTCGGTTCAGGAAACGGTGACGGGCTCTGCGAAGTTCGCGTCGATTTTCATATCGTCGACGCTGAAGAGTTCGGAGACCGACCGGTTGGTCGTGATGCGGCCGATCGCGTCGGCGAACGTCTGCGCGATCGAGAGTTGGACGAACTTCTCGCCGGCCGGCTGCAAGATGGGAATGGTGTCGGTAACGATGACGCGTTCGATCACCGAATTGGCGAGCACCTCGATCGCGTTGTCGGCGAAGAGGCCGTGCGTCGCGACGGTATGCACGCTCGTCGCTCCGCGCGCCTTGATCGCTTCGGCGGCCTTGGCAAGCGTGCCGCCGGTCGAGATCATATCGTCGACGATCACCGCAATTTTGCCGTTCACGTCGCCGACGATATCGGTCACCTCGGAGACGTCGGGCTGCGGGCGGCGTTTGAACACGATCGCGAGTGAGGCGTTGAGCCGCTTGGCAAACAATTCGGCGCGGTGGACGCCGCCCGCATCGGGAGAGACGACGACGATACGGTCGTCGCTGAGCCCTTCGCGCTTGAGATAATTGCAGAGCGTCGGCATTGCCATGAGATTGTCGACCGGAATATCGAAAAAGCCCTGAATTTGTGCGGCGTGGAGATCCATGGTGACCACGCGTTTGGTTCCCGTCGTTTTCAACAAGTTCGCGACAACCTTCGCGGAGATCGGCTCGCGCGGCTTCGTCTTTTTATCTTGCTTGGCGTAGCCGTAATAGGGAACCACGGCGGTGATACGGGCCGCCGACGCGCGGCGGAGGGCGTCGATCATGAGGAGCAGCTCGACGAGGGCGTCGTTGACGCCGTTCCCGTTGGGGGCCTTGCAGATCGACTGCACGACGAAGACCTCCGCTCCGCGGACGTTCTCGCGGATCTCGATGCGCGTCTCTTCGTTTTTGAACTTCGTCACGAGCGCGTCGCCCAACGAAATCTTCATGCGCTTGGCGATCGCCTCGGCAAGTTGCGGATTCGAACTCCCGGAAAACAGGAGAGGCGTGGTGCTCAAGGGCTGGCTCCTAGGGCGGGCGGGTAGACCCTGTGGTTCCGAGCGGGCCGCTCTCACTCCTCGCCGAATCACGCTCAAAGTGGCTTTGCAGGGAACATTTCGGCTCGTTTCACCCTTCTCGCTCGCCGGGGACCAGCCGACGGCAACCGAGGCGCTCGCCGACGGCGTGAGGCGCGGCGACCGCATTCAGACATTGCTCGGCGTGACCGGCTCGGGAAAGACGATGGCGATGGCGCGCACCATCGAACTCGTCCAAAAACCGACGCTCGTGCTCTGCCACAATAAGACGCTCGCGGCCCAGCTCTGCGCCGAATTCCGCGAATTTTTTCCGCAAAATGCAGTCGAGTATTTCGTTTCCTACTTCGATTATTATCAGCCCGAAGCGTACGTTGCGGCAACCGATACCTACATCGAGAAGGATTCCTCGATCAACGACGAGATCGAACGCCTCCGCCACGCCGCGACGCAATCGTTACTGACGAGGCGCGACACGCTCATCGTCGCTTCGGTCTCGTGCATCTTCGGCCTCGGCTCGCCCTCCGATTATATGGAGATGTCGCAGCGCATCGCGGTCGGGGAAGAGATCGATCGCGATTACCTGCTGCGCCGCTTGGTCGACATGCAGTATCGCCGAAACGATCTCAATTTAGTGCGAGGCACCTTTCGCGTGCGCGGCGACACGTTAGAGCTCGTCGGCGTCGAAGAGGAGCTCGTCCATCGGATCGAATTTTTCGGCGACACGATCGAAGCGATCAACGTCGTGAATCTCATGACGGGGGAGTACGTCGAATCGAAAGACGAGCTCCTCGTCTTCCCCGCCAAGCACTTCATCACGCCCGACGAAAAGCTCCGCCGCGCGATCGCGAGCATCGAGGCCGAACTGTTCGAGCGGCTCGCGGTGCTGCGCGATGGGGGGAAGTTGCTCGAAGCGCAACGGCTGGAGCAGCGGACGCGGTACGATCTCGACATGTTGCGCGAGGTCGGCTACTGCAACGGCATCGAGAATTACTCGCGCCACCTCACCGGGCGCGAGGCGGGATCGACGCCATGGTGCTTGCTCGACTTTTTCCCGAAGGACTGGCTGCTCTTCGTCGACGAGTCGCACGTCACGTTGCCGCAGGTCCACGGTATGCTGCCCGGCGATCGCGCGCGAAAAGTCTCGCTCGTAGAGCACGGCTTCCGGCTTCCCAGCGCTCTCGACAATCGCCCGTTGAGTTACGAAGAGTTCGACGCGCACCTCAACCAAGCGATTTACGTCTCGGCGACGCCGGGAACCTACGAGACCGGACGGAGCGCTCAGGTGGTGGAGATGATCGTCCGCCCGACGGGGCTCGTCGACCCCGAGATCGAGGTGCGCCCGACGCGCCATCAGGTCGACGATCTGATGGAAGAGATTCGACTTCGCGTCGCACGCAACGAACGCGTGCTCGTAACGACGCTCACGAAAAAGATGGCCGAGGATCTCACCGATTTCCTCGTCGAAGCGGGCTTGAAGGTTCGCTATCTCCACAGCGAAGTCGACACGCTCGAGCGGATTTCGATTCTGCGCGATCTGCGCAACGGCGTCTTCGACGTGCTCGTCGGGATCAATCTGTTGCGCGAGGGGCTCGATCTCCCGGAGGTCTCGCTCGTCGGGATCCTCGATGCCGATAAGGAAGGGTACCTGCGCAGCGCGACTTCGTTGATTCAAACCATCGGCCGCGCCGCCCGCCACGTCGAGGGCAAGGTCATCATGTACGCCGATAACCTCACCGAATCGATGGCGCGCGCGATCGGCGAAACGCGTCGGCGCCGCGAACGCCAGACGGCGTACAACCTCGAGCACGGCATCGAGCCGCGCAGCGTCCGTAAGGAAGTGCGCGATATTCTGGCGATGGTCGGCGGGGGCGATCGCGGTGAGAAGAAAGCGAGCGCGCGCGATCGGTTGCCGCGCGAGGTTGCGGCGCGTATGGCCGCCGACCTCGAAAAAAAGATGCGCGAGTTCGCGGCGAATCTCGAGTTCGAAAAAGCCGCTGCGGTGCGCGACGAACTCATCGAGGTGCGAAAACAGAGCGGGGCTGCCGAATCGATTTTGTTTGGAGCGCGCGCGCCGAAAGTGCTCGCGCGTGCGCTTGACGAAAGAGATCCGGAATGATCGATCTCGTTCTTTTCGACCTCGACGATACGTTACACGACGACACGCAGGCCTGTTTGCTCGCGGGCATGGAGAGTGCCGAGGAGGTCGCGCGCGAACGCGGGATCGACGCGCGGCAACTCGCCGACGCCTACGCTCGCGAGGCCGCGCATTTTTGGAACGGGATAACCGCCGAGCAACTGCGCACGAAGTTGGCGCGGTTGCGCGAAACCATGTGGGAGCGCGCGCTCGACGAAGTGGGCATCGCCGATCCCGCACTCGCGCGCCGAACCGCCGAGCGCTACTATCTGCTACGAAAGAAATATTTCGCGCTCTTTCCCGGAGCGCTGGAGTTGTTGGAGGAACAGCGGACGCGCGGGCGTCGGCTCGGCATCCTCACCAACGGCTTTGCGGAGACGCACGTGGAGAAAATCGCGCTGCTCGGGCTCGCCGAAGCGGTCGATGCGACCTTTTTTGCCGACGACACCGGCCTGCTCAAGCCCGACCCGGCGTTCTTCGAATACGCGTGCGAGCGGCTCGGGGTGCCGCCGAAGCACGCCGCGATGGTCGGCGACCGGTACGACCGCGATATCGCCGGCGCCTTAGCGGCCGGGATGACCGCGATCTGGCTCAACGTGCGCGGCGAGCAGCTCCCCACCGACGCGCCGCCCCCGCATGCAACCGTCACGGCGTTTTCAGGGGTTGGTCGAGCGCTGGAGATCGCTGCGGCGCGGTCTCGGAACGGATGAAGATGGGACACGGACTCGATTCGATCGTTATTAAGGGCGCGCGCGAACACAATCTCAAAAACGTCGATCTGACGCTGCCGCGCAATCGGCTCATCGTCGTGACCGGGCTCTCAGGCTCCGGAAAATCCTCGCTCGCCTTCGATACGATCTATGCCGAGGGGCAGCGCCGGTACGTCGAGTCGCTCTCGTCGTACGCGCGCCAATTTTTGGGGCAGATGGAGAAGCCCGACGTCGATTACATCGAGGGGCTCTCGCCGGCGATCTCGATCGATCAAAAGTCGACCTCGCGCAACCCGCGCTCGACGGTGGGAACCGTCACCGAGATCTACGACTACCTGCGCCTGCTCTTCGCGCGCATTGGCGTGCCGCACTGCCCGAAATGCGGGCGCGCGATTACGACGCAGAGCAGCGAACAGATCGTCGACGCGATTCTCGAACTCCCCGAAGGCACGCGCATCGTGCTGTTGGCGCCCTTAGTCCGCGGCCGCAAGGGCGAGTACGCCAAACTCTTCGAAGAGATCGCGAAAGAGGGCTTCGCTCGCGTGCGTGTGGACGGCGAGATGCGCGAACTGCGCGAGAAAATAGCGATCGACAAAAAACGCAAGCATACCATCGAAGTGGTCGTCGACCGCCTGGTAAACAAGCCCGATATTCGCAAACGACTCACCGATTCGGTCGAGACGACGTTGCGGCTCTCCACCGGCATCGTGACCGCCTCGATCGAAGAACCGAAAGCGAAACCGCGCGAACTGACGTTCAGCGAAGCGTTCGCCTGCGTCGAATGCGGGCTTTCGTTCGAAGAGCTCGCCCCGCGCCTCTTCTCGTTTAACTCGCCGTACGGGGCCTGCCCCGCCTGCAGCGGGCTCGGCGAAAAGGTCGAGATCGATTCCTGGAAAGTCATTCCCGACCGTAGTAAATCGATCGCCGACGGCGCGATCGTGCCGTGGAGCAAAACGTTAGGGACGGGGCGCTTCCCTTCGATGAACGCGTACTATCTGCAGCAACTCGAACGGGTCTTGCGTCGTTACAACGTGCGCATGACGACGCCGGTGGAGCGCTTCTCCGAAGAGGTGCTCGACGTCGTGCTCTACGGTACCGACCGCGAGCAAGAGTTCGCCTACAAAACGCGCTCCGGAAAAACATGGGAGTATAAAGCGACCTTCGAAGGCGTCGTGAATAATTTGCAGCGCCGCTACGCCGAGACGTCGAGCGAGTACGTCAAAGAAGATATCGAAAAATACATGGCAACCTCGGTCTGCCCGGCCTGCAAGGGGGCGCGCCTGAAACCCGAGGCGCTCGCGGTGAAGATCGCCGGCGTGAATATCGACGAGCTGACGCGGCTCTCGGTCGAGCGGGCGGAGAGTTTCTTCGGCACGCTCAAACTTCGCGAACGCGATTTGCAGATCGCGCACCAGATCGTCAAAGAGATTCGCGCGCGCTTGAGCTTCCTCTCCAACGTGGGGCTCGACTATCTCACGCTCGCGCGCTCGGCGACGACGCTCTCGGGAGGCGAGTCGCAGCGCATCCGTTTGGCGACGCAGATCGGCAGCGCGCTCGTCGGCGTGCTCTATATCCTCGACGAACCCTCGATCGGCTTGCACCAGCGCGACAACGACCGCCTTCTCGCCACGTTGCGAACCCTGCGCGATATCGGCAACACGCTCGTGGTGATCGAGCACGACGAAGATACGATGCGTTCCGCCGACGTGATCGTCGATATCGGGCCGGGGGCCGGTGCGGAGGGCGGCGAGATTCTCACCGTCGGGACGCTCGACGAGGTGCTCGCGAATCCGCGTTCGGAGACCGGTGCGTATTTGAGCGGCCGGAAATTCATTCCCATCCCCGCCGAACGTCGCGTGCCGAAGGGGTGGCTCGAAGTGCGAAAGGCGCGCGCCAACAACCTGCGCGATCTCGACTTGCGGATTCCGCTCGGCGTGTTCTGCGCGGTGACCGGGGTGAGCGGAAGCGGAAAATCGTCGCTGGTCAATCAAGTGATCGTGCGCGCGCTGAACCAACATCTCCACGGCGGAGCGCCTGCGGGAACCTACGGGTCGCTCAAGGGCGTCGACGCGCTCGACAAGCTCGTCGTCATCGACCAATCGCCGATCGGAAGGACGCCGCGCAGCAACCCGGCGACCTATACGGGTGCCTTCGATCTCATACGCGATCTCTTTTCGATGGTCCCCGAGGCGAAGATGCGCGGGTATACGCCCGGACGCTTCTCGTTCAACGTCAAAGGCGGGCGTTGCGAAGCGTGCCAGGGCGACGGCATCATCAAAATCGAGATGCACTTTCTTCCCGACGTCTACGTTCCGTGCGAGGTCTGCAAAGGCAAGCGCTATAACGCCCAGACGCTCGAGGTAAAATACAA
This sequence comes from bacterium, assembly GCA_021845615.1. Taxonomy (GTDB): domain Bacteria; phylum Vulcanimicrobiota; class Vulcanimicrobiia; order Vulcanimicrobiales; family Vulcanimicrobiaceae; genus JABEUX01. Next base: position 9,589 of record JAJZVP010000019.1, on the reverse strand, counting down.
AGGAAAGAGCATCGCCGACGTCCTCGATATGCGCGTCGATGAAGCCGACCGCTTCTTCGAATCGATCCCGCGCATCCACAACCGCCTGCGCACGATCTGCGACGTCGGCCTCGGCTACATCAAAATGGGCCAGCCGGCGACGACGCTCTCGGGCGGCGAAGCGCAACGCGTGAAACTCGCGACCGAACTCGCACGGCGTTCGACCGGGCGAACGATCTACGTGCTCGACGAGCCGACGACCGGCCTCCACTTTGCCGATATTCACAAGCTGCTTGAGGTGCTGCAACGTTTGGTCGCGACCGGCAACACCGTCTTAACCATCGAACACAATCTCGACGTTATTAAGAGCGCCGACTATGCGATCGATCTCGGCCCGGAAGGCGGCGACCGAGGCGGCACGCTCGTCGCGGTGGGAACCCCCGAAGAACTCGCGCAAAATAGCGCTTCCTACACGGGTGCGTACCTCAAACCGGTGCTCGCCGACGAACGCGCGACCGGACGCAAGCGCCCGAACTCGGCGCGACTGCGCCGTATCGAATCGGAAAATCTTGCAGCGCTCGACGATCTTGCGAAGGGTGAGCGCGCCGTCGTCGAAGCGTAGGCCTATGGGATTCGCAAGCCTCTCGGCGGTCATGCTCGTTTGCGGGGATCTTCACCGTTCGCTCCGGTTCTATCGCGATATTCTCGGCTTTCGCGTTACCGCCGATGCGTCGCCGGCGCGGATCGATCTCGAACTGCGCGAGGGCGTTGCGTTGAGTTTGCACGCGCGGAGCGGGCTACTCGCGGTGCGCCCGGGCTCGCTGCAGTTGGGATTCTGCGTCGATAACGTCGATGCGTTCCTCGCCGACTGCCGCCACCTCGAAGTGCCGATCTTTCAAGATGCCTACGACGAGCCGTTCGGGCGCGTCGCGGTGATCGGCGATCCCGACGGCTATCCCATTCAGGTTGCGAGCCCCCGCGCGCAATCGTGACGACGCGAGAACGTGTCGAGTCGCTACGCGCGCAACTCGACGAAGCGAACTACCGATACTACGTTCTCGACGCACCGACGATCTCGGACGCACGATACGACGAGCTGATGCGCGAATTGCGCGGCCTCGAAGAGGCGTATCCCGATCTGCAGAGCGATCTCTCGCCGACGCGCCGCGTCGGAGCGGCACCTTCGCAACGATTCGCGCCGGTGGAACACGCGACGCCGATGCTCAGCCTCGCCAATGCGTTTTCCAGCGACGAATTGCGGGCGTTCGACGAACGCGTTCGCAAGTTGCTCGGCGAGAGCGCGGTTCGCTATATTTGCGAACTCAAGATCGACGGCCTCGCCGTTGCGGTGCGCTATCGCGACGGAGCGTTCGTGCAAGGTGCGACGCGCGGCGACGGGCGCGTCGGCGAGGAGGTGACCGAGAATCTGCGCGTCATTCCCGGCGTGCCGTTACGATTGCGCGAAGCGATCCCCGGCGATTTCGAAGCGCGCGGGGAGGTCTATCTGCGTCGCAGCGATTTCGACGCGCTCAACCTGCGGCGCGAACGCGAGGGCGCGCCGCGCTTCGCAAATCCGCGCAACGCGGCCTCCGGCGGCCTGCGCCAGCTCGACCCGGCACAGACGCGCGAGCGGCGGCTCTCGTTCTTTGCCTATACGCTCGTCGAGCCGCCTCCCGCGATCGCCACGCAGCACGCCGCACTGGAGCGGTTGCGCGAACTCGGGTTCCCGGTGAACCCTAACGTGCGCGCGGTCGCCTCCATCGACGAGGCGGTCGCCTTCTGCGACGAATGGGAGCGGCGCCGCGACGAACTCGATTACGAGATCGACGGCGTGGCGATCAAGGTCGATCGCTTCGATTTCCAAGAGCGCCTCGGCGCCGTCGCTCGCGATCCGCGTTGGGCGATCGCCTACAAGTTTAAGGCGCGCGAAGCGACGACGAAGCTCGAGGATATTACGGTGAGCGTCGGGCGTACCGGAACGCTCAACCCCAATGCGGTCCTCGCGCCGGTGGAGATCGGCGGCATTACGATTCGGAATGCGACGTTGCATAACGAAGCGTATATCGCGAGCAACGATATTCGCATCGGCGATACGGTGATCGTCGTCCGTGCCGGCGACGTTATTCCGCGCGTCGTCGGCCCGATTCGCGAACTGCGAACCGGGAAAGAGCGCATCTTTCACATGCCGACGCACTGCCCGGTCTGCGGCGCGGACGTCGATCGCCCCGAAGGGGAAGCGATGGCCCGCTGCACCAACGCGTCGTGCCCGGCGCAACTCGTCGAGCGGCTCCGGCACTTCGCATCGCGCGGCGCGATGGATATCGAAGGGCTCGGCGACGTGCTCGCCGAGCAACTCGTGAGCGGCAGCCTGGTGAAGGAGTTCGCCGATCTCTACGCGCTCGACGCCCCCCGGCTCGCCGCCCTCGATCGTCTCGGCGCGAAGAGCGCGGGGAACCTCGTCGCCGCCATCGCCGCTAGTAAGGAGCGCGGCCTCACGCGCTTGCTCGTCGGATTGGGCATTCGCTACGTGGGCGAACAGACCGCGGCGATTCTAGCGCGCGATTTTCGCAGCATGGCGGCGCTCGCCGAAGCCGACGAAAGCGCTCTGCAACGGAGCGAGGGAATCGGCCCGGAGGTCGCCGCGAGCGTGCGGCTCTTTTTCGCACAGGCGCGAAACCGTGCCGCGCTGGATGCGCTCGCCGCCGCCGGAGTGGCGATGGAAGAACGCGGCGTCGCACCGATAGCGGACTCCCCAATCAAAGGCAAGCGCTTCGTGCTGACCGGTACGCTCGCAACGATGACGCGCGAGGAAGCGAAGGGCGCGCTCGAGCGGCTCGGCGCGCGCACGAGCGAATCGGTGAGCGCGAAGACCGACTACGTCGTGGCCGGTTCGGAGGCGGGGAGCAAACTCCAACGCGCGCGCGATCTCGACGTGCCGGTGCTCGACGAAGATGCGTTTTGCCGCATGCTTAGCGAAGCGCGTTCCCCAACGCATCGATAAGATCGCTCGCAACGACGCCGAACTCGCGTCGGCGTTGCGCCGCCTGCCCCGCGCGTCCGTGCCAGAACGCGCCGAGCGCTCCCGCTTGGAACGGCGTGCAGCCGCGCGCGAGGAGCGCGCCGATAATGCCGGTGAGCACGTCGCCGCTGCCCGCGGTCGCAAGTGCGTTGGTGCCGCTCGGATTGACGTAGGTGCGGCTTCCATCCTCGACCAACGTGTCGCGCCCTTTGAGCAGCGTCGGTATCCCGCTCCGTTCGACGAACGCACGAAGCCGGTCGACGCGCGTTCCCGGCCGCACGCTGCCTTCGCCCGACAGACGCGCGAACTCGCCTTCGTGCGGAGTGAGAATCGCCGCGCGCCCGCGCAGCGGTTCGAGATGTTTGGCGAGGTGGAAGAGCGCGCTCGCGTCGACGACGGCCGGAAGATTCGTCGCCGCCAAACGTTCGCGCACCATCGCGCCGACATCGTCGGCGAGGCCGAGCCCGGGACCGATCGCGAGCGCGCGGTGGCGCGCCTCGAGATCGGCGAGCAATGCGTTCGCTTCGCGCGGATCGGCGGGAAGCTCGACGACGATCTCTTCGACGAGCCGCGCGCGCAACGACGCGATCGCCGCGGCGGGGGCCGCGACGGTAACGTAGCCGGCGCCCGCTCGCGCCGCCGCGCGCGCGCAGAGCACTGCGGCACCGGGGAATTGCGCGCTACCGACGATCGCGAGCAGGCTTCCGGCGCTCCGTTTATCGGCGCGTTCGTCGCGCTGCGGCATCGCCGCGCGAGCGCTCGCGATATCGTGTGTGACGAAGCGCGGAACGATCTCGGCGAGCAGATCGGCGGGGAAGCCGATATCGGCGAGCACGAGCTTGCCGACGAACGCGCGTGCCGGATCGAGCAGGTGTGCCGGGGCGAGCGCTCCGAGCGCGACGGTGAGGTGCGCGCGAATCGCGAGGCCGGGAACGGCGCCGCTGCGCGCGTCGAGACCGGTCGGCATATCGATGGCGACGCAGGGGAGCGCGCGTTCGCCGATCGCCGCGACCGCGTCGCAGGCGATCGTATCGAGCGGAAGCCGCGCGCCGCTGCCGTAGATTCCGTCGACGAGCAATTCCGCGCGCGAAAGTGCCGCGGCGCGCGCCTCGTTTTCGTGCCACGGAATGCAGCGCACTCCCGATGCGAGCGCGCGTTCTCGTGCGTCGTCGCGCGCTGCTGAGTGCTTGCCGGCGGGTAGTTCGAGGACGATGCGTTCGTGCTGTTTTCCTAAGGAGGCGAGCGCGGCGAACGCATCGCCGCCGTTGTTCCCCGGCCCGGCGACGGCGAGCACGCGGCCGCCGCGCGGGAGGAGCCCGTCGATGCAGGCCGCGATACGCGCGCCCGCCGCACGCATCAGTGCGATCTCGCCGAGGCGTTCGCAGGATGCGGCATCGAGCGCGCGGAGCTGCTCGGGGAGCAGGACGGGAATCATCGTTCGAAGATGACGACCGCGGCGGCGGTCGTTGCGGTGTGCGTGATCGTCAGGTGGATGCGCGCGATCTCGCGTTCTTGGAGCAACGCGCACGCTTCGCCGTGCAGCAGAATCGTCGGACGGCCGCTCGGTTCGTGCCCCACTTCGACGTCGCGCCATGGGATCGCGTGGCCGAACGCTTTCCGCGTCGCCTCCTTTGCGGCGAAGAAACCCGCGAGGCGTTCGGGCCAGTTACGTTTGCGCATGGCGTAGCTCATCTCGGCTTCGGTATAGACCTTTCGCGCGAACGCGGCGCGCTCGCGTTCGTCGAAACGATACCGATCGACCTCGGCGAGGTCGATCCCCAAACCAACGATCATCGTGCAGCCTTCCCTACCGCCGACAAGTTTTCCGGTAACGAACGCCGAATAGCGGCCGAGGAAGGAGCATGGCAAAAATCATTCGTTTGATACCGGTGAACACGGTCGACGCGCGGCTCGCCGATCGGCTCGCCGTCTGCATCGAGGAGCGCTTCCTCACCGGCGTTCGTATCGAACGCTCGCTAGCGCTCGCGCGCACCGCGCTCAACGCCACGCGCAATCAACTCTTCGCTCCCACGCTCTACGCGCGCATCGCGCGAGGTTTTCCGGGGCAGGAGGGCTTCGCGCTCGCCCTCACCGAGTTCGATTGCTACAAGACCTCGCAGCGCTACCTCTTCGCCGACGCCGATGCGAATACGGGGACGGGCGTCGTCTCGCTGCATCGCTTGCGCCCCGAGTTCTACGGGGAGGAACCGGATCCGAACCTCCTCTTCCAGCGCGTGCTTAAGGAGGCGGTCTACGCACTGGGCCGTTCGATGGGGTTGCGAAGCTGCCACTCGCCGCGCTGCGCCATGCACGCGACCAGCTCGGTTTTCGAAACCGATACAAAGTCGCCGAACCTCTGCGAGGCCTGTCTCGGCAGAATAAGCCGGGCCCGGCAGTAAAAGTCGCTCCGCAAGGCTAAAGAACCCTTAAAGTAGGCCAGCGCTAGCGCCAGAGGAGGTTCCTAGGTCGTCGTGCTCTATGCGAAAATTGCGGCAATGCGTTCGCGCTTCGGGCTGCCGGCGCGTATCGGGATCGCTGCAATCGCGGCGCTCGTGGCCGGCCTTGCGGCGTGGTACGGAAATGCCGTCGCCATCGAAGTTCCACTCCTGGGGATCGTCGCCGTCGGTGCGGCCTTCGTCGGTGTGCCGATCGGCACGCTGCTCGCCGTAGCGGTCGCGCTCCTCGATTTCTGGGCGCGCCACGCCCACCACAGCCACCAGGCGATCTCGGGCAGCGTGCTGCTCGGTGTCGTCGGCATCGCGGTGAGCCTGCTCTTTGCGGGCGAGATCTCGCGCATCGATTCCGCCGAGGAGTTCGAGCCGGGGCAGTACGCGTTTCGAAGCGCGACGGTCTCGCGCCCCGCGCTTCCGCGCGGAGAATCGGCCGACGTGCGTTCCGGCGTCGCGACGCTCGCCGCGAGCATTCGCGAAGTCTCGAGCGGCGATTTTACGAAAAATATCGCGTCCCCGGATGCCGCGCTCGGCGAACTCGCCGTCGCGCTCAACAAACTCATCTTCGGCCTCCGCGAATTCTTCCGCGAACTCCACCAGAATTCGGCGAATCTCGGCGCCTCGGGCGCGGAACTCCGTTCGACGGCATCGACCGCGCTCGCGGTGATCGAGGGAGCCTCGGTCGCGCAAGGGCAACTCGATGAAGGCATCAACGAGCAATCGCGTATCGTGGATCAAGCGACGGTAAAAGTCCGCGCGCTGACCGACGCGATCGCATCGATCGCTGCGGCCGCCGAAGAGCAAACGCGCAGTCTCGACGAGACTGCGCTCTCCGTATCGAACATGGCGAGCTCGATCGAACAAGTGACCGCGCAGGTCGATTCGCTCTCGTCGATCTCGACGGAGATGTCGCAGACCGCCGCCGGCGGCGGCACGGCGATCGAAACGATCGTCGCGGGTATGCAATCGATTCGTTCGACCATCAACGAGCTCGCCGGCGATATCCGACAGCTCGGCAGTAACTCCGAGCAGATCGGCGATATCGTGAAGGTGATCGATCGCATCGCCGAACAGACGAACTTGCTCGCGCTCAACGCGGCGATCGAAGCGGCGCGCGCGGGCGAGCACGGCCGAGGCTTCGCCGTCGTCGCGAGCGAGATTCGGAAGCTCGCCGACGGAAGCGTCTCGGCGACGAAAGAGATCGCCGGACACATCAGCTCGACGCAAGCGGTCATTTCGGAGGTCGTCGATGCGATGGATCGACTCACCGAACGCGTCGAGGAGAACGTCAACAGTACCAACTCCGCCTCGGGGGCGCTCCAAGCGATCGTTCATGCCGTGCTGACCGCCAACCAACAGATCGGCGAGATCAGCTCGGTCGCGCGCGCGATGAGTTCGAACTCCTATCAGGTGATTCGTTCGATCGAAGAGATTACGAAGTCGGTGGCGCTCAACATGCAAGCGACCGGGTCGATGCAGAGCCAATCCGACGACGTGAATAAGGCGTTCTCCGATATCGCCTCGATATCGGCTCAGAACGCATCCTCGGTAGAGGTGCTGACCTACGTAAACAAAGAGGTTACCGATAGCGCACAACGGATCCTGACGTCGCTCGACGGGATGACCGCCGGGATGAAACAGATGGACGAACGGCTGAACCATTTCAAAGTGAGCGACTCAACGACGGAGGGAATCGGCGAATGAAAATGACGTTACGCGTCAGATTGCTCGGCACGATCATCGGTGCCGTGGTGCTTTTTTTCCTAGTGAGCGTCATCGCGACGCGAGTCGTGCTGCAGCGCGACCTGTTCAACCTCGGCAAGAGCGAGGTGACCAACGGCGCCGGCGCGTTCGGCGGTTACTGGAGTTCGCACCGCGATCTCATTAAGGTTCTCGTATCGCAGGATGCGGCTTCCAGCGCGCTTTTGAAAGCGGTGCAATCGCACGACACGGCGCAGTTGCAGGACCAGCTCGCCAATATCGCTCGCACGTCGAACCTCTCGTTCCTCACCGTCGTCGACGCAAACGGCAAGGTGCTCGCGCGCGCGAACGGCATGCAGCCGGGCTCGCTCGCGAAAGAATCGATCGTCGCGCGCGCGCTGACCGGTGAGACGGTGAGCACGGCCGCGATCCTCACCGCGAAGGAACTCGCCGCCGAAGGGCTCGCGCTCCAAGCGCAGATGACGATTACCGATTCCTCGGGCGCGAACGTCGGAAGCTCGACCGACGGCCTCGCACTCGTCGCCGCCGCTCCGATGAGCGACTCCGCGGACCGCACGATCGGCGCCGTCTACGGCGGCGTGCTGCTGAACCACGCCTACGATATCGTCGATCAGAGCACGAAAGCGCTCGGCGGCAAGACGGCGATCCTGCAAGGCGACGTCATCATCTCCAGCAACATTAAAGCGAAGGACGGTACGCGCGAAGTCGACCGCGAGGTGAAAAAGGCGAAATCCGTCGTCGCGAGCGGCACGCCGTACACCGGCACCGAGCGGATCGGCCCGACGACCTACATCGCGCATATCGATCCCATTCTCAACGACCAGAGTAAAGTAATCGGCGCGCTCTGGTACGGTATCCCGCGCGCGCAGATTACCGGCATCATCGCGCATACGACCAACACGTTGCTCTTCTGGGGCTTGCTCGCGATGATCCTCGCGCTTTTCCTCGCGATTCCCATCGTCGAACGACTCTCCAAGCATCTCGCGACGCGTAGCAAACAGGTGCGCAGCGCGGCGAAGGAGCTCGGCGTGGTGATCGTCGGCAGCGAAGTCTCGGGCGACCACGTCGCGCAGACGAAATCGACGATCGAAAAGAGCGGCGCGATTATCGCCGAGCTGGCGAAGGCCGGCGACGCGACCGGTAAGATCGCGCAGCTCAAGAACCTCAACGACGAAGCGCTCGGCGACGTGATCGTGATCGACACGCTCTCGCAAGAGATGAGCTCGCGAATGAAGCAAGCCGTCGACCGCGTTTCGGAGTTGAACGAGGTTGCCGGAGGTCTCAACGAACTCGTCACGGGTGAGCAGAGTTAGGGAATCGCTATGGCCGATATCGTCCTCTTCTTTGCAAGTAATGCCGACACGATGATCGCCACCAAAGCGCTCAAGGATGCCGGCGTGACTTCGAAGATGATCCCGCGCCCTGCGGGGGTCGCCACCGAAGCGAACCTCTGTTTGAGTATCGACGCGTCGGCAGAGAGCTCGGCGAAGAGCGCGCTCTCCGGCGCCGGGGTCAACCTCGGCGGAGTCGCTCGATAGCGCTACCGCAGGGCGCGAACGTCGCCGAGCCCGACCACCACGATCGATCCATCGGAGCGCTCCACGCGGAGCGCTCCGCCCGTTTCTAGGGCGAGCGCGCGGGCTTCGAAGGGCTCGCGCTCCCCGTCGGGGAGCAGCCGGTAGCGTTTGCCGGGGATCTCGGCGATGCTCTCCCAGCGGCGAAGGAGCGCCGCAGGGCGCTCGAAGCCATCGAGCAGCGCATCGGCGCTGCGAAGGATCGCCGCCAAGAGTTGGGGCGCCTTGAGTGGACGGATATCGTCGCAGAAGGCGGGGGGCGGGCTCACCTCGCGTTCGGCGTTGGGATAGCGCCGCAGATTGATCCCGATGCCGCAGCCGACGAAGGCGCGATCGCCGGCGACGCGCGAGACGGCAAGCATCCCCGCGAGCTTTCGGTCGCCGAGCAAGAGATCGTTCGGCCACTGGGCGCAGGTGGTGACCCCAAGCTCTGCCAGCGCGCCCGAGACCACGCAGGCGCTCCAGAAGGGCACGAGCCAGAGTGCCGTGCTCGGGAGCGGATTGGGCAGGATCGTGGTGAAGAGCAGAGCGCTTCCCGGGGGAGCGATCCACGCGCGCCCCTTTCGCCCCGCCCCCGCGTCCTGGAAGCCCGCGACGATGGTGAGCCCCCCCGAGCCCGGCTCGCCGAGCAGGGCGCTCGCATCGCGATTCGTGCTCTCGGTGCGGGCCAGGTAGCGGATGCGCGAAAAACGCGTCCCGGCAAGGTGCGGGGCGAGCGCGGCGTAGGGATCCTGCAGTTGCTCCATCGTCGGCGAGAGGCTTCGACGTCTGCTTGGGCGTACCCAAGCGCCCGTTATGGCAATCGAACGTACTCTGATTCTCTGTAAGCCCGACGCGGTTTCGCG
>JAJZVP010000018.1 GCA_021845615.1 bacterium | reverse complement strand
GAAATGGCCCCGTCGGAGTTTAAATGTGAGGGTTTCGGCACGTCAATCGTCAAAGAGGGTCGGTAATGGCGCTATTCCAGGAAGCAGACGGCGATCCTCGGGTCGCGCTCGATCGGCTCGCCGATGTGCTGTCGTACTACGGGGCAGTCGGAGATGCGGCCGCCGGGCTGACCTTTGGCTTTTCCTTGAGGAAGGCCGCTTTCGCGCGTTCTATCGCCGAAGCGCTCGAAGTCGAAGCGTCCCTCCTCGATGCCGTCGCGATAGCGGGGCTCATGCACGCCGTCGGCGCGCTCGGAAATCCGGCACTCGTACGCGAGAGCGATCTCCCCGAACGTCTTGCGACCATGGAGCGCTGGGATATTCCCGCAGCCGGGGCTCGCGTTTGCGCGGCGATCGGGGCGATTCCGGAGCGCGTCGCCGATATCGTGCGCTGGCAATCCGAGGCGTGGGACGGCACCGGGTTCCCCGATCAGCTCCGATGGAACGGCATCCCCGTGCCCTCGGTCGCCCTCGCGCTCGCCGACCGCCTCGTCCGCGCGCACGAACCGGAGGAGGCACTCGCAAGCATCTCCGAGGAGGCCGGGCGCAGTTTCGCCCCCGCCCACGCGCGCGCGTTCATGCTCTGGTTCCATCGCAGCGGCGCGGAAGTCGAGCCGTTCTCCTTCCCTCGAACCGCGTTGCTCTCGGAGTTCGGCGATCCCGGCGATCTGCTGCTCGACATCGCCGATCGCATCGACCGCCACCTCGGCGTCGCCGGTCGCGCGAGAAACGTCCTGCGCCTCTCCGAAGCGAGTGCCCGCGCTCTGGGTTGCAACGCTGGGGAGATCGAAGCCCTTCGCCTCGCCGCACTCACCTTCGGCGCCGGCGAGCTCGGCGATGGGTTCGAGAGTACGCTCGATCCACTCGTTCGTCTCGGCCTCGAGCGGCGCGCCGAACGCGCGGTCGCCGGTGCGCGGTTATTGGAGGGATTGCCGAGCCTCGCCGCCGCCGCGCCGTTGGTCGCCGCGCGCGCCGAATGGTTCGACGGAACGGGGAAGCCCGCCGGACTCGCGCGCGATCGAATCCCAATGGGAGCTCGCATACTCGCCACCGCGATCGCCTACGACGCCATCGATATCGACACGCGCGCCCGCCCCGCCGCGCGCCGCGCGACCGCCGGCGAACGGCTCGACGGCGCCGCCGGAACGCACTTCGATCCGCGCGTCGTCACCGCGGTGCTCGATGCGGCGAAGGCGCACGCATGATCGAATTACACGAACGGACGCGGCGTATATCGCCGACGCGCATTCACGAAATTCTGCTCCGCTACGGTGCGAAGAGTTTGGTAGATCCGTTTATGGGATTACCGACCCATCTCAACTATCTAAAACGTCACGGAATCGCCGTTCATGGTGGCGACGTGCTGGAATGGTTCGTGCGCGTCGGCGAAGGGATCGTCGTGAACGATCTCACGATTCTCCGCGATCACGAGGTCGCCGAGATCGTCGAAATGATTCCGGGGCGCATCTACGCACTCGATCTCTTTAAAGCGTGGGAAGGCGTTTTTTTCACCGAAGAGCAGTGCGTCTACCTCGGGGTCTGGTTCGACAACGTACGGAACCTGCGCAGCGACGGACAGACCGGGCTCGCCATTCTCGGGCTCTGGCGCGTCTTCTGTTACTGGCTGCAAAAGGCGCAAGAGCCCGATGAGATGCCCGACCTGCCGCCGAGCGAACTGGCGTGGTATTACATCCGTCAGACCGAGCGTTGGGTCGCGAGCAACATGCGCCGCAACACCGTCCGTCAGAGCGACGTCATGCAGACGCTCGAACGTCAGCGTGCCGATGCGCTGCTCTTCGCTCCGCCGCCGCGCAACGCGCTGCACCACGCCGACCCGCGCATTTGGATGTGGGAAGCGTGGTGGCAGGGGAATCCGTATTTCACGCTCGAGCACGCCTATCGAGACACGCTCTTTGGAGCGCGTTCGAACGATCCGGCGGCCTACCAGCGATCGATCGCCGGCATTCTCTCTGAAGCGGGCGAGTATCCACTACTCATCGTCGCGACCAACGAATCGCGTCTCGGCGAGATCGAGCCGATCGTCCGCAACGCGCGTGCGAAGGTCGAATGCTACGCGCCCAACGACAGCGAGATCTATCTTATCGCGACGGCGTAGCGTTGCTCCCCTGAAAACGCACCCACAAGAGCGCGAGCACTCCGAGCACGGCATACAGGATCGTGTGTTTGTAATTGTGCATCGGGCTGTGCCCGAAGAGGATCGCCGATTGGAACGTTCCCGTCCAACTCAGAATGGCGAGAACGAAAAGGAGCACCGCAACGACTAAGCCGAGAACTTTCACGAAATGATTCCTTTCCAAGCGAGGATGCTGCCGAGAAGCCCCAACAGCACGCAGTACCAGCCGAACGGCCGAAGGTTGTTCGAGCGAAAATAGCGGGTGAGGAAGGCGACCGAGAAATACGCGGCGACGCCCGAAACGATTCCGCCGAGGAGCGATTCGACGAGCGCGACGTGCGCCCCGGCGCGAAAGAGATCGGGCACCTTCAACAGCGATGCGGCGAGGATCACCGGGGTCGCCAGCATGAACGAGTAGCGCGCAGCATCGGCGTGATCGAGATCGCAGAGCAATCCGGTCACCATCGACGCGCCCGAGCGCGATATGCCGGGGAGGAGCGCGAAGGACTGACCGAACCCAACGAGCACCGCCTGAAACCACGACAATCGCTCCAACGGACGATCCGCGCGCCGTTCGACGGAGAGTTGGCGCCTACGCAGCGCCTCGCCAACGAACATCACGAGGCCGTTCGCGATGAGAAAGAGCGATGCGAGAAGCGCGCTAGCAAAGAGCGCTCGTACGGTCTTTTCCAGGAGCAAGCCGAGGATGCCGACGGGAATCGTGCCCACAACCAGGAGCCATCCCAGGCGCTCGTCGGGATCCTCGCCGATCTGCCCCCGAACGACGCTTCGCACGAGTGCCAGGACGATGCGCCACCACTCGCGGCGATAGAATAGCACCAACGCCAGCGCCGTCCCTAAGTGCAGCGTGACGACGAACGGGAGAAAGGTCGGATCGCTACGATGGATGTTCGTCCAATGAAAGAGCGCGGGAATAAGGATCGTGTGCCCGAGACTGGAGACCGGAAAAAGCTCGGTCGTGCCTTGTAAGAGCGCGAGTATCAATGCCTGCAAGAGTGTCACGCGCCCCACAGTACGCCAAGGCTTTCGGCGCGGCCTTTAAAGAGACGTTACAGAGGGCTCGGCAGGATTGCCGGTCCTCTCGGCCAAGGCCCAACAGCGTGGAATCCGGCACGACCGACAGCAACCGAATGGATAGTGAGAGCGAACAGAGCCGCCGATTCGAGCGCGTCGGCGACATGCTGCTCGTGTCGTACAGCATCGGCGACGATTTTGCCCCGGAATTCACCGAGACCTACGATATCGCGTTGGGCGGCATGGCCATGCTCACGAATGCGGAGTTGCTCAAAGACGCACCGGTCTCGATCCAACTCGAACTCCGTGGCGACGCGACCCCGGTCCTCCGCTTGCGCGGTGTCGTGCGTTGGTCGCGATTCGATTCCATGCTCCAGCGCTACCGCACCGGAATCTCATTCCTCGAATTGGACGAACCGACGAAGCGTCACGTGCAGCGATACATCGACACGCTCAATCTGCTGCGCGACATGGGGATGATTTAAACCGCAGAATCGACAGCTCTCGGCGTGACACTATGCCGCCTCGATACGGCGCCGAGCCTGTCCTGAGCGAGCGCAGCGAGTCGAAGGGGCGCCTACTCGGCGTGACACAGGGCGCCAAGCCGCGTGCATCGCGGCGCCGAGATTGCGGCGAGCGCTTAAGCGAGCGGCGAGGAGCCTGACATTGCTTCTCCGAGCCGCGAGCGTCTAGCGAGTCGCAATCGAGGCGAGCGCCGATGCACGCAGAAATTGCGCCGCCTCGATACGGACGCTGAAGCGCCCTACTCGGCGTGACACTATGCCGCCTCGATACGGCGCCGAGCCTGTCCTGAGCGAGCGCAGCGAGTCGAAGGGGCGCCTACTCGGCGTGACACAGTGCGCCAAGCCGCGTGCATCGCGGCGCCGAGATTGCGGCGAGCGCTTAAGCGAGCGGCGAGGAGCCTGACATTGCTTCTCCGAGCCGCGAGCGTCTAGCGAGTCGCAATCGAGGCGATCGCCGATGCACGCAGAAATTGCGCCGCCTCGATACGGACGCTGAAGCGCCCTACTCGGCGTGACACTATGCCGCCTCGATACGGCGCCGAGCCTGTCCTGAGCGAGCGCAGCGAGTCGAAGGGGCGCCTACTCGGCGTGACAGTGCGCGGCCTACTCGGCGTGACAGTGCGCGGCCTACTCGGCGTGACAGTGCGCGGCTACCAGGCCTGGAACTTGACGCGAAAGAGCATCGTCCCGGCGACGGCTCGGCAGTCGCGCGTTGCAGGCGCGTACTCCGCATTTTTCGCCATCTGAAGCGCGAGGACGTCGAGCGCTGCATTTCCACTACTGCTCTGAATCGTCGCGTTGCCGAACGCGCCGCGGGCGTCGACCGCAATCGCGATCACGCTGGTTCCCGTCGTTCGCTGCGCGCGCGTCGCGGGATCGATCGGCGGCGCCGTCGGCTCGGCGAGCATTCGGGGCGAGGTACTCGCGGCGAGGCAAGCGAGCGCGGGGCTCGGCGCGGGCTTCGGCGTCGGCGGCGGGCTCGGCGCCGCCGTCGGCGGAACCGCGCGTACCGGCCGGCCCGGCCCCGGCCGCTTCGAAATCGGCGTTGCAACCGATCGCCGCACGCGCGGCCGCGGTGTCGGCGGTGGCGTCGGCGGAATCGGCGTCTGGCGAGCGATCGTCAACGGGCGGGGAAGCGCCTGGACGGTAATGCGCGCGACTCCCGAGCGAAAATCGAGCGGATTGCGGTGGAAAAAGAGCGCCGCGAGAAGGTGGAACACGATCGATAATGCGAGCGCCCACCACAGGTAACGGCTCGCTCTCAGCCGCGACATTCGTACCCTACAAAAACGGAAAAGACGCTCACGCGAGCGTCTTTTCGCCGAAGGGCTTCGATTGCCTTAGTCGGGCTGGAACTGCGCATCGAAGATATACTGCGATGCGACCGGTTTGCAGTTGACGATCTTCGGATAGTACGTGGTATCGCGCGCGGCGCGTTTCGCCTCGCGATCGATCGCGAAGTTTCCGCTCGATTGCACCAATTTCACCGAGATCACCGATCCGGTAGCGCTCAACGTTACCACCACGGGCACGTCGGCGGAGCCGAATCCCGCGTCCATCGCAGAGGATGGGTAATTCGGTGCCGAGACTTGGTTGACGGTCGCGTCCTTATATGGAACCGCGCAAGCGGGGGCCTGGGTCGGCGCCACGGTCGGCGCCGGCGACGCAGTTCCCTTACCGATGGGGGTGCCGGTCTCCGTACCGCTCTTGGGATTGGGATTGGCAATGGTCGGCCCTTTACCGGTGTTGTGGCCCTTCACAACGTTCACCTTGAGCTTCGGCTGCGTCGGCGCCTGCTTCGGCGGCGGCGTCGCCTTCGTCGGCGGCGGCGTCGGCGTCGGCGGCGGCGTCGGCGTCGGCGGTGGCGGCGTGGGAACCTTGATCGGAGCCTTCTTCGCTACCGAGACTTTGTCGACTTTGGTCGACTCGTGCGGTTTCGCGAGATTTGGGAAAAACGGGGCCGAGATCGCATGGAGGAAGAGCGCCGCGATCAGTGCGATCCAAAGGTAATTTGGAACCTTCTCACCGGTCGTTAGGAACGGTGACTTTCCCTTATCTTCGGGTTTCGGTGGTTTCTGTACGGCCATCGGTTACTGCGTCACTCCTTGCGGCGTGCCCTGAACGTGGTTGGCCAACCCGAAATAGGTCAACCCGACCGATTTTGCGGCATCCATCACCTGAAGGATCGTGCCGAAGTGTGCCTTCGGATTGCCTTTGATAATGACGTCCTTCAAGTTCCCGCCGACGGCATCCTCAAGCGACTGGAAAGCCGCCTTGGCGCCTTGGATCGACATCGTATTCGAGCCGATTTGAATCTGATTGTGTGCGTCGACGATGACGACGATCTGCGACGGCGAGACTTTATCTTTATTGTACGCCGTAGGAAGCGGCGGCTCTTTCGTCACCGACGCGAGGATGATGAAGATGATGAGGAGGACCAGCAGCACGTCCGTGAACGGCGTGATGTTGATCGTCGACATTACCTCTTCTTCACCACCAGAGGTTGAAACGGCCACGGATTAATCCCCCACGCTTACGATGTAACGAAGCCCACGTTCTCGTCGCCGGCCCTCTTGGCGGCATCGAGAATGCGGATGATGACGCCGTAAGGCGCCTTGATATCCGAGGTCAACGAAATTTTCTTCTTACCGCGCTTCTTAATCGTATCGTACATGACGCGGTAGATGCCCTGGGTATCGGTCTTCGTCGTATCGACGTAGATCACACCCTTATCGTTGACGACGACCTGAATGTCGTTCTTGTTCTTGTTCGCGGTGCTCTGCGAATTGCTCGAATTCGGCAGTTGCTTCTCGAAGCCCGGCGGCGTGACCAAGGCGGCGAGGATCATGAAGATGATCAAGAGCACGAGCAAGACATCGGTAAACGGCGTGATGTTGATCTCCGCCATTACCTCTTCGTCGCCGCGCGCCGAAAGTAGACTCACGTCATTCCTCCAGTGCGCTTACTTCTGCGTGGGCTGATAGAGGTCCGTAGGAATCGCCGCGCCGGTGTTATGGAAGTGCAACATTTCGGCGAGCTGGTTCGCCGCAACGATCATCTCTTGGTTGTAATTCTTAATGCGGGTCTTAAAGAGGTTGAAGAACACCACCGCGATGATCGCGACCACGAGACCGCTGAACGTGGTGACGAGCGCTTCGGAGACACCCGCCGCGACGACGGCCGGGCTCGAGTTGCCTTTGAGCGCGATCGATTGGAACGCCTTGATGATACCGAGAACGGTACCGGCGAGACCGACGAACGGCGCGATAACGGCGATCGTACCGATGATGCCGAGGTTGCGTTCGAGATCGTTGAGATGTTCCATCAGCGCGATCGAGAGCGCGTCGGTAATATCCGCGCGGTTCTTGTCGCCGCGCTGGAGACCGAAGCGAAGGATCCGCGGAAGCATTCCCTTCTGGCCGTCGCAGTACTTGATGGCGCCGGCGAGGTCGTTCGCTGCAACGCGTTTGCCGATCTCTTTGAGCAGCGACTTCGTGTCGCCGTGTTGGGCACTAAAATAGAGAAAACGCTCGATGACGATCCAGACGACCGCGATCGAGAGCACGAGCAGGACGACCATGTCGAACCCGCCCTGTTTCATCACACTGATAAATCCGTCAAACACGAGTTGTTCGAGCCTCCCCTTCCGGGCGTATTGAGTGAAGCAAAACCTCTGGTAGAAACGTTTCGGCGGGTCTCCCCGCCGCTCCAGGGCGGTACTTTTGCCGCCCTGGGTAAGAGTCCTGTCCTAGATTAAGTAGAGCTTAGGTTAACCGCCAAGGTGTTTCAGAAAGTTCTGAATCTGCAGCACGAGAGCGGCATTATTCCCCGCTTTTGCGATTTTTAGCGCCTTTTTCAGCGTTTCTTTCGCGCGATCGGTCAGATCTGCCCGATGGTAGACGACCCCGACGCCGGCTTCGCCGATGCCCCGAGCGAAGAGCGCTTGAGGATCGTTCGGATCGATCGCGAGCGCTTTTTTCGCATAGCTCCGCACGAGCGTGTAGTCGGGCTTTTTACTTTGGATGACGACGAACGCAGCCTGCGTGTAGGCGGCCACGCTGATCTTGGGGTCGCCCGCCGTTGCGGCCTTATCGAGCGCGGCGAGCGCCTCGGTCGGCTTCTGCGCCTGGGCCGCAGCGACTCCCTGTTGCAGGTAGAAGGCCCCGACGAAGCGCGCTCCGGGGTTGCCGGTGGGATCGAGCGTCTTTAATTCCGCCAGCATCGCGTTGGCGTTGGCGGTATCGCCGGTCTGCAAGTAGCCTTGCAGCAAATGGCTGTCGATCGCGACCTTCGTGGCGGTCGGCGTATTTTTCTGAGCGAAAAGGATGCCGCGCGCTTTTTGAAGCGAGGCGATACTCTGCGCGTACTGTTTCACTCCGAACTGGGCGACGCCGAGCGCGAAGAGCGAGTTCGGGCTGGAATCGAGCGCGTACGCCTTCTGCGCGTAGAGCAGCGCCTGGTTCGGGTGGGAGGCGGCCTGTTGAACGGAGACCGCGGCGAACGATTGGGCCGCAGCCTCTTTAAACGCCGCGCCGAGCGTCGGTACCTTATCGAACGCTTGCGCCGCGGCAAGATAATCCGAGGTGAAGTATTCGGAGATGCCGAGATACTGCAAGGCGAGCGCGTCACCGGGGTGGGCGAGCAGATAGGTGACCGCCGCCTGCTTCGCGTCGGCGTACTTACCGGCGTGAATGAGCGCGTCGATGCTCCCGAGTTTCCCGCCGACGGCAGGTTGACCGCCCGAACGCACCACGCTCTTACCGAACTTCAACGTATAGTCGTAGAACGCGCGAATGGGGGTGTTCCCGCGATGTGCGGGCAGGTAGGTCGACGTCTTGGCGATCTCCAAGGCCGCAGCCACATCTCCCTTATTCGTCGTGCGAATAACTTTTATGACGTGAAACGTGCCGTTCGGGAAGACCTCGACTTGCAACACGACGAGCCCGGGGCCCGCCCATGGCGTCGTGGTCTTGCCTTGCCGAACGAGTTTAGCCGGGGAGAACTCGCCGGCGTACTGCGCGCGGGCGGGCAAGGCCCCCATCGCAGCGAGGACCCCGAGGGCGAGGATGGCGGCGACGGGCCGAAAGCGTTTCATGCGTGCTCCTATGGGTGCGTGATTGCGTTGAGTGATGATCCGGCAAATCGTTGCGGCAGGCGTCTCCCGACCGCAGCGGCTACCGCCGGCATGCTTTCCATTAACGATTCGAACTCTGCAAACGTCAGCGACTGCATTCCATCCGAGACCGCCGAGGCAGGGTCGGGGTGCACTTCGACCATGATCCCGGCGGCGCCCGCCGCCACCGCCGCGAGCCCCATCGGCGCGACCAGCGCGGCGACACCGGTGCCGTGCGAGGGGTCGACGATCGCCGGGAGGTGGGTTCGGCGGGCGAGCAGCGGTACGACCGCCAGATCGAGCACGTTCCTCGTCGCGGGGTCGAAGCTCCGAACCCCACGCTCGCAGAGAACGATCCGTTCGTTTCCCGTGAGCGCGATATACTCGGCGGCGAGGAGCCACTCATCCACCGTGGCGGCGAGCCCTCGCTTGAGTAGGACGGGCTTTCCGGTCTCCCCGACGGCGCGTAGCAGCGCGGTGTTTTGCATGTTCCGCGCTCCGATCTGCAGCATCTCCGCGCTCTCGGCGACGATCTCGGCGTCGCGCGGATCGAGGACCTCGGTGACGACGGCGAGCCCGTAAAGATCGGCGGCCTCGCGCATCATCGCCAAGCCGTCACGCCCGAGCCCCTGAAACGAGTAGGGCGAGGTCCGGGGCTTGTACGCCCCGCCGCGAAGGACGTTCGCGCCCGCACGCGCCACGGCGGCGGCGGTCGCCACGATCTGCTCCCGGCTCTCTACGGCGCAGGGTCCCGCGCAGATCGCCAGCTCCGCACCCCCAAAACTCGGCCCACCCGGGCGGAGCGAGACGACGCTCTGTCGTTCGCGTGCGTCAACGTGCACTAACCGGAGATCGCGCGAGGGGGGAAGCGGGCGGCCGTTCATTCCCGCGATGCTACCACGCGACCGCCCGCTTCGGGCGGTGGAGAGGTCGCACGGATGAGTTCGGCAATCTCGCGCGGGCTGAGCGGGCGCACCCTCCCACCGACGAGCGAACCCAGCTCGATCGGGCCAAAGCGTATGCGGCGCAGCTCGATCACGGGGTGCCCGAGTGCGGCGAACATCTCGCGCACCTGCCGATTGCGCCCTTCGTGAATCGTCAGGTCGACGAGGCTCCGGAGCGAGGCCGAGGAGACGATACGCAATTTCGCCCCCGCGGCGCGAAAGCTCGGCGTCCGAACGCCGGCGCGCAACTCCTCGATCTGCTCGGGACCGAGCTCTCCCCGAATCGTCGCGCGATAGGTTTTTTCGACGCCGAAGCGTGGGTGGAGTAAGCGATGGATGAGGTCGCCGTCGTTGCTGAGGAGCAGCAGCCCCGAGGTATCGTAATCGAGGCGCCCCGCCGGCACGACGCGCGGAAGATCGCGCGGCAACAGGTCGACGATCGTGCGGCGCCCCTCGGGATCGGAGAGCGTCGTCACCACGCCGACCGGTTTATTCATAGCGAGGTAGATGAAGCGTTGCGCGAGTGCGGGCTTCCCGTCGCAGAGGATGCGATCGTCGGGGAAGACGAGGGTACCGAGTTCGCGGACTACGTGCCCGTTGACGCTAACGCGACCGGCGAGAATGAGTTCGTCGGCGGCGCGACGCGATGCGACGCCCGCGCGCGCGAGCGCGCGATTGAGCCGCATCCGCGCCGCGTCGCGCTCAGTACTTTCCGTTGTTCTCTTCGTAGCCACGGGACATCGAGAGCGCCTCTTTGGTGACCGACGCCAAGAATTCGTCGTTCGTTCGCGTCTGCGCCATTTTGTCGAGGATGATCTCGGTAATGTCGCCGCTGTTGAGTACGGCGGTCGCGCGGCGCAACATCCAAATCTTGCGCATCTCTTCGTTGGAGAGCAAGAGCTCTTCGTGGCGCGTACCGGAGCGTTTGATATCGACCGCGGGAAAGACGCGCGATTCGGCGAGCTTGCGCGTGAGGTTGAGTTCCATGTTTCCGGTGCCCTTGAACTCTTCGAAGATGATATCGTCCATCTTCGAACCGGTCTCGATTAACGCCGTCGCGATGATCGTCAGGGAGCCGCCCTCTTCGATCTTTCGGGCCGCGCCGAAAAATCGTTTCGGCTTGTGCAACGACGCGGTATCGAGGCCGCCCGAGAGCGTGCGGCCGGAGTTGGGAACGACTTGGTTGTACGCGCGAGCGAGACGCGTGATGGAGTCGAGCAAAATGACGACGTCCTTCCCCATTTCGACGAGACGCTTCGCGCGTTCCATCGTGAGCTCGGCGACTGCGGTGTGGTTCTCCGGATGTTCGTCGAAGGTCGAAGCGACGACTTCGCCGTCGATCGTCCTCTGCATGTCGGTGACTTCTTCGGGGCGCTCGTCGACGAGCAGCGCGATGATGTGCGCTTCGGGATGGTTGATGGAGATCGAGTTCGCAATATTTTTCAGCAGCGTCGTCTTACCGGCCTTCGGTGGCGACACGATCAACGCGCGCTGGCCTTTTCCGATCGGGCAGAAGAGATCGATGACGCGCGTCGAGAGTTGCGTCGCGCGCACCTCGAGCTTAAAGCGCTCGTTCGGATAGATGGGGGTCCCTTTTTCGAAGAGCTTCCGCACGCCCATCTTTTCGATTTCGATCTCGTTGATGCGGTCGACGCGCAAGAGACCGAAATACTTCTCACCCTCTTTCGGGCGCCGGACCGTCGCATCGACGCGATCGCCGCGCCGCAGATCGGCGCGCCGAATTTGCGCTTGGCTGACGTACACGTCTTCGTTCCCGATCACGTACCCCGCACGTCGCAGAAAGCCGTAGCCCTCGGGAAGAATGTCGAGTATCCCGCTCGCACTTTCGATCCCCGAGCGCGCCTGCTGAGCGGCCAAGATCTGGAGGACGATCTCGTCCTTCTTCACCTTCGCCGGCGTGGCGATCTCGATCGAAAACTCTTTTGCCAGCTCGACGAGGTCGCTCTTATTCTTCTCTTCGAGTTGTGCTGCGGTCAGTAACGTCGGCGCCTGAGCCTCGTTCTGCGCGAACGCTTCGGGCTGCGGGAAACCGGCGTTGTTATGGCGACGCCGCGAACGGCGGCGACGGCCGCCGCTCGGCGGGCGACCATTTTCGTTGGGGCGGTGATCGAGTTGCAGGGGAGGCTCACTCTCGCAGCGTCCGCGCGCATTCACCAGCGACTTCATCGGGCTGCGCCGCGATGGTGGGTGAGTGTGAGCGGGAGGGAATAGATTGCGCCGGGCGAGTCGATAACGACTCAACGGCACCATGGAGGTTATAGCACGGGATACGCGCCCCCTTCAAGCGTCCGGCGATAATGCCCGGGAACCGAGGAACTTTACGCGGCGATGCGCGAGAGTTCGGCGCGCGCGAGTTCGGAGAGATCCTCGCTGCCGCCGGCGCCGAGTTCGAGACCGGGCATCGTTCGTAAGGAACAGACGAGGTGGATATACGGGCGATGAAGGATCGCCGGAAGCGCGCGATGTTCCCGCAGGTCGTCGAGCAACTCCGGATCGGGAACCGCGATCCTCCCGCTGGTGCGACCGAAACTCCGAAGTGCCTCGATCAATGACTGGAGCGCGGCGTACGCGGCGGCACGTTCGGAGCACTCTTCCGGCGCGGCGATGGAGAATGGAACGCGCAGCAACTGTGCGCTCCGACCGCGGCGGATGCGAGCGATGAGGACTGCGTTGCCCGTCGCTGCGGCCGCGTAGCCGTACTCGACGAGGACTCGGTGGAACGACGTATGACGCATGCATGGACCTCCCGGCTAGCATACATCGAACATACGTTCGTAGTCAAGCCGGAGTGGCGAGCCTCACGATCGCTTCCTGGTAGATCTCGACGCATCGCGCGGCGATGCCGCGCGCGTCGAAACGACGGGCGACCGCCAGCATCCCTTCCCGCGTCGTTACGGCGATCTCGGCGCCCTCCATCGCGAGCGCGAAGCTGCGCGCCTCGGGCGAGAGCAGGCGAGCGCAGCCCCCAAGGACGTCACGATTCTGCGGGGAGTCGGCGGCGAGCACCGGCAACCCGGCGGCGAGCGCTTCGACTTGGACGAGCCCTTGCGTCTCGGTCAGGCTGGGAAAGAGAAAGGCGTCGGCGCTGGCATAGTAATCGGGGAGCGATTCACGCGGCAGAGCGCCGAGGAAGCGCACGCGATCGTGTAGGCCGCGTTCGCGGACGAGCGTCTCGAGCGCCTCGCGCTCCGGCCCCTCCCCTACGAACGCGAGCCGCACGTTCCGGGAGCGCACCAGGGCGAGCGCCTCGACGACGATATCGAGATTTTTCTCCAGCGCCAGGCGACCGACCGCAAGGCAGAGACGATCCTCCGGGCCGGCGCCCATGCGTTCGCGCAGGTCGTCGCGGCGTCGGCCGCGCGCGAATACATCGACCTCGATGCCGGTCGGGAGCACCTCGATGGGTCCTTCGACGCCAAGTTCGCGCAATCGGCACTCCATCGCCACGGTCGGAACGATCACGGCGGCGACGGCATTGGCAAAACGACGCGTCAATTCCGAAGCCGCATAGCGCGTCGCGCGCGCTTCGAAGGGAACGTAATGCGCGTACGCTTCGAGTTGCGTGTGATACGTGTAGACGGTGGGATGCCCGTACCGGCGGGCGTACCGCAAGCCCATCCATCCCGTAACGAATGGCGAGTGCAGGTGGAGGATGTCGAGTTGCGCGACGCGGTGCGCGATCTCGCTCCGACGCAAGACCGGAACGGTGAGCCGATAATCGCTCTGCGTCGGTAGCGGCAGCGAGGGTATACGCACGACGCCGGCATCGTAGCGAGCCTCGGGATGGCGCGGGGTGAAGACGGTCACCTCATGCCCGAGTTCGGTAAGAAACGTGCGCAGGGTATCGACGGCGGTCACGACCCCGTTGACCACCGGATGATAGACTTCGGTAAAGAGCCCGACCCTCAGCATCGCCGACTCCCGATTCCACTCGGCCTATCACGGGCCTTTAAGCGCTCGCGCGCAAGGGATATCCTTCAGGAGACCGACTTTTGGCATAGGAGCGGCGCGGAGCGGGCATGCTATAGTCCGCCCGGTCGACGGCCACTTTGCCCGACCCGGCCGCCCCGCGGCCCATCCGAGCGGAAGCCACTGCAACCCACTATCGATCTCCGTGCAGTGATCCGCCCCGATCATTGGCGTTTCCCCTCCATGGTCTCGAGGGGTCCGTCAACCACCACTCCATAAACGACCGGCGCCCTTGCTCGCCACCGCCGCACCATCCGTGTGCGACACCGCGCCTGCAAGACGCCAGCACGCGAAAGGAACGCGGTTGATAGGACGTAGGCCCATGCGCCGACTCCACCTGGTTTTCGTAGGCCTGCTCGGGGCAGGCTTCGCTCTCGGAGCATCCTTCATCGCGCCGACCACGGTCGTGCGCGCGGCGGAGCCCGCGAAGTACGCGGTCGTCTTTCAGGACGGCTCGCGCACGACGCCCTACGAGAGCACGGCTGCGAGCGTCGGGCAATTTCTCGCCGAGCGCGGCATTCGCGTCGCGCCCGGTGACGAAGTCGTTCCCGCCCCAGCAGCTCCGTTAAGTAACGGTGCGACGATCATCTTTCGGCGCGCGATCCGCGTGACGTTTCTCGACGGCGCCTCGGCGAAAACGGTCGCGACGACCGCCGACGACGTTGGATCGTTTCTATCGATGCAGGGCGTGAAGATCGGAAAATTCGATAAAGTATTTCCCTCGCTCGGAACCGCGCTCCATAATGGATCTCGCGTCCGTCTCTTCCACATCGTCGCATGGGATCGTACCGTTCTCGTGCCCGTGCGCGAAGGCACGATCCATCGGCTCGATACGCACATGCGCGTCGGCGAACGTAAGATCGTCGCGCTCGGTTCGAACGGCGAACGCCGCGTCGATTATCGGTACTTTAAATATCCCAACGGCATCGTGCGCCGCGTGACGCTCGCATCGACGACCGTACGGCCGGCGAGCCCGCGCGTCGTTCTCGACGGCGTCGGCGATATCGGTGCGTTCTCGAATTTCACCGCTCGCAGCATCGGCAACATGCAGTTGCGCGCCGTCCGCGCGATCAGTATGGTCGCGACGGCGTACACGCCGTGGTGCGCGGGCTGCAGCGGGATCACCGCTACCGGCGAGCGCGCCGGGCACGGGATCGTCGCGGTCGATCCGCGCGTCATTCCCTTGGGTACCAAACTCTACATCCCGGGCTACGGCTACGCCGTCGCCGGCGATACCGGCGGAGCGATCGTCGGGCACCGCATCGACCTCGGCTTCGATTCCCAACGCGCGGCGATGGAATTCGGGCGCCGAAAAATCGTCGTCTTCGCCATCAAAGGGTGAGCGCGCGGGGCCTACTGAACGCTGCGGGATTACACCCGAAGAAGCGCTTCGGACAGAACTTTCTGCTCGACGAGTCGCTCTGCATAAAAATTGCGGACCTCGCGCTCTCCGATTCACCCGAATCGATCGTCGAGATCGGCCCCGGTACGGGATCGCTCACCGCGGCGCTCGCCCGAAACGGCGCTCCCGTTCGCGCGCTGGAGATCGATCGTGATTTGGTCGCTCTCCTGCGCGAACGAGAGGATCTCTCGACGGTCGAGATTCTCGAAACCGACGCGCTCGCCTACGATTGGCCCGAACGACGTTTCGACCGATGGCACGTCGCCGGCAATCTACCCTACAACATCGCCACCCCGCTGTTGGTAACGCTCTCACAATTACCGCGAGGGCCGCAACGAATCGTTGCGATGATTCAAAAAGACGTCGCCGACCGTTTGCTCGCCGCCCCGGGAACCGCCGCGTACGGGAGCCTCACGGTGGCCGTCGCCAACGCCATGGAGATTCGGCGCGCCCTCACCCTCGGGCCCGGCGCATTTTACCCACGGCCGAAAGTCGATTCGACGGTCGTCGTTCTCGATCGTCGCGCGCGTCCGCTCGTCGAACCGATCGACCCTTCGCTCTTCGAGAAGGTCGTGCGAGGATCGTTCGCGTATCGCCGAAAGACCTTAGCAAACTCGCTCTCGCGTTCGCTCTCCGTCGAGCGAGCGGAGATACTTATCGCCATGCAAGCGGCTGGGATCGACGAGGATGAACGCGGAGAACGAATCGACATCGCTACTTTCGCCAGGCTGGCCGACGCATTGGCGGGAAGGGGCTTTTAAAGGCTCCTCGGTCGCGCTACTCGTTTTCGGCCTCATCGGCTTGGCGGTCGCCTGCGCGATACTCGCGCTGCTCGCGTACATCGCGCTCGACCCATCGATCCTGACGATCCTCGCCCACTCGCCAAAGAACCTACCGGTCACGGCGGTGCTCGTCGCCCAGCTCGCTTTCGAATTACCACCGATCTTCGGATTGATGGCGATGCTTCCGCGCATCGCGCTCTATTCGTGGGAAGAACTCGGCCTGCGCGTTCCTTCGACGCGCGCCTTGCTCTACGCCCTCGGCGGCTTCGTCGCTGCGATTATCGTCGGCGATTTCGGTTCGTTCGCCGTCGAGCACCTCTCCCACCATCCTCACCACGTGCAAGACGTGGCGAAGATGTTCGAAAGCATTCGGCACACCCCCGTATTGGTGGCGTTCGTTTTATACGGCATCGTCGTCGCGCCGATCGCCGAAGAGTTGATCTTCCGCGGATTTCTTTTCAACCTCGGTTTGCGCTATGGGAATTTTTGGGTCGGAGCGATCTTCAGTTCGATTCTCTTCGGAGCGGCTCATGGAGATCTCGAACTTTTTCTTCCGCTAACGCTCGTCGGATTCGTCCTCGCCACCGTGTACTATCGCTCGAAGAACCTGGTCGCCTCGATGATCGCGCACGCCTCGTTTAACGCCGTCGCTTTTACCGCGCTCTCCACCCTTAGGAGCCACTGATCGCGCCGAGGCGCGCGAGTGCGTCGAGAACCGCTTCCGGAGCGATGCGCTCCGTATCGAGATGTTCGATGCGGTGTTCGAGACTCGGAGGTAACGTCGTCGATGCGGGGCGGCGGTGAAACCCGCGCGCGATCGGCCCGGCGCCGACGAGGTGGAGTGCGAGCGGGTTGGGTTCGTCGTACCAAGTCGGATAGTGCGCGAACCAGAGACCGACCAATGGAATTCCGCCCCGCGCGGCGACCGCATGGAGCGGCCCGGTCGGGACGCCGACGAGCGCGTGGCTCCGGGCCGCCAACGCGAGAAAAATATCCGCAAACGGAGCGTCGAGCCCTTCGGCGATAGCGCGGAATGCGAGCGGCCGCGCGCGATCCTCCCATGCGGGATCGCTCGGCCCGCTTTCGTCGAACGCGACGACGCGTACGCGCGCGTCGCGCGCGCGCAAGAGATCGACGAAGCGCCGCGCGTCCTCTGCCGGCCACGCTTTCTCGGGGAACGTATGTCCGCTCGTCGCCAGGAGCACGATGCGTTCGCCGGGAGCGACGTAGCGGGCGAGCGCACCGTCGAAACGACGCTGCAGTTCGGGCGAAACGGAGAACTCCAACGATTGCGGTAGCGGCCGCGCGAGATTCAAACGAGCGAGTCGCTCTTCGGATACGAGCGCGCCCGCGAGCGCCCGCGCCTTGGTGTGGTACGGATAGGCGAGCCTTCCCTCGGGCTCGGGATAATCCGTATAGAGCAACGCCGTCGGCGCGAATTCCGCGAACGCCCGCGCCAGCGCGCCCGGCAACGCGACGCTCTCGCGCTCGCCCCGCAAGCGTTTCCAATTGAGTCCGAGGTGTCGGGCGCCGAGATCCGCCCCATCACCGATCGCGCGAATGCCGGAGGGCAGCGCCGCGACGGGGCGAGCCGCGGTAAAAAGCGCGCTGAAATCGTCGCCGATGCGAAAAATCGCATACGCGTTCTCCGGCGAGAGCAACGGCGCGATCGAGCCGAAGTGGATCCAGTCGCCGAATCCGTGCGGCCAATAGATGGCGATGCGTTCGCCGCGGAGACGCGCGAACGCGCCGTTCCGTTCGTCGTAGGCGCGCAACGTCGCGCGCGGCAGGTGCGGAGCGATCGAGGGATGGCGCGGGAAGAGCCTATCGAGCATCGAGCAGCGCGCCGAGGCGCCCGCGGATCGTCGCAATAAATCGTTCGGTCGAGAAGGCGGAGGCGTGCGCGCGTAGCGCCGTCGCTTCGAAGCGCGCCGGTTCGAAGGCGCGCATCGCCGCCGCGAGATCCTCCGCACTCGGGCGATCGAAGAACGCGCCCGTCGCTCCCTCGACGATGCTCTCGGTCGCGCCGCCGGAGCGAAACGCGATACTCGGCGTCCCGCTCGCGGCCGCCTCCAAAGGCATCAACCCGAAATCCTCGACTCCCGGTACGAGGACGGCGCGAGCGCGCGAGAGTTCCTCGGCGATCTCGCCGTCGCCGCGTTCGCCGAGAAAGCGCACCGGTGCTCCCTGCGCGCGGCGTTCGAGCGCGGCCCGCATAGGGCCATCGCCGACGATACGGAGCGGCAAACCCGATATGCGGGCGGCATCGATGGCGAGATCGACGCGCTTGTACGGCAGCAGGCGAGCGACCACCAGAAACGCCTCGCCCGGCGCGCGGGGCTTGGTAAAACGCTCCATATCGACCGGTGGGTGGAGAACGTCGAGATGTCGGCCGTAATAGCGCTCGGCTCGTTGTGCCGTCGTTCGCGAATTCGCCAACATCTCGGTGGGGCGTTGCGCCGCGCGCAGATCCCAGCGCACCAAGGCGCCGACGAGCGGGCGCGCGAGCGTGCCGACGCCGAGCCCGCCGACGTAGGCATCGTAATCGAAGAGAAAGCGACTCACCGAATGGAGATAGCAGAGATGCACGCAGCCCTCCGGCACGCGCACGCCCTTCGCCCATGCGGAGGACGAACTCAGGATCGCATCGTAGCCGGAAAAATCGAAACGCTCGAACGCGTTGGGGTAGAACGGCGCGTACCAGCGAAAGCGCGACCGTATCCACGGCATCCCGGAGAGCCAGGAGCTATGGATCGCGCGTCCCGCAAACCAATCTCCGGTTCGCGACTCGTCGTAAAACGCGGTGTAGATCGGCGCGTCGGGAAACGCCGCGGCGAGCGTCGCGAAAACGCGCTCCGCCCCGCCGCGTTGATTGAGATAGTCGTGGACGAGTGCGAGCTTCAGGAGCCGCTTCCGTCGCTTCCCTGAACGACGGCGATGGTCGGATGCACGAGATAGCGTTTGGCGACGCGGGCGAGATCGGCGGGCGTCACTTTCGCAATCGCGGCAATCGTCCGCGCGATCGGATCCCCGGTGCCGCCGGCTTCGCGATAGAGACGCAGCAATCGCAGGCGCGCGCGCGGTGCGCTCTCCTGGCGCGAGAAATCGCCGATCGCCTGCGCTTTGAGGCGATCGATGTTGCCGCGCAGCTTCCCGGAGCCGATCATCTGCGAGAGCGCGAGGGCTCCGCCGATGAGTTGGTCGGGGTGTCCGACCGCGCCCGACGCATAGAGCAAGAGCTGCGGTCGACCACCGAGCGAACGATAGCGCGCGCCGTACGAACGACTCAGGTAGTACGCGTCGAGCCCCTTCGGCAACCCCGCCGTCTCGGCGAGAATGCGCTTCATCAGCGCCGCTTCCACCAGCATTGCGGGAAAATTCGCCGAGGTGGGTTTCGGCGCGAGAAAGGATGCGACGATCAAGGTCGAGAGCGCCGGGCGCGTCGTGCGCAGAATCAGGGTCGACGCATCGAGAACGAGCGGCGGCGAACTCACGCGCGGCGAGGTTCCGCCCGGAAGCGCGGACGATACCCGCGCGAGTGCGGCGCCGAGCCCCGGCGCGCGCTCGCCGACGATCGTGCTCTTCATATCGCCCCGACGATAATTCCAAAGATAGAACGAGCGAGCTTGCGCGATGGAAAGGTGTTGCACCGAAAAGGGCGTCCCGTCGCGCGGCATCGCGAGATTTCCGGAGCGCGCGAGCGAACGGCGCAGCATCTCGGTCGCGAGTTCCCAGTTATTTTGTTGGCGTTCGGCGATACGATCGAGCAACGCTTTCCGTGCCGCCGTCACCGCAGCGAGCGAAAAGTCCGGCGCGTTCATCGCCGTAGCCAGTACGTCGACCAGCTTCGGCATCGCCTGGGGGAGACCGGCGAGTTCGATCGCAACGCGATCGTCATGGACGTGGACGCTCAGAGCCCCACCCTCGGATCGGATCGCATCCTCGAGCGGTAGCGAGAGCCCGCCTATTTCTACCGGCGTCCGAGAGAGTAAGCGCGCGTCGAGTGCGGCGATGCCGTTCTCGCTCTCGCGCTGGCGATCGAGGCCGGCGCGGAGATCGATCTGAACGAACGTCACCGGACGGATCGGCAACGCCTCGGAAAACGTTCCGCTCTCCGCTCGGGCGCGGAGTGGAACGGCGGCGAGCGATGCGGCGATCGCGAGCGTCAACGCGAACGAAAAATAGCGCTTGATCATACGTTCTTTTCTGCGAGGGCGGTCATGAGAATCGTGGTCGGACGGTCGAGATATCGTCGAACTGCGGCCGCAACGCGATCGGGCGTCAACCGCGAGATGCTGCGCGCGTACTGCCCGCCCGGCAACCCGGGAGCGTACTCCGCCGCGCCGGAGGCCGCGTACCATCCGAGATTATCGGCGAGTCCCTGCGGCACTTCGATCGCCGATGCGATGTGAAACTGAAACGCGCGCAACAAGCGATCGAAGCGCGCGCGAGAGAGCGGCGTCCGAAGACGCGCGAGATCGTCGAGGAGCACGCCCTGCAATTTTTTCGGGTCGTTTCCGACACCGAATATCGTGAACACGCCGGTTCCCTGGAGCGTGACGAAACGCGCGACCGCGACGCCCCCGGCGGGAAGCGGAAGCGCTCGGCCGAGCCGTTCGTCGAGCAGTGCGGATGCGACGAAATCGAGTGCGGTGGCATCGTCGCGCGAGGAGATCGGGGGACCCGCAAAGCCGATAGCGATCGCCGAACTCGAACCATGGACCGACTGCGTCGCCGCGGCTTGGGCCAACGGAGAATCGATCGGAGCGTCGGAGCCCGTGCGTCCAACTCCAGCGACCTGTTTCAAGAGCGAATCTCCAACCGCACCGGCGAAGGAAAGGCTCGCGTTCCCCGGGCGGAAGGCGCGTTCGGCATAGCGTTGGACCTGCTGCAGGTGGATCGCGTCGAGCGACGAGGCGGAGTTCGGATAGACCGGTACGTGCATCGGCCCGTTCGAAAAGAGCGCGGCGAAGAGCCGCGTCTGCAGTTCGTTCTCGATGTTGAAACGTTCCTCGACAGCGCGGACGCTGGTCTCGTGGCGCGCTTCGTCGAGCGATTTTGCGTCGATCGTTCCGGTGAAATACGCCTCTGCCATCGCGCGCGCCGTCGCTGAGGCCTCGGCTTTGGGAACGACGATACTGATCCCGAGGAGGTTCGGGGAGGGTTCGATTTCGATGCTGCCTCCGACGCCTTCGACGATCTCTCGGAGCGAGCGCCCGCCGACGATCGGCGCGTCGGCGAGGGCGTGCGCTGCGAGATCGGCGATGCCGGGAGCATCGAACGAATACCCGCTCGCAGGCACGTGGAGCCAGAGCCCGATCGCCGCCGTCGGCGACGCGGGATCCGCAGCGATGGAGTAGCCCGCCCCGTTCTGAAGATGGCCGAGTGCGATACCGGTCTCGGCATTTGCGCGAACGCTATTGAGCGTCGCCAGCACGATTGCACCCGCGAGCAGCGCGGGAGCGAGGCGCCTCACGCCGGCTCCGGAGAAATCGTCGGCGGAAGGCGGTGCGCGTCGCCGCGATCTGCGGGCGACCCGACGGGGCGATCCGGCGGCGGCGGAACCTCCGGCGCCTCTTCGACGGCGTTGCGGTCGTACGGACGCCCCTCGACGATGGCGATCACCTCGTCGGCCTCCACCGTCTCGTGCTCCAACAACGAAGCCACCATCCGCTC
Organism: bacterium; assembly: GCA_021845615.1. GTDB lineage: Bacteria > Vulcanimicrobiota > Vulcanimicrobiia > Vulcanimicrobiales > Vulcanimicrobiaceae > JABEUX01. The sequence continues at coordinate 4,986 of JAJZVP010000018.1, read as the reverse complement.
GACTTTATCCCAATTCGCCGTGAGCAACTGGCGCCCGCGTTCGTAGCAGGTTTCGACGATGCGACGAACCTCCGAATCGATTTTGCTCGCGACCTCTTCGGAGTAATTCCGTTCCTCGCCGAAATCGCGGCCGAGGAAAACCTGGTGCGCGCCGCGCCCGTATTGGATCGGTCCGAGATCGCTCATCCCGTACTGCGTGACCATTCGTCGCGCGAGTTGGGTCGCTTTCTCGAAATCGTTGCTCGCCCCGGTCGTTACGTCGCCGAATTGAATCTCTTCGGCGAGTCGACCTCCGAGCGCCATCGTAATATCGGAGAGCAACTCCTCGCGCGTCACGCTGTGCCGGTCGTCCTCGGGGAGCGACCAGGTGATACCGAGCGCCATGCCGCGCGGAATGATCGTAACCTTATGAATCGGGTCGGATTTATCGAGCATCGCGCCGAGAATCGCGTGCCCCGATTCGTGATATGCGGTATTTTCTTTTTCTTTCTGCGACATCACCATGGATTTGCGTTCCGGGCCGACCATGACGCGGTCGATCGCTTCATCGCAATCGGTCATCTCGATGACGTTCTTATTACGACGCGCCGCGAGGAGCGCCGCTTCGTTGAGAAGATTCTCCAAATCCGCTCCCGAGAAACCGGGGGTACGTTTGGCGAGCGTATCGAGCTGCACTTCGCGCGAGAGAGGTTTGTTGCGCGCGTGCACCGCCAGGATCTTTTGACGTCCTTTTAAATCCGCCCGATCGACGACGATCTGCCGGTCGAAACGCCCGGGGCGCAGGAGCGCGGGATCGAGAACGTCGGGGCGATTGGTAGCGGCGATGAGAATGACGCCGGTATTTTGATCGAATCCATCCATCTCGACGAGAAGTTGGTTGAGCGTCTGTTCGCGCTCGTCGTGTCCGCCGCCGAGCCCCGCGCCACGCTGCCGGCCGACCGCGTCGATCTCGTCGATGAAGATGATGCAGGGAGCGGATTTCTTCGCTTGTTCGAAGAGATCGCGAACGCGCGAGGCGCCGACGCCGACGAACATCTCCACGAAATCCGAGCCGGAGATCGAGAAAAACGGCACGCCCGCCTCACCGGCGACCGCGCGCGCGAGCAGCGTCTTGCCCGAGCCCGGCGGACCGAGGAGCAACACGCCCTTGGGGATGCGAGCCCCGAGCGATTGATATTTTTTGGGATATTTTAGAAAATCGACGATCTCGCCGAGCTCGACCTTCGCTTCTTCCACTCCGGCAACATCGTCGAACGTGACCTTCGCGCGATTCTCCGAGAGCATCTTCGCTCGCGAACGCCCGAAATTCATCGCCTGGCTCCCACCGCTCTGCGCTTGGCGGAAGATGAAAATCATCAAGACGACGAGCGCCAACATCGGCAAGAGCGAACCGAGCCCGCTCAGGAACGAGGTGTTCGGCGGATTTTCGAAGCCCCACTTCCCGCTCTTGATATGCGCCTGCAATTGGGCGACGAACGCGCTATCCTTATTGGGAATGGTGACGGTGTAACTCTTCCCGGCGGTCGTCTTGCCGGAGCCTTGCATGCCGACGGCATGGAACGACTCGATTTTACCGGCGTCGAGCTGGGCGATGAAGGTGCCGTAATCGAGCGGGCGTACCGTCGTCGGCGCGCTCACGAATCGATTGACGATGAGCAGGACGATAACGACGGCGGCGATGACGAACAGCAGCTGGCGAAGGATTTTCAAGATGGTACGATCTCACTAATTCTCGGGAGCGAACGACTCCGGTTTGAGGCGCGCGATGATGGGCAGATTCCGATAGAGTTCCCGGTAGTCGAGGCCGTAACCTACGACAAAGGCATTGGGGCAACGGAGCCCGACGTAGTCGAGCCGTACGTTGACGAGACGGCGCTCGGGCTTCTCCAAGAGTGCCGCCGTGCGCAACCGGGCCGGCGCCCGTTGAACGAGCAGCTCGCGCAGATACTGCATCGTTAGACCGTTATCGACGATGTCGTCCACCAGGAGCACGTTCCGGCCGCGGATCGAGGCGGCGACGTCCTTGCGTAGCTGAACCTCCCCGCTCGACCTCGTCGCGTTTCCATAACTTGAAGCCCATATCGTCTCAACGCTCAGATCGCTCGGTCCGTTCGGCCGGCGCGCGATCGCGCGGACCAGATCGGTGAATGCGAAGAGCGCTCCCTTCAACACGCCGACCACCAATATTGGTTCCCCGGAAAAATCGCGCGCAATCGCCGCCGCCATCTCATCGATCGCCGCAGAAATGCGACTTTCGTCGAACAGCACCTCGGCGATGGACTCCCGATAGCCCGTCATTCGTTCGCGGGCATCCCGTCGCGAAGAAGCACGCTCGCACCGCCCCCGAGCGCGTAGCGCCCGCTTCCCCCGCCTTCGATCGCCGAGAGCAGGGCCTCGACCCGTTCGAACTCGCTCGCTTCGCGCCCGAAACGCCGCGCCAGGGCGCCCGCTAGCCAGCGCCGCGCCGCACCGCGATCGGCCTCTTCGTCCTCGGCCGCATTGCCTGCTATCATCGCCGCCCGAGCGACCGCCCGGTCGAGCCCCGGGAACCGAGGGCGCAGCGCGTCGAGCGCATCGCGGACGGCGTTGCGCCGCACGTCGAGCGAGGCGTTGCTTGGATCGACCGCGTAGGGCAGCGCCCGTGCGTGGCAGTACGAACGCAGATCCTCTCCGTCGATCGCCAGCAGGGGCCGAAGCAACTCCACTCCCGTCGCGAGCGACCTGCGCGCGCGCATGCCGCCCAGGCCCCGCTCTCCCGCGCCGCGGAAGAGCGCGAGCAAGACGCTCTCGGTTTGATCCTGTGCGTGATGCGCGGTCACGATGCCGTCGCTGCCCCAGCGCCGAGCATCCTCCAACAGCACGCCATAGCGTCGCTCGCGGAGGCTCGCTTCATCCTCGGCACCGGGATCGATGGCGAGCGTGGCGACCCGAAGCCCGAGGCTCGCGCCGACCCGCAGCACCACGCACTCGTCTTGCCACGCCGAGCGGCGCAGCGCGTGATGCACGTACACGAGGCGCAGCTGCAACTCGAGGCGTTCGGCGAGCGCGGACAAGACGCCGGCGAGCGCGACGGAGTCGGCGCCGCCGCTACACGCGATGCTGAGCCGTCGGCCGAATAACAGCGAACGTTCGCGCGCGACCGCGGCTTCGAGATCTCGCTCCGGATGCGCGCCCCTCATCGACGAGCGAGCTCGCGCTCCGTTTCGCGCGCGCTCTCGCGTTTCACGAGGTCCGCGCGCTTGTCCCACATCTTCTTTCCGCGCGCGAGCCCCAATTCGATCTTCACTTTCCCGCGCGTGAAGTAGAGTCGCAACGGGATGAGCGTGAGCCCTTTTTCTTCCAGCGCGGCTTTCAAGCGCGCGATCTGTTCGCGATGGACGAGCAATTTGCGCGGGCGTTTCGGATCGACGTTCGAGAACGTTCCCTCGCGATAGGAGGGCACGTGCATGCTCAGGAGCCAGAGCTCGCCGTCGCGAATGCGCGCGTAACTCTCCGCGATGCTCGCGCCGCCGGCGCGAATCGATTTCACCTCGGTGCCGGTGAGCGCGATGCCCGCTTCAAACGATTCGAGAATGGCGTAATCGTGACGTGCCCGGCGGTTATCGATACTCGGAGTGCGCGCGCTCCGCGCCTCCTGCGCCTCCGCGAGGCGCTGTTGCTTCATCTTCGCCATCTCAGCGCACCGATGCGTTGGTGGGGTTGCGACGATCCTCGACCGCTTCGAGCGGGCCGCGCGATACGAAGCGAGCGGTGCCTTCGACGAGCGTCCGTCCCGCCGCATCGCTGACGCGCCCCTCGAGCGAGAGAACGTTGCGGCGCTGCGCCGTCACGCGACCGAAGACGACGAGCGGTTCGTCGAGCGGGACGGGTTTACGGAAGCGCGCGTCGAGCGATGCGGTCACGCCGCGATGCCCCGCAGCACCCGCCGCATGCGCCATCGCCTCGTCGAGCAACGCGATGGCGATGCCGCCGTGCGCGATGCCCTTCCAGCCTTGAAATTCGGGGCGCAACCGCAGGTGCGCGACGACGCCGTCTCCATCGCGCTCGAAGCGCATGCGAAGGCCGATCTCGCTCTCCGGCCCGCACGCAAAGCAACGGCCGTCGTCGAACGGCACGCCGCTCAACGCCCCGACCCTAGGCGCATCGCGAGGTAGCTCGGCAGACCGGCGGCGCGAATTTTCGCCTGCGTCGCCCCGATATCGTAATCGAAACGCACCCATTCGACTTCTTTGCGTACGTCGTCGTAGATCGCCAAGGAGCCCTCCGGATTGAGGTCGCGCGGCTGCCCGACGCTGCCGACGTCGACGATGTACCGGTGGCCGCCGGCGAGATCGAGACGATGCGTCCCGCCGTGCTGGACGTGCATGTGACCGTACGCGCCCTCCGGATCGAGACTCCATAACTCCGGAATGTGCGTGTGGCCGATAAAAACGACCGGCGCGTCGGTCGCCGCAAACGCGGTAGCCGCTTCGCGGACATCGAGGATGTATTCGAAATAATCGACGGGAGCTCCGTGCACGAAGAGCATCTCGGGAAGCCGCAATTCGTAGGCGAGCGTATCGATCCACGCGAGGTGAAGCGGGTCGAGCACCTCGCGCGTCCAGGACACCGCCGCGCGCGCGGCGTCGTTGAAGCGCTCCACGCCGAAGCCGTTGAGCACCGCGAGATCGTGGTTGCCGATGACGACGTATTTCGCGCGTTCGCGCACCCGCGCGATACACTCGTTCGGATTCGCTCCGTAGCCGATGATATCGCCGAGGCAGACGACCGTATCTTCGGGCGCGACGTATGAAAGCGCGGCGTCGAGCGCTTCGATATTCGAATGAATGTCGGAGATGAATGCGTATCTCACGCCGTCACCTGCGAACGGACGGCGCGAAGTTCGGTGGCGAAGAGCTCTCGCGCGGCTTCGTCGCCAACCGTGACGCGCACGCATCGATCGAGCGGAGCGAGCCCCGGCTTGCGCGTCCAAACGCCGCGTTGCAG
>JAJZVP010000133.1 GCA_021845615.1 bacterium | reverse complement strand
TGCAAGAGAATCGGGGCGAGCCCGACGGCCTTACAGGCGCGCGATTGCGCTTCGAGGGCGTTCGCTTGCGAGGTTGCAAACTGGACGTCGACGGGGAGCCCGCAGAGGGCGGCGAGCGAAAAAATATGATACCGATTCCCCGTCGGAACGAGCATGCCGCTCCCCGCCAAAAAATAATCGATGAAATTTACCTTCTTTTCGCGCGCCCGCGTATCGGAGATCGCGGAGATGGCGAGATCGATCTTTCCGTCGGCCACATCGCCGAGCAAGGAATCGAAACTGCGATTTTCGATCCGCACCGGTCGCCCGAGCCGGGCGCCGAGCGCGCGAGCGAGGTCCATATCGAAACCGCGCGGTTTCGAATCTCCCTTACTGAAAAACTCCAGCGGAGCGTAGGAAATATCCGATCCGATGCGCAGCGTCGCCCCCGCGGCGGCCGCCGGGGCCGGGGCGCCGAGGGCAACAAAGAGCGAGGCCCATACGCAGAGCACTGCGAGGCAGCGCGCGAGCTTAAAGTCCGTCATGCCGCCTCGCTTTCTTGCGCGGCGGTCAACGCCCTGCGCCCCGAGGGCGGAAGTTCGCCCCCGCGCTCCAACGAAAAAGCGCCGAACAAATCGGCACTTTTGCGCGTCTTTTCCAAATGGTGGGCGGTAGAAGGATTGAACTTCTGACCTCTTCCGTGTCAAGGAAGCGCTCTCCCACTGAGCTAACCGCCCGAAAGGACCAACGCAGAATAGCAGATGCGCCGAGCCCCGTCAAAGCCCCTGCGGGCGGAGCGACCGCCCATTTCATTGAAGAGCGCCCCCAATGAGTGCTTTACGCCAGCGGGTCGCCGAGGCGGCTCGCCGGATGTCGACGCTGCTCGTTGAGGACATCACACTCGAGGCCGTTTTTGCGAGCCTCGCAGACCTGCTGGCGACCTTCGTTGAGGCGACCGAGGTGGTCGCGATCCTCCGCGAAGGGCACAGCTGGCTCCGGCTCGCCTCGGTGGATGGCGGATTCCGACGGAGCGTGCTCGCCCAGCTTCCGGCAGCCGATCCGCTCAGTACGGTCATTCGCGATGGTATCGCCCGGGAAGCGCGCGAACCGGCAGCGATGGCGATGCCGCTGCGCATCGGCGATGAGGCGGTCGGCGGTTTCGCCGTGCGAAGCGGCGCCTTGCGCTCCTACGACGAGAGCGATGCGGCGGTTATCGAGAGCCTCGGCCCCTACGTCGCCGTCGCGTTGCGTCAACGCATGTTGCGCGAACAGATCGATCGCGAACGCTTCCGCGCCGATCACGATCCGCTCACGACGCTGCCGAATCGAGCGGCGTTCGCCGCCGCGCTGACCAACGGGCTCGCTCGAGTTCGGCGCAGCGGCGATCGGCTCGCCGTGCTCTTCATCGATCTCGATGGCTTCAAAGAGATCAACGATCGTTACGGTCACGAGGCCGGCGATGCCGTCCTGCGGGCCGCCTCGCGCCGATTGGTTCGTCGGCTCCGCACCGGCGATAGCGTCGCGCGTCTCGGCGGCGACGAATTCGCAACGATCCTACGCGGTGTGGGGAGCGAAGAGGATGCGCGCTCGCTCGCCGAGGAAGTGCGCGCGACCCTCGAGCGTCCGACGACCTGGCACGGGCAGAAGCTCCGCGTTGGAGCGAGTATCGGCTGGGCGATCGCCCCGCGCGACGGAACCGAGATCGCCGAATTGCTCCGCCGCTCCGACCATCGCATGTATCGCGATAAACGAGCTCGCCGCGAGCGTCGCTCGCAGGGCTCAGTGAAATAGAACCTGCGGACCTCGTTCGAAGGCGGCGATCGCCGCTCGCCAGCTATCGGGAACGACGATCGTCCGCTGCGCTTCGAAATCGAATGCGACGACGGTGGTGGTTCCGTATGCGGCTCGATGCGCGAACGTCTCGCTCCATACTTCGTAGCTGAAATCCCACGATTTGGTTCCCATGCGCGAGACCTTGCATCCCACGGCGATCCGCTCGCGATAGGCGAGTTGCTTTTCGTACGTGAACGAAATATTCGCCTGAATCATGCCGTGGTTGCCGTCGATCGCTTCGCCCATCACGCGAGCGAAGTACTCGGCACGCATCATCTCCGCCCAGCGAATGTAGGCGACGTTGTTCACGTGATGCAGCATGTCGATATCGGCAAAGGGAACCGAGAAGCGCGAGAGCAAGGGAAATCCTTCGAGCATGCACCGTCCTTCGACACCGAGAGCGCTATCGCCCCGAGTTTATGCTGCGGAAACGCTAGACAAGAGCCATCGCGATAGGATACCATCCGAAATCGTCTAACGGTCCCCGGACGCCGGGTATCGTGGGCGCGTAGCTCAGTGGGAGAGCATCCGCTTCACACGCGGGGGGTCGTTGGTTCAATCCCAACCGTGCCCACCATCCCCTGGCGCTGTAGCTCAGTTGGTTAGAGCGCCGCCCTGTCACGGCGGAGGTCGTGGGTTCGAGCCCCATCAGCGTCGCCATCGTCCATGCGGGTACATCGCGCGAGCGTTGTGCCCGCATCCATGCCAAGGTAGCTCAGTCGGTAGAGCACGCGCCTGAAAAGTGCGGTGTCGCCGGTTCGATTCCGGCCCTTGGCACCACGAATAGCGAAAGGGAGCCGGCATTCCTGCCGACTCCCTTCTCGTTGTGGGGCGAGCCGAACCGACGCCTAGAGGGCGTTGGCGAGCGCCCATCCCTTCGGAGCACCGATACCGGTGACCAGATCGTACCCGGTGCCTGCATTGTAGGCGCCGTTGTTGCCCGTCGTCACATCGGTGAAGTCGGTGTACCCGGTCTTGGTGAAGATGCTGTAGAGCGTCGGGTTGATGAAGCCCAGCGGCGTGCCGTGCAGCTGATTCGCTTCAGCCATGAGTGCGACGAACTCGGGCGATGACCACGAGGTACCGTCGACCTGCATCGGACTGCCGTTGGCATAGACCATCACGCCCACGCCCGGGAGCGAGACATCGGGATCGTTCCGGCCGGTGCTGACCATATTCGCGACGCCCTGCTGGTAGCTGGGAAGTGCGAAGATCGTCGAGACGCCGCCGCCGGAGAGGAAGCCGTTGCTCGAGTCGCTGCCCGAGGTGATGCTGGCGAGCGCGCCGGTGGAGGTGTCGGTGAAATTCACCGCACCGACCGCCGTGAAGTACGGATCGGTCGCCGGCGAGCTGACGCCCGGCGGGTTGTTTCCGGTTCCGCATTCATCGCTGCCGGAGTCGCCGGAGGAGGCAACAAAAGTCATGCCCTTCGCTGCGGCCTGTTCGGCAATCGTGTTGGTCGTGTTCGTGAACGCGGTATCGGAGGTTTCGCAACCACCGAACGACGAGTTCACGACGCTCGCTTTTCCGTCGGAGACGGTTTGGTTGTAACCGGCTTCGATGCTCTGCGAACTTAAGTCGGGGAAGTTGTAGACGATGATGTTCGCACCCGGCGCGAGACCGGAGATCGTTTCGACATCGAGCGCGGTCTCGGTGTAGTCGGAGCTCGATGCATTGCCGCCGCCGTTGACGGCTTCGTTGGTGATGGTGCCGGTCTGCGTGACGCCCGCGGCGCTGAGGTAGCCGGCGACGTCACTGGTGTTGATCGGCGTGTCGATTTCGACGGCGACGGTCACGCCGGCGCCGTTGCAGCCGTGCTGCACGGGATAATCGAAGGCCTTGGCAACGCCGGTAGCGAGCCAACCGTTCGAGCCGCTCAGGGGGCCGTTATCGGCAGTGCCGGTGCAGGTGCCGCCCGCGACCGGGGTCGGCGTCGGAGCGGGAGTTGCCGTCGGCGCTGCGGTCGGCGACGCGGTCGGAACCGGCGTCGGCGATGCGGTCGGCTTCGGCGTCGGCGATGCGGTCGGAACCGGCGTCGGCGATGCGGTCGGCTTCGGCGTCGGCGATGCGGTCGGGACCGGCGTCGGCGATGCGGTCGGGACCGGCGTCGGCGATGCGGTCGGAACCGGCGATGGCGACGGGGTCGGCGAGGTGCCGTTGGTCAGCGATGCATCGTCGAGGTAGACGTAGTTGTAATCGCTGAACGATCCACTGCCGTAGATACCGACGAAGATGATGACCTGTTGGCCGGCGTAGGCGCCGATGTTGTAACTCCGGTGCACGTAGCCGTTGGTGTTGCCGTTCTCGGTGTAGAGATTCGTCAGGAAATTACCGTTCGCATCGAAGAGATCGGCTTCCTGATCGGCGTAGTAGGTGCTCGTCTCGCTCGTTCCTTCGTCGACGTAGAAACTGAGCTGACCGTTGGTCGGAACGGTCACCTGCTGGCAGACGCCGTCGAGACCGTACTCTTCGCCGAGATTGTTGGCGAGATTTCCGGTGAGGGCGTCGTACCGGCCGCTATGCGGATTCGAAGAATCGATCGTCGCATAGCCATTGCCGCAGGGGAACCACGGCGAGAACGCGCCGGTTTCGAAACCGGGATTCCCGATAACGTTTCCGGTCGCGAACGGCGTCGCGTACTTCGCAACCATCGCTCCGCGCGCTTTCATCTGCGACGAGAGCGTAATCTTGCGCGACGCGCGCGCTGCGGGGACGTGTGGAACGCTCGGCAACGTCGTCGATGCGATCAACGACGAGAGCGAGAGCGCGCTCTGCACGTGGGCGCCCGTACGGGCGACGACGATATTGCTCGTCGTCACGGCGTGGACGAGCGGCGCGATCGCGGCCGGCACGACCGCCGGTTTCACGTTGACGTAACGCGCGCCGAATTTCCCTTGATTCACCATGTGAATTTGGGTATCGAAAAAGCTCTCGACCTTCGCGGCGGGCGCGGTCGCCTCGATCAACGTGCGATTCGAGTACTCTTTGGTGATGGTGAAGCCCGCGCGCTCCAGTGCGAAGACGACGCTCTGCTCCTGCTGAGCGGTCGGCGCGTAATACGCATCGAACTCGTCGGTGCTGAGATAGTGATGGTACATCGGCGAGGTCGGATCGGCTTGCTGGGCGACGAGCTGATCGAGCTGCGCTTGATGATTGTAGTTGAGCGTCAAGGTGACGCTGACGGGCGTCGTCTGCGGGGCGGCTCCCATATCGGTGTAAGCGAGGGCGCCGGCGGCCTTCGGTACGCTGCTGATCGGCGTCTGGGTGGACGGCGATCCGGTGCTTTGCGTGGGCGAGCCGGCCGGTATGATTCCTCCACCGGAATTGCCGCCGCCGCACGCCGAAAGCACCATGCCTGCGATCAGGCACGATGCTACGAGTCGGAGGGATGTTTGCATTCTTCTCCTTGGTCGTACGTGAAACGTACGTAGTGGTTGCAACAGGCGCGTCGAACCGCCCGTCGGCGGCTCGGGCACCCG
>JAJZVP010000132.1 GCA_021845615.1 bacterium | reverse complement strand
CCGCAATCGATACAGACTTCCGGATCGATATAGAGCTGTTCGTCGCTCTCCTCACCATGAATGCAATCGACGGGGCAGACGTCGACGCACGATTTGTCTTTCGTACCGATACACGGTTCGGTGATGATGTAGGCCATGAAGCGGAAGAAACCTCACTTTGGGCGAGCGATAAACAGTAATGGCGATCTCGTTCTCCCAGGATGCCGGGAGTAAGAGGTTGGTTGCAGCGACCTACGTCGCTTTGTGCGTTCCCAAACGACGAAGAATATTGAGGCCGATCACCGCGCCAAGGAACGCCATGACGGCATCGCGGATGCTCGGCGATCCGATCCCCGCGCGGGCGACGAGCATTCCTACCCAGCCGAGGAGCACGCCGCCGAAGATGCCGACGGCCATCTCCAGCGGACGGCTGCGAGGGGTGCCGGGAATATAGGGGGTAAGGAACGCTGCGACCAGCGCCCCAACTACGAGCCAGAGGAGAATCGCCATCGCCGACCCATTCGGCGTCGAGCGCTTCTCTTCATGGCGGCAGGGGGTGCCCGCCTCGGCGCCCTACGTTGTCGGCATGAAAACCATCGCCTTCGCGCTCTGCGCCTGCTTCCTCGCACCACTCCCCGCGCTCGCCGGTGGTGCCCAACCCTCTCGCTCAGTCCTCTCGGTGCATGGCACCGGGGTCGTTTCGCAGATGCCCGACGTCGCCGACATCACGGTGACGATCTCGACGGTCGGGGATAAAGCGACCGACGTCACCTCGCGTAATAACGCGGCATACGAACGCATTGCCGCCGCGCTGAAGGGACTCGGCATCGGGGCGAACGATCTTCGTACCGCCGGGTATAACCTCAGCTACAATCCGCCGCCTAACCCGCTTCCGAAAACGGTGAATCCCTACGTCCACTACGGCTACTCGCTCTATCGCAGCTTTACCATCCACGTCGAAAAACTCGACTTGGTCGGCAAAGCGATCGATGCGAGTATCGCCAACGGTGCGACCGGTATTTACGGCGTGAACTTCGGAATCGCCGATCAGCAGAACGCCCGCCGAAAGGCGCTTGCAAAGGCGACCGTCGATGCGCGAGCGCAGGCCCAAGCGGTCGCCGCAGCGGAGCACCTACGCCTCGGTCGCATCATCTCGATCGAGATCGACGGGGCGACGCCGCGCTACTTTCCGCAACAGGGGGGCGCCTTTAAGAGCATGATGGTGGCTCCGACCCCTTCGCCGACCGAGATCGCTCCCTCCGCCGTATCCGTTCAGGCTGGGGTCACGGTCACCTACGCGTTGCTGCCGTGAAACCGCGGCGTTCCGGCGGCGGTAGAACCCAGTGATGAACGAACTCTGCCGCCGGTGCGCAGCCCGCCCCGCCATTGCCTACGATGAGACGGGGCGCGCGATCTGCTCCCAGTGCCGCGCATCGACTGCGGCGGCCCGCTCGGCGCTCGGCTGGCTCGGCGCCGCCGCGACCGCCGCGGGGCTCGTCGTCGCAGGCTCGCTGCTCTACGACCGCATCTCGAACGAGCGCGGCAGCGGTGCGGAACCGCTCGGCGACCTCGCGAAGCGTTTTCGCGGTGGCACCCCGACGCTCGAGAGCTTCTCGCGCGATCTCACGGCGCTCGCGCGGAGCGGAAAACTCGACCCGGTCGTCGGGCGCGATCTCGAAATCGAGCGCGTGATCGCCATTCTCTCGCGCCGCAGTAAAAACAATCCCGTGCTCGTCGGCGAACCGGGCGTAGGGAAAACGGCGATCGCCGAAGGGCTCGCACAGCGCATTCACGCGGGGAACGTTCCGCAAGCGCTGCGCGGGAAGCGCGTGCTCGCCCTCACGCTCGGCGCACTCGTCGCCGGCACGAAGTACCGCGGCGAACTCGAGGGGCGCGTCAAACGCATTCTCGACGAACTCAAACGAAGCGGCGGCGACGTCATTCTCTTTATCGACGAGTTGCACGCACTCGTCGGTGCGGGTGCCGCCGAAGGCGCGCTCGACGTCAGTTCGATGATTAAACCCGAACTCGCGCGCGGCGAACTCCAGTGCATCGGTGCGACCACCTTCGCCGAGTATCGCAAGTACATCGAATCGGACGCCGCACTGGAGCGACGTTTTCAGCCGGTCCACGTCGCCGAACCGAGCCCCGAGGCGGCGCGCGCGATCCTCGCCGGGCTCCGCCGACGCCACGAACAGCACCACCACGTCATCATTACCGACGACGCTCTCGACGCCGCCGTCGCGCTCTCCGCGCGCTATATCGCCGATCGTTTCTTGCCCGATAAGGCGATCGATCTGCTCGATGAGGCGTCGGCATCGGCGGCGCTCGCAGCGCCACCCGGCGCGACCGCACGCGTGACGCGCGACGAGATCGCCGCGATCGTGACCAAGTGGACCGGAATCCCGCAGAATAGCATCGCCGACGATGGGGCGACCGCCCTGCTCGCACTCGAAGATCGGCTCGATGCGCGCGTTATCGGCCAACGCGAAGCGACGCGCAAGATCGCCGAAACGATCCGCCGCGCGCGTGCGGGCTTGCACGACCCGAGGCGCCCGCTCGGGAGTTTTCTTTTCCACGGTCCGAGCGGCGTCGGCAAGACCGAACTCGCCAAACGTTTGGCCGCCGAACTCTTCGGCAGCGAAGAGGCGATCGTGCGCATCGACGGTGGCGAGTTCGGTGAAGCACATAGCATCGCACGGTTGATCGGCGCGCCGCCGGGATATGCCGGGCACGACGAGCCCGGACAACTGACCGAGCCGGTGCGCCGCCGCCCATATAGCGTCGTGCTCTTCGACGAGATCGAAAAGGCGCACCCCGATGTCGCAGCGCTTCTTCTGCAGTTGCTCGGCGAAGGACGGATCACCGACGCAAAGGGACGAGCGATCGATTTTCGGCACGCGCTCGTCATCCTCACGCTCAACGGCGAGCGCGAGGACCTCGCGATGCTTCTGCGCTCCGAATTACTCGACCGCGTCGACGAAATCGTCGCCTTTGCGCCGTTGGGAAGCACCGAAATCGAGAAGATTGTCGCCCTCCATGTCGAGGCGCTCGCTTCGCGTATGGGGGCGCGCGATGTGCGGCTCGAGGTCGCTCAGGTCGCGCTCGCCGAGTTGGCGGCGGAAGCGATGCGCTCCGGGAACGGCGCGCGCGAGGTCGCGCGAACGGTTCAGAGCCGGCTCGGAACGCCGCTCGCGGGAGCGATGCTAGCCGGGCGCGTTTCCGCCGGAGGCACCGCGCGGGTGACGCTGCGCGACGGCGATTACATCGTCACCGCGGCGTAACGATACATACGCACGTTCCTTACTTCGGTGGAACGCTGACCCACTATCTCGCTTCAAGAACGGTATATTGCAGTGGGTTCCGAGAAAAGAAGCGCATGCTCGCGATGATCTCTCCCGTTGCCACGTCGACTTCATACCCATCCAGTAAGTGCAGGCTGTCCCACTGAATAAAAAGTTTGCCGGTCTCATCTTCAAAGAAAACCTCCTTCGGACGAAATTTTTCGTTCCATGGATTCACTCCAAGTTGCCACCGGAGTGCTCCATCCGAGCCATACATGTAGAGATTCCGGGCGTCGTCCTTTTCGTGGCTATATTTTACGAGAAAACCCCGTCGGAGTGGATCTTCGATAAGCGAATACGGCACCGACTTGAAATGATATGTTTGACCGCCAACACCAACCTTCAGGGCCGTGAAGTCATCACTTTGGGGCTGAATATCCGTTCCGTTGAGGATTTCAGCCGACATAATCACCGGACCGCCGCGGGTTTCCTGGTAGTACTCTGCATACCATGGGTGGTGCCTACAGAATGAAGAAACCTCAATTGGGAGAGCAAGTAGCCATCGCCATCGCTCACTTTTCTTCATCCATACCAGCGCGACGTCGCCGTACTCTTCGACTTTTTCGACGGGGAACGTCGTCCGTTCCCTCCGGTCGGGGAACTCAACCGTTCTGCCGTCGTTCGCGACCCGTATCATTTCTTTCGTTGAATTGGCACCGACCACGGGCCACACCCTCCGAGAATACAGTTTAACGCAGCCTCAAGCTCGGAGAGTGCCTCACTTACGGCTACTGACTCCCCTTCAACGGTAGATCCCGAGCCGCCGAAAATCTGCAGCCCACCTCCGCTTCCCCAACTATTCGGGGCGGCGAATCCAATGTAGGCGGTTGAACCCGAGTTAAAACCGGAAACGAGGTTCGCATACTGTGGAAGTGACGGGAGCGCGAAAGCGCTCTGAATTTGAGCGGGCGTCATTATCGATCCATCCTCGTTAATCAACGAACCAAGAGTCGTCGCGAAAGAGCCGCCCGAAGCCCCGGGGGGTAACTGCGTCGGCGAAAACTGAATCAACGTGGTAGGGGTGAGACTTGCAGGATTCGATAACGCCGCCCCCGGTGCCCCGTTAAACACCTCGGAAACCTGGGCGGACCAGGTGAGTTGGTACGCCTCACCGCTCGCAAATGACTCCTGAAAACTCGAAGGATTACCGTAGAATCCTTTTACGGCATTATTGGCTAGGCTGCTCGAAACGAAGCTAAAGGCTGCCCCTTTCTCTCTTAACATGCTCCCAATCGCCTCAAACCGCTGACTGGGTGTTCCTCCACCTCCGCCCATATGTGGAGGTTGAGGGGCGCAGGTGGGATTACATGGCGGAGACGGGGGCACCGGTGGGTACCCGCCGCCGATGATCGGCGTGCCGCCAAAGCCACCGCCGCTTCCGCCGCTTCCGCCGTTGCCGCCGCTCCCGCCGCTTCCGCCACCTGAGCCCGGCGCCGGATTGTTCGGCGCGGGTGTTGGCCCACTGGAGAAGATCAAACACTGCCCGCCTAAAGATATCGAGCCGTTAGCGCAGCATGTAGAGCTCTGGCGCCGATTGGCGCCCCCCAATGGCGACTCTCCGGACCGCGGAGCACTCAACGGCGTCTGGCAGCGCGACGTCATGGGAGCCGCGAGAGCCATCGGGGCAACCGACGCGGAACGATGAGCCGAGTTTATCGCCGGCAGCGCGTTCGAAGCGCCCGAACATGCGTTGAGAAAAAGTGAAACAAGAACCGCCGAGCAAGCAAGAAGCCGCGGCAACCGAGAGTGATGGGACGACATGGAGACTCCAATCGAATAGCAAGAGAACAAGGCGCGCCCCGGTATTGCCGAAGGGCACCCGCCTTTTTACCAATTTCTAACAAAAAAAAAAAAACGACTTTCGTCGTTTTCAATTTAGAGACGCGTCAAAGCGACGGCTCGCTAGGTTTCGCGTTACAAGCGGTTCCTACGCATGCCCCTTACTCGGTAAAATCGCGCGAATATTCCGAACCATCTCCGCTTTCGTCA
>JAJZVP010000131.1 GCA_021845615.1 bacterium | reverse complement strand
GTGTAACGCTTATCGGCCTCGACGAGCGCGAACCGGCAGCACGCGCCCCGGCGCTTCGTCAATGCTTTCGATCCGCGTTCGCGCACGTGATCATCGATCAGCCCGTCCGCAAACGGGAGTTTGAGGACATTAAGATTCGCCCAACGGTCGTAGCAGGAAGAACTAAGCGCTCGTATCGATTCCGTTCAGAACCTCGACCTTCGTTACTGGAGAACGCGGCTCCCAGCGTCGCAGCTCGCGCGCCGCAGAACGACGGTTGATCTCGATACTCCGAAATGAGACTATTTCGGACTTGTTTCGTAACCATCTAGTGGCAAACGAGGCAATCGAGGCAACCGTCGCCGTCTCAAGCGGTTGCAAAACGATCGCCTCTCCAACCGGGGGTGCGATGGTGAATGAGTGCGGCCGATCCGTTTCCGTGCGGGTATAAACACGGAAGGATTGGAATGGAGAACTGGGGATAAGGACGACTTCGCCGTTCGACTTGCCTCGCTGCTGAGTGAAGAGATCCCACCCAGCGGTCAGAATCGCCGCTTCAACGAGGAATGGCCCAAGAAATGCGACGGTTTGTTGAGTAAGTAACCCATGAGCATCTTCTACAGCTCCGTTGCGCCATACGACGTCGGTGGTAGGCTGATGGGGCACAAGAATTCGTAATGCAAGAGTCGGCCCGACACGGGCAATGACGACATCCCCCGCATCGGAGCGCAGCTGTAGTCGAATCGATGAAATCCATGCGAGCGGCGCACCACTCACGTCAGACGGCCAATCGCATTTTGGTTGATTTTGCATTATATAGGGGATTCATGGATCCTATGTGGGGACGGCACCGGGCTCTTGACCTATGGAAAATTCAGATAAATTGAGTGCCATCGGTTGGATTATGATGAAAGTAGAACCCGTAAAATAATCCCGATATTGCTACCAGCACCCAAATCAGAATACTAAAGATTGTCGGCACCCGGAACCGAGAAATGCCGGTAAAATATTCAACGATAAATGCGATACCGGAAAAAATCAGAATTTTAAATATTTCAACTAATGAAAATACACCTAGCACTAGGAGCGCACCCATTTCTCCCAAAACGCCGCCAGATGTGGGTCCCCAGGCGAAATTATATGGGTATGAAGCCCCCACGAAGGAGGCAAAAAAGAACAGGTACGCTCCTGCCGATGCCCGGCTTACAACTCTCCAGTACTGTCTATCCGGCTCCATCACGCTGTCACGATTGCCTTGAATTTCAACCGCCGAAGCTGGATGCGGCAAATGGTTGGTTGGCGCCCGGGATTGTATAGGCGGGGCCAAATTCAGATGTCACTTGAGCATTTTCGTTATTCAATGTTGCAAGAGCGCCCGAACTTCCCGTCGCGGCTAGGAGGCCCGACATAAACGAATTGCTGTTACTGGTAGCATCTTTATACAAATACTGGTTATTCATGTCAAAGTAGTTCGCGTCGTTTATTAACTGATTTGCAAACTGACTGAACGATTCACCGTTCGGCACCGCCAGCGCAACTGGCGTAGTGTACTGCGCCTCATTTGAACCGTTATCGACGTTGTATTTCTGAAGTACAACCGGTGTATCAAACCCGGTGCCAAAATTAGCTGCTTGGTTGGCTGGGCCTGCTTCGATTTTGATAGATTGGCCGCTCGACGTTGTGATGAGAAGATATAGGTGTTGCGCATCAATCTTGCTTGCAACCCCATTATCAACCGAACGCTCGTAAAGGGTTATTTTCCCCGTCGCGCCCGGCGCGACTTTTTGTTTGATGAGATGCGATGCGCGCATCTCACGATTCGCCACGAGGCCGATGGGGCCGCCGGGGCCTTTATGGATATTGAGCGGCCCGCTATCGGTGGCTATGTTCATCCCGTCGATGCCACTACCGGACATTCCGTTGTTGATTGGTGGGTTCGACGGGAACGTTCCGATCGGGCATATGGGCTGGCCCGTGGGATCGCCTGGCGTGGAGGAGCAGGCGCCTATAGCTGACATTTTCGTGTGATTCCTTTCAAGAAAACGTTGTGTCGTTTTGTGTACCTCCGGGCCTGATCCATCAGGCCAGGGGCGTGCGCTGTCCGCTGCGCCGCGCAGCACGCGGCGATAAGCGGCCCGGCGTTCAACGACGCCCCGGCACTGTTACCAGAGATTTACACAGCGTGCGCCGACGTTTGTCGGCCACCCGGCGAAAGCGCACAAACGCCAATTTGTGGCCGCTCCAAAGCAAGCAAGGCCGCGATAAGCCCGTCGCAGCGTGCGCCACGCGAAAAACCGAGCCGCGATTCCTTCGGCGCATTCGAGCCCGCAGTGATGATTCGTTCGGTTAGACGTTTTCCAACTCTATCGCGCTAGCCCGCGCATATCGGCGGCGAGGTGGGCGACCGACATATCGTCGCCGCCGACGATGCGAAGGTCCCCACGCGGACCGATAAAATAGACGAAGTCGCTGTGCCCGACGTCGTGGCGCGTCGCCTGCACGTCCACGCCGTAGGCTTTCCAGATGCGGCTCATTTGCGCGTGCGTTCCAGTGATGCCGACCGCGCGCACGCCGATGCGAGCGAAGAAAGCACGTAGCGCCGCCGGCGTATCGCGAGCGGGATCGACGCTTGCGAAGAGGATCGCCACACGAGAACCGAGCCCGGATTTCGTTCGCGCCGCACCGAGGGTCGCAAGAGTCTGCGGGCAGATATCCTTACAGTGCGTGAACCCGAAGTAGAGCGCGACGACTCGCCCGCGCTCGCGACGCAGCGAGAACGGCTCGCCGTTTTGGTCGATTCCATCAACCGGCGGAGCCGACCGTATCGGTTGCAAGATCGTCCCATAGAGCCGCGGGGCGGCTTTCGAACATGCGACGAGCGCGAGCATCGCGGCGAACGCGGCGACGGGAACGACGAAACGACGAAGCGACACCTCCGCTCCTTCTCTCACCGACGTCGCGAGACCGCTCGCGAGCAAGATAGCGCTCGCTCGGGGAGAGCGCGCGTGCCGAGGAATAGAGTCGTCGCCGTGAACGGGCGAAGAGCCGAGGTCGTCGCACTCGTGAACCGCGGGCATAGAATGCTCGCGGCCGATGACGCGCGCGCCGCACTCGAAGCCTACGAAAGCGCGCTCGCAATCGACCCCTTCGAGTTGCAGGCCCATCTCGGCCTCGCACGAGCCTATCGTCTGGTCGGCGATGCTGCCGCATCCGAACGCCACCGCCGCGACGCAATTACGCTCGCACCGATTCGCTCGATCCCATTTCGCGGCGCGAATCCCCCGATCCGTATTCTCGCATTGCTGGCGAGCGCCGATGCAAACGTCGACCTCGAGCCACTCCTTCCCACCGACGTCTTCGCGATCACCTTAGCGTACGTCGACGCGCTCCCCGGCAATGCCGACCTGCCGCGACACGACGCGATCTTCAATGCTATCGGCGATGCGGATGCTGCGGCTTCCGCTCTCGCGCTCGCAGAACGCATCGTCGCCCGGAGCGACGCACCGGTGGTGAACCACCCGGCGGCGGTTTTGAAAACGCGCCGCGATCTAAACGCGGCCCGCCTACGCGGCCGCTCTTCGCTACGAGTACCGCGCATCGTACGGTGCGAGCGCGAACGGCTACGGGGAAGCCAGGCGAGTGCGCTCCTCGCTGCCGCCGGCATTTTTTATCCGCTTCTCGTTCGAGTGCCCGGCTTCCACAACGGGCGTTTTTTCCGCTACGTCGCCGATGCATCCGCGCTACCAGCGGCGATCGAGGAACTCCCGGGTGACGAAATCTACGCTCTGGAGTTCGTCGACACGCGCGACGGGCGAGGCCATTATCTCAAATATCGCGCGCTCTTTATCGGCAACGAGATCCTTCCCGTGCACGCGGCGCTCTCCACCGACTGGAAGGTCCATTTCGACGCCGCCGATTTGGCCTCGAGCCCGTTGGGGAGCGCCCTCGACCGCGACTACCGTCACCACCCGCGCGAGCGGATCGGCGAACGGGCCTATAGCGCGCTCGAGACGCTTCGAAAGGAGCTCGGTCTCGAGTACGGCGGGGTCGACTTCGGCATCGATGCCGGAGGGAATCTCGTCCTTTTCGAAGCGAACGCGACGATGCTCCCGGGCAAAGCGAGCGAGCGCGCCCGCCTGGCGGTCGTCACGCTTCTCCACGACCTGCTCGTTCCCAGGGCGCAATAAGCTCGCTCCATTAGGTTTAGGATGCAGCCTTCCACGGCTGCGGGATGTTAGAATCTGCGACGTTATGGCCATAGAGATCGACCTCACCGCGACGCCCCCTGAGGAGGTGCGCTACGCACGGAAGCCCGACTGGCTTCGCGTGAGCCTCCCCCATGGTGAGGATTACGAGCGCGTGAAGGCCAAGGTCTCCGGCCTCACGCTCAACACCGTTTGCAAGGAAGCCGCCTGCCCGAACCTCGCGGAGTGCTGGGGCGCCGGCACCGCCACGATTATGATCCTCGGCGACACCTGCACCCGCGGTTGCCGATTCTGCAACGTCAAGACCGGGAACCCCCGCGGGGTCGTGGATTGGCTCGAGCCGACGCGCGTCGCCGATGCGGTTCGCGACCTCGGATGGAAATATTTGGTGCTCACTGCGGTCGACCGGGACGACCTCGCCGACGGCGGAGCCTTGATTTTCGCGAATACCGTTCGCGCGATCCACGAACGCGTGCCGGGCGCGCGCGTCGAAATTCTCAGTGGAGACTATCGCGGCGACCTCACCGCTTTAGAGATCGTGCTCGATTCCCGCCCCGACGTCTTCGCCCACAACATCGAAACCGTGCGTCGCCTCACACCGCACGTGCGCGATAAACGCGCGAAGTACGATCAGTCGCTGGCGATCCTCCGACACGCGAAGGAGCGCGCCCCCGACCGCTTTACCAAAACCTCGCTCATGCTCGGCCTCGGCGAGCGCACCGAAGAGGTCGAAGCGGCGATGGACGACGCTCGCGCGGCGGGCGTCGACATCTTCACGATGGGCCAGTATCTCCAACCCGGTAAAAAACATCTCCCGGTCACCGAATTCATCACCCCGCAGCGCTTCGCAGAACTCGGAGCGCTCGCCCGTTCGAAAGGATTCCATCAAGTCGTGAGCAGCCCACTCTCGCGGTCTTCCTACCACGCAGAGCAGGCGTTCTCGGCGTGACCAAGTTCTTTCTCAATCGTCCGATCTTCGCTACGGTCTTCGCGCTGATCATCACGATCGCCGGGCTCATTGCGATTCCGACCCTTCCGGTCGCACAGTACCCGCAGATCAACCCGCCGGTCGTCACGATCTCGGCGTTCTATCTCGGCGCCGATCCCAAGACGGTCGAATCCTCGGTCACCATTCCGCT
>JAJZVP010000130.1 GCA_021845615.1 bacterium | reverse complement strand
GATTATCGCGGGTTCATCAAACGCTGATGCCCGACGTCGTTCTGCTCGGAGCCCCGGGAGCGGGGAAAGGCACGCAGGCGCAGATCCTCTGCGAGCATTTCGGTTTCGAGCAACTCTCGACCGGCGATCTCTTGCGCGCGCATCGCGCGCGGGAGAGCGATCTCGGTCGCGAGGCGCAGGGCTACATGACCCGCGGAGAACTCGTTCCCGACGCCTTGATCGTCAAGATGGTCGAAGGCGAGCTGCGCCCCGGAGCGGCGGTCATCTTCGATGGATTTCCACGCACGATTCCTCAGGCGCAAGCGCTCGACGCGCTCCTCGAAGAGCGCGGGCGCGGCCTTCCGAGCGCCGTCTATTTTCGCATCGATCGGGCGCGGCTCGAAGAGCGCCTGCTCGGACGCTGGAGCAATCCTCGCACCGGGCGCGTCTACCACGAACGCTTCAATCCGCCCGCCGTCGCCGGGGTCGACGACGAGGACGGCGGCCCGCTGGTGCAACGCGATGACGATAAGCCGGAGACGGTGAAGAAGCGCCTCGACGTTTTCGAAGCGCAGACGATGCCGTTGGTCGCCTATTACGAGCGCGCCGGTCGGCTCGCGTCGATCGATGCGAGCGCTCCCGTTGGCGAGGTCGCGCACGAGCTCGTCCACGCGCTCGCGCTCGAGCACGGACATTAGCGCGGTGAACTCGTGATCGAACTGAAAAGCGCGCGCGAAATCGAGACGATCCGGCGCAGTGGAAAAATCACCGCCGCGGTCCTGGTCGAGCTCATGGCGGCGGTTCGCCCCGGCATCACCACGCGCGAACTCGACGCCCTCGCGGAGCGGGGCATTCGGGCGCGAGGCGGCATACCGACCTTTCTGGGTTATCAGGATTATCCGGCCTCGATCTGTACCTCGGTCAACGATGAAGTGGTCCACGGAATCCCCGGGGATCGCGTCCTCGCCGAGGGCGATATCCTCTCGATCGATATCGGAACGACCTTCGAAGGGTTCGTCTCCGACAGCGCGGTCACCGTACCGGTTGGGAAGATCTCGGAGAACGCCGCGCGTCTGCTGCGCGTGACCCAGGAGTCGATGATGGCCGGGATCGCGGAGATGCGGGTCGGCGGGCACGTCGGCGATATCGGAGCCGCGGTCCAGCGGCATGCCGAGCGGCACGGTTACGGCGTCGTTCGCAAACTCGTCGGTCACGGCGTCGGCCGGGCGATGCACGAGGAGCCGCAGGTCCCCAACTACGGGAGCCCCGGCACCGGGCCCGAGCTGCGTCCCGGGCTCGTCTTAGCGGTCGAACCGATGATTAACGAGGCTTCCTACCAGGTGAAGACCTTGCGCGACGGCTGGACAGTCGTCACGTCAGATGGTAAACTCTCGGCGCACTTCGAGCACACTATTGCGGTCACGCCCGAGGGGCCGCGCATCCTGACGCTTCGCAGCGTTGGGGAGCACCCCGACGTAGAACGCTATCGACCCGATGCTGAAAAATCTTCGGGCGAGTCAATGGTGAGGAGCTAGAGTGTAATGGCGCGAGGAAAACGCCGAGGTGGGCGTCCGGCCAAGAAGCCGAATGCCGACAAAGCCGCCAAGACGGCGGTGCCCAAGGAAGAGGCGATCGAAGTCGAAGGCACGATCGTCGAACCCCTGCCCAATGCGATGTTCCGCGTAGAACTCGCGAACGGGCATCGGGTGCTCGCCCACGTTTCGGGGAAGATCCGGATGAACTTCATCCGCATCCTTCCGGGAGATCGCGTGTTGGTCGAACTCTCGCCGTACGATTTAACGCACGGCCGCATTACCTACCGCTACAAATAGTGCGCGCGGCGCATCACAGAACGAGGAACCGTCCATGAAAGTCCGTCCGTCAGTCAAAAAAATCTGCGACAAATGCAAAGTGATCCGCCGCCACGGCAAAGTGCGGATTATTTGCGACGTCAACGCAAAACACAAACAGGTACAGGGGTAATCCATGGCTCGTATTTCCGGTATCGATCTGCCGCGCGAGAAGCGTATCGAGATCGCACTCACGTACATCTACGGAATCGGCGCGACGACGGCTGCGAAGCTGCTCGAACGCGCGGGTATCGATCCGAATCGCCGAGTGAAAGATCTCAGCGAAGAGGACGAGAAGCGTCTACGCGAAGCGATCGACGGGCTCGCGCTTCGGCTTGAGGGCGACCTCCGCCGCGAAGTACAGGGCAACATCAAGCGTTTGATGGATATCGGTTGCTACCGCGGCTTGCGTCATCGGCGCGGGCTTCCGGTTCGCGGGCAGCGCACGAAGACCAACGCGCGCACGCGCAAGGGTCCCAAGCGCACCGTCGCCGGCAAGAAGAAGACCGTTAAGAAATAGCGCGGTAGCTTCGGTGACGATCGACGGGATCAACGTCGCAATCGCCGCCGGAGGTCGCGTCGGCGGAGCCTTCGCCGCCGAGACGGGAACGGAAATCAAAGCGCTCGCTCCGATCGGAGCGAGCACGATCCTCGAACGAACGATCGCCGCCGCCGCCGATATAGGCGCGCGGCGAATCGTCGTTCTCGGCGGGACGGAGGTTGCGGAGCGCTGCGACGGGCGCGTCGACCGCGTGCTTCCCGATCGTGGCGAAGGGGCGGCGAATATCCTCGCATGCATTCGAGCGTTCCACGAGGACGCGCGAGGCTCGGCGACGCTCGTGCTCGCGGGGGATCTGCCGTTCCTGGACGGCGTGACGCTCCGCCGATATCTGGAGGCCGTGCCTGAGGGTGCGGTCGCTCTCGGGCTCTGCACCGGCGCGCAATACGAGCGACGCTTTCCGGGTGCGCCGCCGAACGGGGTGTTGCTCGCCGGAGAACGGACGATCAACGCGAGCGCGCTGGTCCTCCCGCACGATGCGATCGACGCCGTGGCCCGGGAGGGCGCGGCATTTTTTAACGCGCGGAAAGAACCGTGGCGCATGGCGATGCGGGCGGGGCTCGGCGTTTTGCTCGCGCACCTGGTGAGGCGTCTGACGATCGAGCGCATCGAACGACGCGCGTCGCGCGTCCTCGGCGCGAAGGTTGCGGCGGTGCGAGATTGCGCGCCCGAACTCTGCTTCGACGTCGATTCGCTCGACGAGTATCGATATGCGCTCGCCTCTCTCTAAGGCGGCGCGCCTCGCATTTTTTTGGTTCGGTATCCAAGCCGTCTGGGGCGCGATTCTCGGCGTGCTGTTGCAGGTTCGGCTCGTGGCGATCTTCGGGGAGGCCGCGGCGGGACGATACGCACTCTTTGCGGCGGCCGGCGCCGGCGCCGCGGTGCTCGCGCAACTCGTTTCGGCGGCGCTCTCGGATCGCGCCGCCTCCGCCGGCCGGACGCGGGCGCCGCTCTACGTCGTCGGCGTCGCGCTCGCCGTCGGAGCGATCGCCGCCTTTTTGCTCGGCGACTCGGCGGCGACGCTCTTCGGCGCTTATCTCGCGCTGCAGATCGGCATGAACGTTGCGATCGCCCCCTATCAAGCGGCGGTCCCCGAGTATCTCGAACGCGACGCGCATCGCGCGGGGAGCGCGTGGCTGGCGGCGATGCAGAGCTCGGGTAACGCCGTCGGCGCGGTGATCGCGGCGACCGCCGGCGCCGCGATCACTGCGGCGCTCTTGCCGCTCTTGCTGCTCGGTTCGCTCGTCGTCGCCTTTGGGTCGATCGCTCGCGTCGCCGAACGGCACCTTCCTCATAGCGACGAACCGACGAAAATCACGCGCGCGCACGTTCATCTCTTTGGATCGCGTGC
Organism: bacterium; assembly: GCA_021845615.1. Lineage (GTDB taxonomy): Bacteria > Vulcanimicrobiota > Vulcanimicrobiia > Vulcanimicrobiales > Vulcanimicrobiaceae > JABEUX01. The sequence continues at coordinate 1,616 of JAJZVP010000130.1, read as the reverse complement.
GATGATCTTTCTCGCGTTCTACACGATGTTGGGGTATCTCTATTTTTGGGTCCTTGGCTCGGGGCTCGGTACTCTCGCCGAACCGCGAACGATCGCCGGCGGGGCGATCGTCGCATTCACGCTCGCCGGCGTCGCGGGAGCTTCGATTGCAGCGCGTGCGGGGCGAGGGTTCGATCTACGCGCTTGTGCGATTGTCGGTGTCGTGGCCTTTGCGCTCGCGACGGTACTCTTCGCATCGTCGCGCGGAATCGTCGTTCTATCGATCGCGAGTATCGTCGGAGGGATCGGGTGGGGTGCGTTTTTGAGCGCCGATTGGGCGCTAGGCGCTCGCTACGTCCTGCCGAGCGCTCGGGCGCTCGGATTCGCATTTTGGAACCTGGCGGTCGTTCTTCCGCAATTCTTCGCTCCTTCACTCGTCGGTACGCTCGCGACGATCCTGGGGGCGCGCGGTCCCCAGGCGACGAGTCGCCTCGCCTTTGGTATTGCATTCTTCGAGCTCATCGTGGGTATGCTGTGGCTGGCGCGTTTACCGCGGGTCGACGAAACGATGGAACTTCGCGGAGTCGGTCGGCGTTAAGCGCCTGGTGGGCTGGGCCCATCGTCCTATACTTCAATCTGGAGGAAAATGTGAAACGACTCAGCACCGGAGTTCTCGCCGCGCTCATCGTAGCGCTCAGCGGACTCAATGCCGTCGCGGCATCCTCGAAGACGCAAGCACCGGGTAACAGCGGACACAAGGTCATTGCGGATTCGATGGCGGGTATGCCGTCGGCGAATTTCGGAACGCCCCCCACGGGATCGATTCCGATTCTCTTCAACGACCATCACGTCTATACCAAGCCCGACCTGATGAAAAAGGGTCGCGTGCTCGCGGCAATCGTACGCGGTGGTACTATCCTCGTTCCCCTTCGTTCGATGTTCGAACAAATGGGTGCGACGGTTTCGTATAACGCCGCAACCAAATCGATCACCGTGAGCAAACCGGGTGCCGAGGTCAAATTGACCGTCGGTAGCCGCGTTGCGATGATCAACGGAGAAGAGCGCAGTCTCGACGTTCCGCCGATGCTCTATAAGGGCAGCGTCGTCGTCCCGATCCGCGTGATCTCCGAAAGCATGGGTGCCTACGTTCAGTGGGTTCCCGAACAGAAAGTCGTCGTCGTTCGTTACGTGGTACCGACGCCGGCCCCGACCGAAGCTCCGGCAACGCCGGCTCCTGTCGAGACGCCGATGCCGACCCCGCCGCCGACCCCGACGCCCGCTCCCGTCGTTCACCAAGCAACGCAGGAGCACTTCATCGCCGGTGATTACATCGCATCGCCGAAAGTCTATAACGAGTTTAGCCCCGGCAATTCGTCGAAGGGCGGCTCCTACGATTTCCGCGGCGCATACGAATTCAGTGCATTCAATCTGCCCTGGATGATCGAAGGCGATTTCCGTAGCTATCAGTATCCGCATAATTGCACCTCGGCAAATCCGGCGCCGGCCGGCGATCAGTGTAACGTCACGACGATCGGCAACACGGGTCAGACCTACGTTCCGGCCTTTACGGCGCGCGACCGCGATGCGGAAGTACGCCTCGGCCTGAAGGTCGCCGACCCGCGCATCTACATCGGCGT
>JAJZVP010000017.1:17500-27474 GCA_021845615.1 bacterium | reverse complement strand
AAGCGGCCGCGCGTAAAGCGATCGAACACGGGATGAAGAGCACCGAAGTGTTGGTAAAGGGCCCCGGATCGGGGCGCGAAGCGGCGATCCGTTCGCTGCAGGCCGCCGGACTGGAAGTGACGCTCATCAAAGATGTAACCCCCATCCCGCACAACGGCTGCCGTCCTCCAAAACGGCGTCGCGTGTAACGGAGTAAGAAGAGAGCAATGTCGCGTTACAATGGTCCCGTTTGCCGCCTCTGCCGTCGCGAAACCGCGTCGAGCAAGACCGGCGAGAAGATTAAACTTTTTCTGAAAGGCGATCGCTGCCTTACGCGCAAGTGCGCGGTGGAACGTCGCGGCACCGCGCCGGGCCAGAAAACCACCGGCGGCAAGATGCGTACGAAGGTTTCGGAGTACGGCCGTCAGCTGCGCGAGAAGCAGAAGATGCGTCGCTATTACGGCGTTCACGAAACGCAGTTCGAGAACTACTTCCGCGAAGCGGCGCGCGTTCCCGGACAGACCGGTAAAACGTTCTTGCAGCTGTTGGAGCGTCGCCTCGATAACGTCGTCTATCGCCTCAATTTGGCGATGAGCCGCTCGCAGGCGCGCCAACTCGTCACCCATCGTCATTTCCGCGTCAACGGCAAAGTCGTGAACGTTCCCTCGTTCATCGTCCGCCCCGGCGATGTGGTCACCATCGGCGAGCGGAGCTTGAAGTCGTTGGTTTTCGAAGCGAATCTCGACGTTGCGAGAAACCGCCGCCCGCCCGACTGGCTGGAATGGAACGAGAGCGAGAACACCGCAAAGGTGCTCCAGATTCCCAGTCGCGAGCATATCGACACCCCCGTCGACGAACAACTGATCGTCGAGTTCTACTCGCGCTAACGAAGCGCACACCCTACCCAACCGCCGCTAGGCGTCCGATCGCTGCGCTCGTCGAAGAGCGCGGCGGATAACGTAAGCGGTACAAAGGAACCACGAAAAACATGAACTCCCTCGATGTCGCGCAAGGCGCAACCATCCTCATCCGCGAGAAGCGCGGGAACTTTGCGAAGATCGTCGTCGAGCCGCTCGAACGCGGCTTCGGCGTCACGCTCGGCAATTCGCTGCGTCGCCTGCTGCTGAGCTCGATTCCGGGCGCGGCCGTGACCTACATGAAGATCGACGGCGTCCTCCACGAATTCTCGACGATTCCCGGAATGGTGGAAGACACCATCGCGCTGATGCTCAACCTCAAAGGCCTGCCGATCAAACTAAACGCCGACGAGCCGAAAGTGCTCACGATCGACGTCAAGGGCGCGCGCGAAGTGACCGCCGCCGATATCTCGGTCGACGCCGATGTCGAAATTCTCGACCCCTCGTACCATCTGGCGACGCTGACCTCGAACGACGCGCAGCTTTCGATGGAACTGGGCATCGAAAAGGGTCGCGGATACGTGACCGCCGACAAGCAGCGCAATATCGAGCATATGATCGGGCTGATCCCGCTCGATTCGATCTTCTCGCCGGTTCACAAGGTGAATTTTACCGTCGACGATACGCGCGTTGGACAGAGCGTCGATTACGATCGTCTCACGCTCGAGATCGAAACGAACGGCTCGATCACGCCCGAAGACGCGTTGATCGCCGCCGCGCGCATCCTGCACGAGCGCCTCGAGCTCTTTACGAACTTCCTGGCGAACAGCGAGCCGATGGAACTCGCCCCGGCGAACGAGTGGGACGTTCCCGTCGACACGCTCAATCTTTCGGTTCGTTCTTCGAATTGCATCAAGCGCGCCGGAATCACGCGCGTCTCCGAACTGCTCGATCTTACCGAAGCCGAGATCATGAAGATGCGCAGCTTCGGCCAGAAATCCCTCGACGAAATCAAGAGCGTGCTTGCAGAGCGCGGGCTCTCCCTTCGCGTCAGCTAAATAGGAAGCGATCATGCCACATCAGCTAAAATACAAGCGCCTCTCGCGCACCGACGGCCACCGGAAGGCGTTGCTTCGTAACCTTGCGACCTCGTTCTTCAAGCACGAGAAGATCGAGACGACCTCCACGAAAGCGAAGGAGATCGTTCGCGTTGCCGAACGGCTCATCAGCACGGCGATGCCCGGCGATCTCGCCGCGCGCCGACGGATTGCGGAGTTCCTTACCGAACCCGCGGTCGTGAAGAAGCTGGTCGAGCAGATCGCGCCGGCATTGAAGGGACGTTCGGGTGGCTTCACGCGCATCACCAAGAGCCGGGTACGCCCGGGCGATGCGGCGGAACTTTCGATCGTCGAACTCGTTAAATAGCGATCGCGCCACGCGTGATGCGAGCCATCGAAACGACGCCTCGGGCAACCCGAGGCGTCGCTTGCGTGTCGGGATAGAGCGATGAACGAAGAAGCCTCGCGTCGTCTGCGCCGCTTGATCGACGGATGCCCGCTCGACCGTGCCGAGTCGGCCGCCTTCATCGGCGAGGTGATGGACGGTGCGATCGACGAGATTGCGGCGGCCGGCGCGTTGGTCGCGCTCGCGATGCGTGGCGAGAGCGTCGAGGAGATCGTCGGCGCCGCCGAAGCGATGCGAGCGCGCATGGTCGAACTGCCGCACCCGGCGGAGGATCTCGTCGATATCGTCGGTACCGGCGGCGACGGCGCGGGCACCATCAACCTCTCGACGATGGCGGCGCTCGTGCTCGCCGCCGCGGGGATTCCGGTCGCGAAGCATGGGAACCGAGCCGCCTCGAGCGCGTGCGGCAGTGCCGACGTCTTGGAGGCTTGCGGCTACCGCCTCGATCTCTCCCCCGAGCGTTCGGCGGAGCTCCTGCGCGAGACGGGATTCGCGTTCCTCTTCGCTCCCCGCTTTCACCCCGCGATGCGCAACGTCGCCAACGTGCGCCGCACGCTCGGCGTTCGTACGATATTCAACGTCCTCGGACCGCTCTGCAACCCCGCGCGCGCCGCACAGGCGCTCGTCGGCGTCGCGCGCGACGATCTTGTCGAACCGATCGGCGAAGTGATGCGCAGTTTGGGTGTGCGCGCCGGCGGCGTGCTCTGCGGCGCGGGCGGCGTCGATGAAGCGGTCGGCGAGGGCGTCACCCATCTCTATCGCTTCGACGAACGCCGGGTGCTCCACGAACGCATCGACGCCGCCGCATTCGGCATCGCGGTGCCGCTCGGCGAGCTCGTCGAACGGAGCGTCGAGGATGCGGCGCGCGCTTTTCGCGAGATACTCGGCGGTCGCTCGCCACGGCGCGCGGAGGTCGTCGCGCTCAATGCGGCGATCGCGATGGTGACGATCGGCCGAGCGGCGACGATGGAAGATGCGCTCGCGCGTTCGCGCGAGATTCTCGCGTCGGGCGCGGCGCTCGCGCTCTTCGAACGCGCGGCGGAGGCGAGCCGTGCCTGATATTCTCACCCGCATCTTCGCGCGCAAAGCGCTGCGTCGGCACGAGGACGAACGGCGGATTCCCTACGAGGAAATGGCGCGTCGCGCGGAGGCGCGCAACGGCGAACGGCGGAATTTTCTCGCCGCCCTGGAGCGCGCGCCGGGCATCGCGGTGATCGCCGAGATCAAGCGTGCGTCACCTTCGGCGGGGATCATCGCCGACACGTTCGATCCGGTCGCCGTCGCGCGCCGCTACGGCGAAGCGAACGTCGATGCGATAAGCGTGCTGACCGAAGAGGAGCATTTTCTCGGCGATCTCACCTATCTCGATCTCGTGCGAGCGGTGAGCGCCGCGCCATTGCTACGCAAGGATTTTATCGCGACGCCCTACGAGGTCGCCGCCTCGGCGGCGGCGGGCGCCGACGCGGTGCTCCTAATCGTCGCCGCGCTCGACGACGACGCCATTCGGGCGTGCATGCGAGAAGCGGCGCGTTACGAACTCGCCGCATTGGTGGAGGTACACGACGAACGCGAGCTGGATCGTGCGCTCGCACTCGGCGCGCGGATCGTCGGCGTCAACAACCGCAACTTGCGCTCGCTCGCGGTCGATCTCGCGGTCGGCGAAGCGCTCTTGCCGCGCATCCCGCGCGGGCTCTTCCCCATCGGCGAGAGTGGAATGCGCGACGAGCGCGACGTCGCGCGGCTCGCGCGCGCCGGCGCGCGCGGCGTGCTGATCGGTGAGTCGTTGATGCGCGACGCCGCGCCGGAGAGCAAGATCGCCGCAATTCGTCGCCACGCGCTCGCGCGACCGTGAGAACGCGCGTAAAGTTCTGCGGAGTGATGACGCCCGCGGAGGCGGAACTCGCCGTCGCATGCGGCGCCGATGCGGTGGGATGCATCCTCGCACCTTCGCCGCGTCGCATCGCCCTGCGCGATGCGGTGGCGATCGCCGCAACGTTGCCGCCGTTCGTCACGCCGGTCTTCGTCATGGTCGATCCCGGGGAACGAACGTTAGCCGACGTGAGTGCCGCGTGTCCCGCAGCGATCCTGCAATGCGCGGGCGATGAAGATCCCGAGTTGCTCGCGCCGTACGGTGCGCGCATTCTCAAAGTCGTGCACGTCGGCGCGGAGAGCGATGCCGCCGCGATCGAGGCGGCCTGCAACCGCTACGAACGTGGGAACGTTTTGCTCGATACGCAGGCCGGCGCCCTCCGGGGAGGGAGCGGCGTTCGATTTGTCTGGGATCGTGCGCGCGCTGTCGTGCGCCGTCGCCCGACGATCGTTGCGGGCGGCTTGACTCCCGAGAATGTCGGCGACGCGATACGCACCCTCCGGCCGTACGGCGTCGACGTACGGAGCGGAATCGAACGGAACGGACGAAAGGACGAAGGGCTCATGCGAGCATTTCAAGCGGCGGTGAACGATGCCGATCGAACCTAACGCACGCGGATATTTCGGTGCCTTCGGAGGGCGTTTCGTTCCCGAAGTGCTCGTCGCCGCGCTCGAAGAGTTGGAAGCGGCGATGCGCAGCGCGTTCGCCGATGAGGGATTCTGGGCGGAGTACCGCGAGGTGTTGCGCGATTTCGTCGGGCGCCCCTCGGCGCTCTATCCGGCGCTGCGCTTTCTCGGCGCGGATGCCTCGGTTCCCCTGCTGTTCAAGCGCGAAGACACCAACCATACCGGCGCGCATAAAATCAACAATACGGTCGGGCAAGCGTTGCTCGCGAGACGTATGGGAAAGCGTCGCCTGATCGCCGAGACCGGTGCGGGGCAGCACGGCGTCGCCACCGCGACCGTCGGGGCGAAATTCGGTCTGCCCGTCGACGTCTATATGGGCGAGCTCGATGTCGAGCGCCAAGCGCTCAACGTCTATATCATGCAGTTGCTCGGCGCGACGGTCCACCGGGTCTCGGGAGGAACGAAGACGCTCAAAGATGCGACGAACGAAGCCTTCCGCGTGTGGGCGGCGCAAGTCGAAGAGAGTTTCTACGTGATCGGCAGCGTCGTCGGCGCGCATCCCTATCCATACATGGTTCGCGAATTTCAAAAAGTGATTGGTGAAGAGACGCGCGCGCAATGTTTGGAGCGCTACGGGCGGCTCCCGAGCGACGTGATCGCCTGCGTCGGCGGCGGAAGCAATGCGATGGGCATCTTCTCGGCATTCATCGACGACCCCGACGTTCGGCTCTGGGGTGTCGAAGCCGCGGGCGAGGGCGTTGCGAGCGGACGGACCGCGGCGGCGCTCGGCGCGGGAAGCGTCGGCGTGCTTCACGGATCGCGCTCCTATCTGTTACAGAGCGAGCGCGGACAGGTGATCGAGACGCATTCGATCAGCGCCGGGCTCGATTATCCCGGCGTCGGGCCGGAGCACGCGTTTCTCAAAGACTCCGGGCGCGCGACCTACGTGCCGATTTCCGACGATGAAGCGCTCGCGGCATTTTACGATTGTGCGAAAAGCGAGGGCATCGTGCCCGCGCTCGAGAGCGCGCACGCGCTCGCATTTGCAAAAAAGCTCGCCGCGCAACGAACGCCCGACTCGCTGATCGTCGTCAATCTCAGCGGGCGCGGCGACAAGGACATCGCACAGGTCCGCGCCCTGCGCGAGCGTGCCGAGGTGCGTTCGTGAGACTCGCCGATGCCTTCGCCGCACGATCGCAACGACGACCGGCATTCGTTCCCTACGTGATGGCCGGCGATCCGGATCTCGCGACCACCGAGGCGGTGGTACGCGCGTTGGCGCGCAACGGAGCGACCGCGATCGAACTCGGCATTCCCTACGGCGATCCGCTCGCCGACGGCCCGACGATCGCCGCCGCCGGTGCGCGCGCGCTGGCATCGGGCATCACGATCGAGGACGTCCTCGGCTCGGTCGCGCGACTCGCGCCGGAGATCCCGTCGAGCATCGTGCTCTTTACGTATTTCAATCCGCTCGATCGCTACGGTCTCGAACGTTTCGCGCGCGACGCGGCTCGGGCGGGAGCGGCGGGAGCGATCGTTCCCGATATCGCGCTGGAGGAGAGCGAGGAGCTGCGCGCGATCTTCGCCTGCCACGGCATCGACGTGCCCATGCTCGTCGCGCCCTCGACGCCGCCGGAGCGCGCGGTAAAAATTGCCGCCGCATCGAGCGGCTTTCTCTACATCGTTTCGCGGCTCGGCGTTACCGGCGCGGCGAGCGAACCGGACTTCGCGCCGATGCGCCGTCAAGTCGCCGCGCTGCGTGCGGCGACCGATCTCCCATTAGCGCTCGGTTTTGGCGTGAGCCGCCCCGAGCACGTGCGGGCGGTCGCCGATGATGTCGACGCCGTCATCGTCGGAAGTGCGTTGATCGATGCGCTCGCGGGGACGAGCGGTGATGCCGCGGTCGCGGCGACGGAACGTTTCGTCGCGGAGCTCTTCGCGTAGGGTCGATGGCGACGCTGCAGACGGAGCGGCTCCTGTTACGTCCGTGGCGCAACGAGGATATCGAGGCGTGGGTCGCACTCTGCGCCGACGCTCGAGTGATGGAGTTCTTTCCGTCGACGGTCGAGCGCGCCGAATCCGAACGCACGGCGAACCGCCTGCGATTGCTGCACGAGCGGGATGGGTATGGCTGGTGGGTCGTTCAAACGCGAGAGGATCCCGCATTCATCGGTGCGATCGCGCTCCAGCAGGTGCCGTTCGAAGCGGCGTTTACTCCGGCGTTCGAAATCGGTTGGCGATTTTTCCCCTCCGCATGGGGGAAGGGCTACGCGACCGAGGGTGCGCGAGCTGCGTTGACCTTTGCCTTCGAACGGCTCGAACTCGAGGAAGTCGTCGCATTGACGGCGACCCTCAACCGTCGTTCGCGGCGCGTTATGGAACGGCTCGGTATGACGTACGACTCGCGCGATGATTTCGAGAACCTCCGCTTCGAGCCCGGGCATCGCTGTCGGCCGCACGTGCTCTACCGCGTACAACGCGGCGGCGAATCGCCCCAGAGGGAGGCTCCCTAGCGGTTAAGTGGCAGGGCTCTCGCCGCGGACTAGGTACTCTGTAGAAGTATACCTTCCGCATTCCGCGGATCTTCCACCCGATGACAAGGAGCCGCTCCGTGAGCACCACCCTCGAACGAATCGCCCCGTTTACCAACGAACCGGTCAAGAAATTTGCCGATCCCCAGGAGATCGCGGAGATGCAGGCCGCGCTCGCGCGTGTGAAAGCACGTTTCGGGGAGCGCTATCCACTGGTGATCGGCGGCCGTCGTATCGAGACCGAGAAGCGGATCCTCTCCCGGAACCCCGCGCACAAGAGCGAGATCGTCGGCTCGGTGAGCTCGGCCTCGGCGGCGCAGGCGAGCGAGGCGATCGAGATCGCGGCGGCGACCTTCGAGAGCTGGAAACGCGTGAGTTTCGAGCGTCGAGCCGAGGTGCTCTTCCGCGCCGCCGCTCTGATGCGCGAGCGTCGCTACGAGTACGACGCCCTGCTGGTCTATGAAGTCGGCAAGAACTGGGCGGAGGCCGAGGGCGAGACGACCGAGGCGATCGACTTCTTGGAATATTATGCCCGCGAGGCGCTGCGCTACGGCAGCGAGCAGCCGGTCGTTCCCTTCACCGGCGAAAAGAACGAACTCCGCTACATCCCGTTGGGCGTCGGAGCGGTGATCCCACCCTGGAACTTCGCGCTCGCGATCCTGGTGGGGATGACCTCGGCGGCACTCGTCACCGGCAATACCGTCGTGCTCAAGCCCTCCTCGGACTCACCGGTGATCGCCGCGCGCGTCGTCGATCTCCTCGAAGAGGCCGGCCTACCGGCGGGAGCGCTCAATTTCATCCCCGGCTCCGGCTCGGAGATCGGCGACCTGATCGTCGGACATGCGAAGACCCGCTTCATCTCGTTTACCGGCTCCAAAGAAGTCGGTCTCCACATCAACGAGCTCGCCGCGAAGACCGCTCCGGGGCAGAAGTGGATCAAGCGCGTCGTCGCCGAGATGGGCGGAAAAGATTCGATCGTCGTTGCTGCGGATGCCGATCTCGACGCTGCGGTCGAGGGGGTCGCAATCTCCGCATTCGGCTTCACCGGGCAGAAGTGTTCGGCGTGCTCGCGTGCGATCGTCGAGGCCTCGGTCTACGATGCCTTCGTCGAGCGCCTCAAGGCGCGCGTCGCGAAGATCACCGTCGGCGACCCGGCGCTCCAGGGGATCGGGATGGGCCCGGTCGTCAGCGAGAGCGCCTTCAAATCGATCTCGAAATACATCGAGATCGGCAAGGGCGAGGGGCGCCTGCTCTGCGGCGGCGCTCCGATCGGCGACGAGGGCTACTTCCTCGAGCCGACCGTGATCGTCGACGTCGCTCCCGAGGCGCGGATCTCGTGCGAAGAGATCTTCGGCCCGGTGCTCTCGGTGCACAAGGCCCGGGATTTCGAACACGCCCTGGAAATCGCGAACAATACGGAGTTCGGCCTGACCGGCTCGCTCTACACCACCGATCGCGCGAAGATGGAGCGCGCTCGCGAAGATTTCTTCGTGGGGAACCTCTACTTCAATCGCAAGAGCACCGGCGCGCTCGTCGGCGTCCACCCGTTCGGTGGCTTCAACATGTCGGGAACCGATAGCAAGGCCGGCGGCCGCGATTACCTGCTGCTCTTCCTCCAGGCGAAGTCGATCAGCGAAAAGCTCGGCTAGCCGGTCATGGCGCGGTTGCAACTCCTGCCGAGGGCGGATCGACGGATCCGCCTCGGCCATTCTTGGGTCTTCTCGAACGAGGTCGACGTCGCGGCGACGCCGCTGATCGCCCTCGCTCCCGGCAGCCTCGCCCGTATCGAGGACGCTCGCGGTCATCCCGTCGGGCTCGCCTATGTGAACCCTCGAGCGCTGATCTGCGCTCGCCTCCTCACGCGCGACGTACGCGCCGAGATCGACGCCGACTGGTTCGAGCGCCGTATCACCCGCGCGCTCCAGCTCCGGGCGCGCCACTATCCCGCGCCGTTCTATCGCTTGATCTACGGCGAATCCGACGGCCTCCCGGGCTTCGTGGTCGACCGATTCGGAGAGCGCTTGGTGGTGCAGCTCAATACCGCCGGCGCGATCGCGCTTCGCGAGCCATTTTTTACCGCCGTGCAGCGCGTGCTTTCACCGGTCGGAATCCTGGTGCGGAATGCAGGCTCGACGCGAGAGCTGGAGGGGACGCCGGTGCTCGACGAACGAATCGGCGATCTCCCTGCAGAGATTGACGTCCTCGAGGGGGAGATGCGCCTGCTCGCCCCGCTTCTCGAGGGGCAGAAGACCGGGTATTTCTTCGACCAGGCGGAGAATCGAGCGCGCCTCGCGCGTTACGTTCGCCCGGGCGATCGTGCGGTCGACGTCTTTAGCTACGTGGGCTCGTGGGGGGTCGCCGCCGGGCTCGCCGGCGCGTCGCAGACGATCTGCATCGACTCCTCGGAGCGGGCGATCGCCTTCGCGCGGCGCAACGGCGAGCGCAACGGCGTCCCGATCGAGGGGCGCTGCGGCGACGCACTCGTGGTGCTTGCCGAGCTCGCCTCGCAGGGCTTCCGAGCCGAGGTGGTGATCCTGGACCCGCCGGCGCTCGTCAAGCGCAAACGCGACCTGGAGCCCGGCGCGGCGCGGTATGCGGCGCTCGCTCGCGCCGCAATCTCCGTGCTCGCGGAGGGCGGCACCCTGAT
>JAJZVP010000017.1:0-15000 GCA_021845615.1 bacterium | reverse complement strand
AGCTGCGAAAAGCGTCGGGGAGCTGCTTAGAAGCTACGATCCGGCGATATCCGAATGGGGCAACCCCCATGCCGTCATGGGCATGGACACCGCGATGAATTCAATAGTCGCGAGTGAGCGTACCCGGTGAACTGAAACATCTAAGTAGCCGGAGGAATAGACATCAAACGAGATTCCCGTAGTAGTGGCGAGCGAACTGGGAACAGCCTAAACCGTTTACGTGCAAGCGTTCGGGCGTTGCGTAAGCGGGGTTGTACGACAACCATCCGAGGTCCGAATACCTCGGCACGAGTTACCAAATCGATCGATAATCGAAGCCGGCTGGAAAGCCGCACCAGAGTAGGTGATAGTCCTGTAGGTGAAATCGTTCGATCTCGTGGTGTTGTTCGTGAGTAGGGCGGGGCACGAGAAACCCTGTCTGAAACTGGGAGGACCATCTTCCAAGGCTAAATATTCTGTTGAGACCGATAGTGAACGAGTACCGTGAGGGAAAGGTGAAAAGAACCCCCGAAGGGGAGTGAAATAGAATATGAAACCGTATGCCTACAAACCGTGAAAGGCCAATGCGCAAGCAAGGCTAATCGCGTGCCTATTGAAGAATGAACCTGCGAGTTACTTGTAACGGGCTTGGTTAAGGTGTTGAGCCGGAGCCGTAGCGAAAGCGAGTCTGAATAGGGCGAATTTGTCCGTTGCAGTAGACCCGAAACCGGGTGATCTATCCATGGCCAGGTTGAAGCATGATTAATCTCATGTGGAGGACCGAACCTGTCGTTGTTGAAAAAACGTTGGATGAGCTGTGGATAGGGGTGAAAAGCCAATCGAACCCGGAGATAGCTGGTTCTCCCCGAAATAGTTTGAGGACTAGCGTCGTTTGTTAACCCACGGGGGTAGAGCACTGACAGAGCTAGGGGTCTTACCGGATTACCGAACTCCATCAAACTCCGAATACCGTGGCGAATTAAGCGGCAGTCAGACTGTGGGGGATAAGCTCCATGGTCAAAAGGGAAACAGCCCAGATCAACAGCTAAGGTCCCTAATCGATGCTCAGTGGTAAAGGAAGTCTTGTCGCAGAAACAACTAGGAGGTTGGCTTAGAAGCAGCCACCCTTGAAAGAGTGCGTAATAGCTCACTAGTCGAGTGGCGAGGCGCCGAAAATGTAACGGGGCTCAAGCATCGAACCGAAGCTTTGGGATGTGTAAACATCGGTAGGGGAGCGTTGTGGCGTAGGCTGAAGCACGACCGCGAGGACGTGTGGACGAACCACAAGTGCGAATGCAGGTATAAGTAGCGATAAAAGAGAGTGAGAACCTCTCTCGCCGGAAGTCTAAGGTTTCCTGAGCTACGTCAATCGTCTCAGGGTGAGTCGGGAGCTAAGCCGAGGCTGAGAAGCGTAGGCGATGCACAAGCAGTTCATATTCTGCTACCACCGACGACCGTTAAGACTCTGTCGAACAGCATTTTCGATCGTGAAAGCGATCGGTGGTGCCGTTCGTCATTGTCTTTGAATTGATGGGGTGACGCAGGAAGATATGTCATCGCGCTGATGGATATGCGCGTCTAAGCCGGTAGGTGTTGCTGTAGGTAAATCCGCAGCATTCAACACCGAGAAGCGAATGCGAGGCTCTTCGGAGCCGAAGTGACAGACTCTACGCTGCCAAGAAAAGCCTCTAAATAGGATCGTAGGTGCCCGTACCGTACACCGACACTGGTAGACTGGCAGAGCATGCTAAGGCGACGGGAGAACCCCTGTTAAGGAACTCGGCAAATTGACCCCGTAACTTTGGGAGAAGGGGTGCCTTCGTCGGACTAGACATTACGTCGAAAGCTGATGGAGGTCGCAGAAAATAGGCCCAAGCGACTGTTTAACAAAAACACAGGTCTCTGCGAATGCGAAAGCAGACGTATAGGGGCTGACTCCTGCCCGGTGCTGGAAGGTTAAAGGGACGGGTTAGCGCAAGCGAAGCTCGGAACTGAAGCCCCAGTAAACGGCGGCGGTAACTATAACCGTCCTAAGGTGACAAAATCGTTGCCTCGCCGCGTAGTAATATGCGGCTGCACACTTGGCTATATGCGGGAACATCCTGAGAGCCCACGCCTACTCGTCGACGACTCGTCGGCAGTAACAATGGCTGGGATTGGACAATCCGCAGGAAACGTTGTTCTCGATCGCTTCACGGCGTTCGCGGAGAACGGATCCTCAGAGACTATACGCCAGGCATCCAACGGTATCGAAAGGTACGATAACGATGAACCTCGACCCTCAGTGGGTGGTTGGATTCGTCGATGGAGAGGGTTGCTTCTTCATCGGGGTCCAGAGAAACCCAACGGTCAAAATCGGTTTCCAAGTCATTCCGGAGTTTCGCGTCGTTCAACATAAACGCGATCTCGACGTGCTCCACGCCCTGAAGAAATTCTTCGGGTTTGGACGCATCTGTCGAAATCACGACGAACGGTGGGAATACCGGGTAAGAAAACTCGACCAACTCCGCGAGATCGCGGCCTTTTTCGAAAAGTACTCGTTACGAACGAAGAAGCGCATCGACGCTCAGAGATTTGCGAAGGTTTTGATATTGATGGAAGAAGGCCGGCATCTGACCAATGAAGGCTTGAGGGAGATCGAAGAGATCGCCCTTTCGATGAATACCGGCAATCGTCCGCGGTTGCAGGCATTATTGGATGAAGATAGAGTCCACTCCGGCGCGAAAACGTCGGAATAAAAGTGAGCGAAATTCCTTGTCGGGTAAGTTCCGACCTGCACGAATGGAGTAACGACTTGGGCGCTGTCTCGATGGGGGGCCCGGCGAAATTGCAGTACCAGTGAAGATGCTGGTTACCCGCAGCAGGACGGAAAGACCCCGTGAAGCTTTACTGTATCCTGATCTTGGGTTCTGAGACTGTCCGTACAGGATAGGTGGGAGTCGATGAGACGAGGGCGCTAGCTTTCGTGGAGACAACGTTGGGATACCACCCTGATAGTCTTGGGATTCTAACCGGCCGCCGTTATCCGGTGGCGGGACAGGGTCAGGTGGGCAGTTTGACTGGGGCGGTCGCCTCCTAAAGAGTAACGGAGGCGCCCAAAGGTTCCCTCAGAACGGTCAGAAACCGTTCTCACAGAGTGCATAGGCATAAGGGAGCTTGACTGCGAGACGGACAGGTCGAGCAGGTGCGAAAGCAGGGCTAAGTGATCCGGCGGTACCGAATGGAAGGGCCGTCGCTTATCGGATAAAAGCTACTCCGGGGATAACAGGCTTATCTCCCCCAAGAGTTCACATCGACGGGGAGGTTTGGCACCTCGATGTCGGATCGTCGCATCCTGGGGCTGTAGTAGGTCCCAAGGGTTGGGCTGTTCGCCCATTAAAGCGGTACGCGATCTGGGTTCAGAACGTCGTGAGACAGTTCGGTCCCTATCCGCTGTGGGCGTAGGAGATTTGAGGAGCGTGGACTCTAGTACGAGAGGACCGAGTCGAACGAACCGCTGGTGAACCGGTTGTTCCGCCAGGAGCATGGCCGGGTAGCTACGTTCGGATCAGATAAACGCTGAAAGCATATAAGCGTGAAACTGACTCCAAGATGAGATCTCAATCCCGTAAGGGTGAAGAGCCGTGGGAGACTACCACGTTGATAGGCCGGGGGTGGAAGCATCGTAAGGTGTGGAGCTGACCGGTACTAATAGCTCGGAAATTTTTTACTACGCACCGCTTGTTTGACACGGGAAGTTCTTCTTTATGTAGCTTTCCCGCCGCGATCGGCTTCGAGCTCAGGCTCGTCATCGCGGTTGGGGATCCGGTTTGGGTGCTCGAACGAGATTTTCGTTCCTGTCGCTCACCAAGTTTCTGGCGCCCATGGCGGCGGGGTCCCACCCGTTCCCATCCCGAACACGGCAGTTAAGCCCGCCAGCGCCGATGATAGTCGGACCGCAGGGTCCCTCGAAAGTAGGACGGTGCCAGATTACAGTCCCGAAGAGCTCGTAGCGTATCGCTGCGGGCTCTTCGGCATGTCGCACGAGGCTTCGGGTGCCTGGAAGGAGCGCTGAAGGAAGTGGCGCTGTCGAGAAGTGAGCCTGATGGGAGGATGCGCCTCGCAACCGACGGAAAGCGGAAGGGCGCTTGCTTTGTACGCCCTCTCACCGATCGGAGCTCGTGATGTCCTTCGCTCGCCGGATCCGCAGGGTACGCCCCCTCGCGCTTGCGTTCGCGCTCGTAGCGGGCGCCGCGTTTTTTTACCCGCTCTCCTCGAACGCCACCGCGGAATCGAACCATTCGATCTGCGAAAATGGGGTGATCGCTGCGAAGCCGGCTTCGCCGAACGCGAGCTCCGACGAGGCACCGGGGAGCGCTCCGATCCGTGCGGTAACCTCGGCGGAGGTGGTCGCCGCTTGTACCGCCGAGATCGACTCGGGGCGCTTTACCGGCTCCGATCTCGCCGCTATCTACAACGACCGCGGGCTCGGCTATCGCGACGGTGGCGCGCCCCATCGCGCCATTGCGGACTATAGCGAGGCGCTCAGCCTCAATCCGCGGTCGGTGAGCGCGCTCGTGAACCGGGGCACGGCGTTCGCCGACCTCGGCGAGTATCGCCGCGCACTGGCCGACGTCGACCGCGCGTTGGAGATGGAACCGAAAAATCTCAAAGCGCTCTCGAACCGTGGCCTGATCTACATGGATACGCAACGATACGCGCTCGCGCGCGCCGATTTCAACCGAGTCCTCGCGATCGACCCCCACGACGGGAAGGCCTACGGGTTACGGGGGTTCGTCGAATACATGCAGGGAGATCGTGCGCGGGCGCTTCCCGATTTCAATCACGCCATTGCGGCGAACCATCGCGATGCCTTGAGCCTCGGATTGCGTGGGAAGCTCTATTCCGATGAAGGGAAGGAGGCGCCGGCGCTCGGAGATCTCGATCGTGCGATCGCCCTGAGACCCGGGGACGCGCTCGTCTACGAATGGCGTGCGCGCGTCAGGTACGTTCGCGGTGAGTTCCGGCTCGCCGTCGCCGACGACACGCGTGCGCTCGAGCGGAATCCCAAGATGGGCTCGGCATTCGACGGCCGCGGTTTCGCCGAGCTCGATCTCGGAGAGCTCGCCGGCGCGATCGCCGATTTCTCGCACGCGATAGCGATCGATGCAAGCGACGCGAGCGGCTATGAAGGGCGCGCCGAAGCCGAGAACCTTCGGGGGCATGCCACGGCGGCATTCGCCGATTATGCGGCGGCGATACGCGTCGACCCAACGAGCCCGTACGGCTACGCATCGCGTGGGAACCTGTATTTCGAGCGTGGATCCTACGCCTTTGCCGCGCGCGATCTGGCGCGGGCGATCGCGCGGAAGGACCGCTCGCCGTACGCCGTCATTTGGCTGCATCTCGCTCGCGTGCGCTCGCACGCGAACGATACGAAGGAATTCGCGACGAATGCCGCGCGACTTCACGGCAAGGGCTGGCCGATGCCCGTCGTCGCGCTCTTCCTCGGGCGAGCGAGTCCGCCGGAGACCATCGCCGCCGCCAAGGCGAACGCTGCGGGCAAACCCAATCACGATCTCTGCGAGGCGAATTTTTACGTCGGCGAATGGGAGCTCGGACGCCGCGCGATCGCGGTGGCGAAAAAACATTTCACCGTCGCCGTGAAAACCTGTCCGCACACGTTCGTCGAATATTCCGGAGCGAGAGCGGAATTATCGCGTTTGCCCCGGTAGCGCGCTATGGGATTCCCTCGCGCCACGACCGAAGACGGTGGGATCATGGAATACGATGGGATGCTCTTCGATCTCTTCGGAACGCTCGTCGACGACGATGGGCGGGCGATCGAAGGTGCCGCGGAATTGCTCGCGCGCCTCGACGGCTATAAACGCGCGCTGGTGACGTCGTGCGGGCGCGGCTTGGCGCTCGGCCTCATTCGCCACGCCGGAATTCCCGCGTTCGACGTGATCGTCACCTCCGACGACGTCCACGCCAACAAACCGGCGCCCGATGGCTATCTCGCCGCCGCGCGTTTGCTCGAACTCCCAGCCGAGCGCTGTTTGGTCGTCGAGGATTCAACGCAAGGTATCGCGGCGGGACGCGCCGCTGGAATGGATGTGGTCGCCGTGCTGCGCGGACGCGAGGCCGGCTTTGCGAACGCGGCGACGATGACGTTTGCGTCGCTCCTCCGTTTGAGCGAGGCATTGCAGATCGGTCCCGACGGTCGCGTGCGACTGTAGGGACCGATCGAGCGCGATGCTACGGCGTCGCGAGTGGGCGAGGAGCGGGCGGAGCCTGACGCTGCGCGCGCATCGCTGCGAGCCGCTGTTGAACCGCCGCGCGTTGCTGCGGCGTGAGGACGGCCATGAGGCGAGCGCGGAGCGCTTTCATCTGGGCTCGGGTCGGGCGCGTTCCGGAAGCGAGCGAACTGCGGAACGATTGGCGAATGCTGCGAATCTGCTGGTGCTGCGCCTGGGTGAGATGCGCCGCGCGCATCGCTCGGGCGATCGGCGGCCGATGGTGCGGATGGTGACAGCTCTGTGCGGCATTCGAGATGCCGGTGCCGGCGAATGCGATGCCGGCGATGATGGCGGCGCCGAGGGCGCCTTTGATGGTGAGGGATTTCATGCCCTCATCCTAACCGCGTATCCTGGAGGGGAACCGAGGAGAGGATGAGGGTTCGATGAGCGTTCGATGAAAAATTCGTTAACGGGGAGTGCGAATCGCAATCGCGAGCACCTCGGGCGATGCGTGCGCCTCGAAGCGCCGGAAGTTCTCCTCGAAAAGCGTTGCGAGTTTGCTCGCCTGAAGATCGTACGCCGATGGATCGCTCCACGCGTTGCGCGGATCGAGCACCTCGCTCGGAACGCCGGGTACTTCGTGCGGGACGTGGAGACCGAAAAACGGTTCGCGCGAAAAACGTTCGGGGATGCGGCCTTCGATCGCCGCATTTACCATCGCGCGCGTATGAGCGATCGCCATGCGTTTGCCAACGCCGTACGGACCGCCGCTCCACCCGGTATTCACCAGCCAGCACTTCACCTGGTGCTGCGCGATTTTGCGGCCGAGCAGCGAGGCGTAGACCGTCGGGCGATGTACCATGAACGGCGCGCCGAAACAGGTGGAGAAGGTCGCGCTCGGTTCGGTGACGCCGCGCTCGGTACCGGCGATCTTCGCCGTGTAGCCCGAAAGAAAATGATACATCGCTTGATCGGGGCTCAGCATGCTGATCGGCGGGAGAACGCCGAAGGCATCCGCGGTCAGCATCACGATCGTCTGCGGGTGCCCGCCTTTGCTTCCCGGCACGATGTTGGGGATATATTCGAGCGGATAGGCCGCGCGGGTATTCTCGGTTTTTAGCTCGGAATCGACGTCGAGCGCCCGCGTGCGCTCGTCGTACACGACGTTTTCGAGCACGGTGGCAAAACGATGGGTCGCGGCCCAGATCTCCGGCTCCGCACTCGCGGAGAGGCGGATCACCTTCGCGTAACAACCGCCTTCGAAATTAAAGACGCCGTCGTCGGACCAGCCGTGCTCGTCGTCGCCGATGAGCGGACGGTTCGGGTCGGAGGAGAGCGTGGTTTTCCCGGTGCCGGAGAGTCCGAAGAAGATCGCGGTATCGCCGAGGCGCCCGACGTTTGCCGAGCAGTGCATCGGTAATGTCGATCTCAATGGAAGAAGGTAATTCATCACCGTGAAGATCGATTTTTTAATCTCGCCGGCGTATTTCGTTCCGCCGATGAGAATGATGCGACGCTGGAAGTTCACGAGCACGAAGGTACCGCTGCGCGTTCCGTCGCGCTGGGGGTCGGCCTCGAAGGTCGCCGCATCGACGACCGTAAATTCCGGAACGAAACCGGGATCGGGGCGTTCGGGCGTGATGAAGAGATGGCGTGCGAAGAGGCTGTGCCAGGCAAATTCGGTATAGACGCGCACGGGAACGCGATAGCGCTCGTCCGCCCCGACGTAGCAGTCGAGGCTATAGAGATCGCGCTGCTCGAGAAACGCGGCGACCCGATCGAAGAGTGCGTCGAAGATCTCCGGGGCGATCCCTTGGTTGGCATCGCTCCAATCGATATGCCCTTCGCTCTCCGGCTCGCGCACGAAGAACTTATCCTTCGGCGAGCGGCCGGTATGGGGGCGCGTATCGACGATAACCTGCCCATCGTCGCCAAGCACACCCTCGCCGCGCCGAACGATATGTTCGACGAGCTCGGCGGCGGTGAGGTTGTCGTACTGGGCTTTGCCCTTGAGACGTTCGGATACGGTGAGAATGGCTGCTACCCCCTGCGTCAATGGATCTCATCGGTTCATTTCTCGGGTTTCGCGGTCGTGCCTGCAGGCCGTCGGAGGGGCCGAGTCGCAGGAATCCCTATGAGTTCACGTACGATTGCACTCGCCGCGTTCCTCGCGGCCCTGTTTGTTGCGCCCGCTGCGGCGGCCCTTCCCTTTCACGTTGGATCGCTGCCCGCAGGGCCGCTCGATGCGATCACCGACGTCGCCGGCGTGCGCGTCGCCAACCTCACCATCGAGCGCGGCAGCTCGATTCGCACCGGCGCGACGGCGATTCTCCCCGACGCCGACCCCTGGGACCGGAAGCTCGCCGCCGCCTTTCTCCGTTTCAACGGCAACGGCGAGATGACCGGAACGCATTGGATCGACGAATCGGGTTATCTCGAGGAACCGATCGTGCTGACCGACACCCTCGATATCGGCCTCGCCGACGACGGCGTCGTGAGTTGGATGATCTCCAAGCATCCGCAGCTCGGTATCACCGACGACGTTCCGCTCCCCGTCGTTGCCGAATGCGACGATCAATTGCTCAACGACATCCAGGCGCGCGCGGTGCGGCCGAGCGACGTCGTCGCGCTTTTAAATCGCGCCCATACCGGGCAATTTCGGCGCGGCAGCGTCGGAGCCGGGACCGGCATGAAAGCGTTCGGATTTAAAGCGGGAATCGGCTCGGCATCGCGCGTGATTCCGGCGTCGATGGGCGGCTATCGCGTTGGCGTTCTCGTGAACGATAACACCGGAATGTCGCACGCGCACTTGAAAATAGCGGGCGTCCCGGTCGGGCGCGCGCTGAAGAACGAGTACCTGCCGCGCTTCCCTCAGCCGCTCGCGTTGCACGGGCGAATGAGTTCGGGGAGTATCATCATCGTCATCGCAACCGACGCGCCGCTTGACAATCGGCAATTGCGCGCGCTCGCGCTCCGAGCGGGGATCGGCATGGCGCGCACGGGGCTGATCTCCTCCGTCGGCAGCGGCGATCTCTTCGTCGCCTTTTCCACGCGATACGTCTATCGACGCACCGGCGACTTTCGCGTGCACGCGCCGCACCTGGCGACCGTCGAGAGCGACCGCGTGCTCGATACGCTCTATCGCGCGACGAGCGATGCGGTCGAGGCCTCGATCGACGACGCGCTCTGGTCTTCCACGACGATGGTCGGGCGGCGCGGGATCACGGTCTACGGCTTGCCGCACGCTCCCGTGCTTCGCATGCTGAAGGCCGCGGGGGTGAAATTATCCGCGCATCGCTAAGAGCGCGACGCGCAGCGCGCGTATCGGCGATGGGCGGTACTCGAAGTCGCAGAGTGCGGGGCCAATGCTCGCGCCGCTGCGATTGGTGACGAACCACGGCGGCTTCGGGAGGAGCGTCGCGCCGTACCCGAAGAGGCTCCGTGGAAAGGGCGCGAAGGGTGCGCGAACGACGCTTTTTTGCGGGCGAGAAAAGAAAAAGCTGTTATGGACGACGCCGATGCCGCTCCCCACGTCGGCGAGCGTGTGCCCGGGGAAGGCGCCCCACGTGCTCTCCGCGAGCAAAAAACCGACGCCGGTCCAGGCGTTGACGGCAATGCATCCGTACCGCAGGGCGGCGATCGAGCGATCGAGCGCCGCCGCGTGGGTGCGTTCGCTCGCCGGATGCACGATGATATTCGCGCCGAGCGTGCCGCGTAAGCGATCGTTGGCAAAAGCCACCGCGTCGTCGAGATAGCGTTCCGTCTCGCCCGGTATCGTGACGTAGGCGAGAAAGCTCGAGAACGCTTCGACGCTAAACGCCGGATCCTCGGGATCGCCATACTCGGCGCGCCGAATCGTGCGCGCGGTGTAGCCATCGCCGCTCCGCCCGAGCGCGACGCTCTCGCCGACCTGCGAGAGTCGCTCGCAGCGCGATCCGGCGCCGGGGTAGTACGCGGGGCGATCGGGGAGCTCGCTCAAGAGCTCCTCGATCGCGGCGACGAGACGTGGCGTGCCCGCCCAATCCTGCGGTAGCACTAAGACCTGCGACGCGATGCAGTTGAAACCGTTGTTGTGGAGTTTCTGCGTCACGATATTTTCGGCTTGAAAGCGAAAATCGGCGGCGCTCCATTCGCCCGGTACCACGATGGTCGGGCTCACGTTCCCGAGCTCGCTCGTGATCGGCTTCTGCAGGAGCGCTTTGCCAGCGCGCTTGCGCGCGGCACCCTCCTCGCCGAGTCCGAAGACGATGGCGTCGTGGGTCGCGTCGCTCCCGGTGATATGGATCTCGTCGATCGCATCGGAGGCGCAGAGATATTGCCCGATCTCCGGGCCGCCGTAGGCAAAGCGGAGGTATCCCTCGTCGACGAGCGGGGCGAAGGCGCGCTCGAAGATCGGGCCGAGGTAGTCGTTGACGGGATTCATTTTCAGCATGCAGACGGCGCCGTCGGCGAGCAGTTTGTAGAGGACGTCGAGCGGCGGTATCGCCGCGATATTCCCGGCGCCCAGGACGAGCGCGACGCGCGGTTGCGGGCGCTCCTCGCGATACCAGGTCGCCATCGTTGCGGGGATCTCGCTCGGTGCGACGCCCGGCTCCATCCAGATCTCTGCGTCGATACCGTTGAGCAGCAGCCGGTCGTAGAGCGTATTCGGAAAGACCTTCGCGACGCTCTGGCCGTCGTGACGGGCGTGAATGCGGTCGGCTGGGAGTTCGGGCGCGCCGCTCTTCGCGATCCCTTCCAGAGACGCGATATAACGATTGAGCGCGTAGAGCACGGCCCAGGGCCCGCTGATCCACTCCTCGCCCTCCAGCCCCGTCCCGCTCAGCCCTTTCGCCTCGATGGCGGCCTCGGCCCAGCGCCGGCGGTGGGCGTAGACCCCATCGCGACAATCCTTGAGGAGCGCGACTTTCGCGAGGATTGGGAGGCGAGCCCATCGCTGCGCGCCGGCGCGCAGCTCTTGGAGCTCGGCATCGATAGCCGGAAAGGCGGTGACATCGTGCGGTGCGATCATGAGCCCCACTTCGACATCGCGCGCGGGCTCCCGGTTCGCCGCCGCGGCGCAAAAAAAAGAGCGCCGCCCGTCGGCTCGATGCCGAGGGCGGCGCTCCGTGCGGGGCGCGGTCGCTAGTTGATCAGATCGCGCGAGACCATCACCTCGCGAGGATCGATGAGGTGCTTGTTGAGGCCGAGCTTCTCTGCGGGCACGCCGAGCGCGTACGCGACGAGTTGGGGGAGATGGAAGATGGGAAGATCGGTCCGTCCCCAGCGGGCGGCGGCATCGGCCTGGTAGCCGTCGAGCGCGAGGTGGCAGAGCGGGCAGGGCGTGATCACTGCTTCGGCGCCGTTGTCCTTGGCCATGCGCATGTTCTGGCCGACCATCGACGACGCGATGCCGTCTTTCTCCAGCTGCACGTGGAAACCGCAGCAGCGCGTCTTGCCGGCGTAATCGACCGCTTCGCCGCCGAGTGCGACGATGACGTCTTCGAGCGAATGCGGGTGACGCGCCGATTCCCAGCCGTTCACCGATTCGGGGCGAATGATGTGGCAGCCGTAGAAGGGCGCGACTTTGAGCCCGTTGAGCGGGCGAACGACCATCGAGCGCAGCGCGTCGAGGCCGATGTCGTCGATCAAGAGCCAGAGCAAGTGACGAACGGTAACGCTGCCTTTATAGTTCGCGCCGAACTTGCCGAGAATCGCATTCGCATGCGCCATCCGCTCTTCGCTCTCGCGCAACTCTTTATTCGCCGCGCGCATGTGTCCGGTGCAGGTCGAGCAGATCGTGATGACGTCGTCGAGGCCGAGCGCTTCGGCCTGAGCGTAGGTGCGCGCGTTCAGCACGCGCGCCACGTCGCGGTTGGTGTCGTTGAGCACCGAGGCGCCGCAGCAGGATGCCGCGGTGAGTTCGACGAGCTCGATGCCGAGCTTGTCGGCGAGGAGCATCGTCGAGTTGAAGAGCTCCTTACAGGACTCTTTCGCAACGCAGCCCGGGAAGAATCCGTAGCGCTTGCTCTTGGAGGAATTGGTGCGAACGTGCGCGTCGAGCGCGCGTTCTTCGGGGAGGAGCGTGCTGGACATTATCGGACCGGTGCCTCCAATGCATCGAAAATAGTGCGAATTTCATCGACCTTCGGTACGGGCTTGAGGAAGGGAGGCGGGAGTTTGCCCTTGAGTGCCATGCGCGCTCCGAGCGGCGCGACTTTCAGCAGGCCGCGGATATTGAAGCGTCCGACGGTTCCTTGGATCACTTCGGTCTCGGCGAGCATGCCGGTCTGTTTGATCGTCTTCGCGACGACGAGCGCGTGGCGCGGCCCGCGTTCGTTCATCATGACGCGATCTTTAATCGTCGCCCGTTTGACGTCGATGATGCGATCGTTCGGATCGACGTGCTTCGGACAGTACGAACACGCGTAGCAGTGCGCGCAGAGCCAGAGATAATCTTCGCTGATCTGCGCGAGACGGTCGGTGCGCTTTCCGTCGCGCACGTCTTCGATAAAGCGGTAGGCGTACGCGATCGCGGCGGGGCCGGCGAAGGCCGGATCGACGCTGACGACCGGGCAGAGCGAGTAGCAGGTCGCACACATGATGCAGTTGGCGACGTCGACGAGCTTCTTCATATCGTCGGGGCTGACGCGCCGCTCGGTCGCGTGCGCGGAGTCCGCGTCGTTGGGTTGCAGGTAGGGCTTGAGTCGCGCGTATTTATCCCAGAAGGGATCCATGTGCACGACGAGGTCTTTCATCGGCTGGAAATTCGGCATCGGGTCGATCTTGACCGATCCGTCCTCTTCCATCGCCGAGCCGCAGGAGGTCTTGCAGGCGAGCGAGGTCACGCCGCCGATGCTCATCGAACAGGAACCGCAGATCGCCGAGCGACAGGAGCGGCGGAACGAGATCGATCCGTCGACCTCCGCCTTCGCGTATTCGAGCGCGTCGAGGACGGTCGTCGTTTCGGGAAGATCGACGGTTACCTCATCGCGGTGCGGTATCGTATCGGTCGCTTCGTCGAAACGGAAGATATCGAGCTTGATCTTGGCCATTAGTAGCTCCTCACCTCAGGTTTGAAGTCGGTGATCTTCACGCTTCGCGAATAATCGAGTCGCGGCAGAGCGTTCTCTTGCCGGTAGGCCAGCGTATGTTTGAGCCAGTTCACGTCGTCGCGATCGGGGTAATCGGTGCGCGACTGCGCCCCACGGGATTCCTTGCGTTCCAACGCGCCTTTCGCGAGGCAGAGCGCCGCGTCGATGAGGAAATCCGTTTCGAACGTCGAGACGAGATCGGTGTTGAAGGTCTTCGACTTGTCCATCACGATGACGGATTCGTCGAATTCCTTGCGAACCGCTTCGAGGTCGGCGACGCCCGCCGAGAGCCCCTTTTCGTCGCGGAAGATGAAGGTGTTCGCGCTCATCGTTTCGTTCATCTTGCGGCGGAGGACCGGCGCCCTCGTTCCGCTGCTGCGCGCGAGCAGCGCGGCGACGCGATCTTGCTCGGATTTGAGGGTTCGCATCGAGGGGCGAACCTCGCCGACCGATTTGACGTAATCGACCGCGTGCGCCGCCGCACGAGCGCCGAAGACGATCGTGTCGAGCAGCGAGTTGCCGCCGAGGCGATTCGATCCGTGGACGCTGACGCAGGCGCATTCGCCGGCGGCGTAGACGCCGGGGACGCGCGTCGCGCCGAATTTGTCGGTCTCGATGCCGCCCATCGTGTAGTGGGCGCCGGGAAGAATGGGAATCGGCTCGTCGATCGCGTCTTTACCGGTCGCGTCGAGCGCGAGCTCGCGAATCTGCGGAAGCCGTTCGAGGATCTTTTCCCGACCGAGGTGGCGCATGTCGAGCAGCACGCAACCGTCGACGCCGCGCCCTTCGAGAATCTCGGTCCATTCGGCGCGCGAAACGACGTCGCGCGAAGCGAGCTCGCCTTTATTCGGCGCGTATTTGAACATGAAGCGCTCGCCCTCGGAATTGAGGAGATAGGCTCCTTCGCCGCGCGCGCCTTCGGTCATCAGAACGCCGTTCTCTTTGAGCGTCGTAGGATGGAATTGCATGAACTCCATATCCATCAACGGGATGCCGGCCTTATAGGCGATCGACATTCCGTCGGCGGTCGAGGCGTATCCGTTGGTCGTCTTGGCGTACATCCGTCCCGCGCCGCCGGTGGCGAAGATCGTGGCCTTCGCGGAGATCAACTCCAGCTCGCCGTTGCGCATGTTGTACGCAACCACGCCCGATCCGATTCCATCTTCGATCGCGAGCGCGGTGCAGAAGTACTCTTCGTACACCTTCACGCCGAAGCGTTCGAGCTGCTCCCACAGGGTGTGGAGGATGACCAGTCCGGTCACGTCGGCGGAGTAGCAGGTGCGAGGTGCGCCGGCGCCGCCGAAGGGGCGCTGGGCGATGCGGCCGTCGGGGAGCCGGGAGAAGATGCAGCCGCGATGTTCGAGCCAGATAATCTGCTTGGGGGCGTCTTCGCACATCGCGGCGATCGCGTCTTGATCGCCGAGATAGTCGGAGCCCTTTACGGTATCGAAGGTGTGGCTGGCCGGCGAGTCTTCCTCGCGGTTGCCCAGCGCGGCGTTGATGCCGCCTTGCGCTGCGCCGGAGTGACTGCGGACGGGGTGCATTTTGGAGACGATGGCTACATCGACTCCGCGCTCGGCGGCTTCCACCGCTGCGCGCATACCCGCGAGACCGCCACCGATGACGACGACGTCGTGCTTGATCACGTTGACCTTTCCGGGGAGAGGCGTTTGCCTCTTTGTATACCTCCGCGCGCCGCGCGAGCCCCACGACCTTGGTCGGGAGGAGCG
>JAJZVP010000129.1 GCA_021845615.1 bacterium | reverse complement strand
CGAGTCAAAATGGGGTGACTGACCGGGTTCGAACCGGCGACCTCCTGAGTCACAGTCAGGCGCTCTAACCAGCTGAGCTACAATCACCACGCATGCGCATCGAAACGCGCCCGGAGGGACTCGAACCCCCATCTTCGAGTTTAGAAGACTCGTGCCTTATCCTGTTAGACCACGGGCGCGCGAGCCCTTCGGCATGCGATCCATCTCGGGACGACAGGATTTGAACCTGCGACTTCTTGCTCCCAAAGCAAGCGCTCTACCAAGCTGAGCTACGTCCCGCCGGCTCCCCGCGGAGCATACCACAGAGAGGCAAGCCGAGCGCGCGCGCTTCGGGGCCGTCACCGAGCAGCACCGAGAGCTCTACGATGCTCCCTCCGCACCGGCGCAGAAGCCACGCGAGCCGCTCGCTCGCCGCCGGAACGCGCACGCGTGCGAGATCTCTTCCCCGCGATCGCAGGCGGGCGAGGGCGTAGAGGATCGCATCACCGAGAACCGCCGCGCTCGTCGCCGCTCCCGGGCCGATCTCTCCATCTGGGAAGACGTAGAGATATGCGGCGCTCTCGCCGTCGGAGCGAGCGAAAAGGAGGCCCTGCGCCGAGGCGTGCAAGGCTTCGTGGAGCGCGGGATCGCGCGGTCGACCCGCGAGCGCATCGAGTTCGAGCAGATCTCGAAGATCGGTATTCCGTTGAATCGGTCTCACCGCGAGCGTTCCGGCGCCGTCGAGTTGCGCGGCGAGGCTATCGGGAGTCGGCAAGGAGAGCGTATAGCCGCAGTAGACTTCGCCGGGCGAGCCGAGGACGCCGTACATCGGCGCGAATTCCTGCGGTGCGACCGAGACGAGCGCGCGTACGGATCGAGTCTCGGAGCCGCGCAGCGCCTCCACCAACGCCCGCGCGACACCGCGACCGCGCGATTCGCGTGCCACGGCGATCGCGTGTACCTCCACCGATCGCTCGTCGCCGGAATAAATGGCGAGGGCGCTCGGTTCGCCGTCGACGATCGCCAGAAGCGCGCGCTCGCGCGCCACGAGCGCGGCGAGCGTCGGCGTCAAGGCCGCGCGCCCGAGCAGCATCTCGGCTTCGTGCGGGGTTGCGGTACGAAGATCGATCGTCGGCGAGTTCATCGCCGCATCGCCTCCACGAGCGCCCGCAGGGCGCGCGCGCGATGGCTCGAGCGCGCCTTCTCCGCCGCGCTCATCTCGGCGAAGGTTCGCGTCTCACCCTCGGGGAGAAAGAGCGGGTCGTAACCGAAGCCGGCGGTACCGCGCTCGACGAGCGCGATCGAGCCGCGCGTCGCGCCGAAGCCCTCAAAACGGCGCCCTCCTTCGTCGATCGCGAGCAACGCGCAGAAAAATCGTGCCGTACGTCGGCGGCCGGGTACGTCGGAGAGCGCGGCGAGGAGATGCGCGCGTCGTTGCGGCCACGCGAGATCGAGCCCGCCGTATCGCGCCGAACGAACGCCCGGCGCTCCCGCGAGCGCATCGATCTCCAAACCGCTATCGTCGGCAAAGAGCGTCGCCGGAGTTCCGCGGCGAAGAAGTTCCTCGCGCAACGCCGCGGCCTTTAACGCCGCGTTGCCGAGATAGTCGTCGGCATCCTCTTCCACTTCGGGATAGGGGATCGACGGCCCGAGTTCGATCCCGTGCTCGGCGAGCAGCGCGGCGAACTCCGCTCGTTTGCCTTCGTTCGTACTGGCGAGAAAGATACGCTCGCTCACGACTCGAGTTGGAGCACCGCCATGAACGCTTCTTGCGGTAACTCGACTCGTCCGACGCGACGCATGCGCTCCTTTCCCGCCTTCTGCTTCTCGAGCAGCTTGCGTTTTCGGCTAATGTCGCCGCCGTAGCATTTCGCGAGGACGTTCTTGCGCATCGCGCTAACGGTTTCGCGCGCGACGATCTTTCCGCCGATGGCGGCCTGAATCGGGACCTCGAACATCTGTCGCGGAATGAGCTCTTTGAGCTTCTCGGCCAACAGACGCCCGCGATTGGACGCTTTATCGCGAGCGACGATGAACGAGAGCGCGTCGACCGCTTCGCCGTTGAGGAGGATCTCCAATTTTACGAGGTCGCCTTCGCGGTATCCGATCGGTTCGTAATCGAGCGACGCGTAGCCCTTCGTTCGCGATTTCAATTGGTCGAAGAGATCGACGATGACCTCGATCAACGGCATCTCGTAACTGAGAATCACCCGGCCGTCGTGGAGGTACTCCATATTCAACAGCGCGCCGCGACGCGACTGAATGATCTCCATGATCGCCCCAACGTACTCCGGCGGCGAGATGATCGTGGCTTTGACGTAGGGCTCCTCGAGTTGTGCGATGAGATTGGAGGGCGGCAACTTCGACGGGTTATCGACGAGCTCGACGGTGCCGTCGGTCCGCGTGATGCGAAAGACCACCGAAGGCGAGGTGGCGATGAGATCCAAGGAGTAATCGCGCTCGAGGCGTTCCTGAACGATCTCCATGTGCAGCAAGCCGAGGAAGCCGCAACGAAATCCGAAGCCGAGCGCGATCGAGGTTTCCGGTTCGAAAACCAAGGCGGCGTCGTTGAGCTTCAGCTTCTCCAATGCGTCGCGAAGCGAATCGTAGGCGGCGCCTTCGTTGGGATAGAGACCGCAGTACACCATCGGAACGGCCTTCCGATAGCCCGGAAGCGCCACGTGCGCGGGATTGTTCGCTGCGGTAATCGTGTCGCCGACGTCGATATCTCCCAACGATTTGACGTTGGCGATGACGTAGCCGACGTCGCCGATGCTCAAGCGTTTCGTCGGGCGCATCTGCGGGGCGAAGAGCCCCACTTCGGTACATTCGTAGACCCGTTCGTGCGCCATCGACATGAATTTCGTGCCGCTCTCGATCGCTCCATCGACGACGCGCACGTAACTCACGACGCCGCGGTAGGGGTCGAATTGAGCGTTGAACACGAGGCCGCGTACGAGATCCGTGTGCCCTTGCGGCGCGGGGACGCGGGCGACGATCGCTTCGAGTATATTCTCGATTCCGATGCCGTTCTTCGCACTGGCGAGGATGCACTCGCTACGCTCGATCACCAGCAGCTCTTCGATCTCGGCCATCACGCGCTCCGGATCCGCGGCCGGAAGATCGATTTTATTGATTACCGGAATGATCGTGAGGTTGTGTTCGAGCGCGAGGTGATAGTTCGCCAACGTCTGCGCCTCGATGCCCTGCGCCGCATCGATGATGAGTAGCGCGCCCTCGCAGGCCGCGAGCGAGCGCGAGACCTCGTACGAAAAATCGACGTGTCCCGGGGTGTCGATGAGGTTGAGCCGATAGATCTCGCCATCGAGGGCGGGGTAACGCAAGGTTACCGGATGCATGCGAATCGTGATGCCGCGTTCCCGCTCGAGATCCATCGCATCGAGCTGCTGCTCTTCCAAGACGCGCGACTCGATCGTTTTGGTCATCTCCAAAAGGCGATCGGAGAGCGTCGTCTTTCCATGATCGATATGCGCGATGATGCAAAAATTTCGAGTGTTCGAAATCGTCTGCAGTCGATGCGCGTGGTCGGTCGCTCTCTCCATCGGGTGTTTAGAACGCGCAGGCGTGCAGCGTTGCCGAGACGATCACCGGGCGAACGACGAACTGAATGAGTAAGATCAGGACGATGAACGCGATATCGAAGCCGCCCATCGGCGGAATGATCCGCCGTATCGGGTTGAGGACCGGTTCGATCACCGCGGCGAGATAGCGCACCCAGGCTCCCTGCAGGTCGGGAATCCACGAAATGACCGCGTACACGACCAGCACGATCATATAGATATTGAGCAACTCGAGCAGCAGCGGCCCGAGCGTGCAGGCGATAGCGTTCACGTCGAGAGGCTTCTACGACTTGTCGGCGATGACATTCCGCGGCACGCCGTCGAGAAACGGCGTCGGGTCGATCGGCGTGCCATCGTGCATGACCTGGTAATGAACGTGCGGGCCGGTGGCGAAACCGGTCATTCCGACGCGACCGATCGTCTGCCCCTTGAGCACGCGCTCGCCGACGCGGACGTCGGCGCTCGAAAGATGGGCGTACCAAGTGGCGTAGCCATTCCCGTGGTCGATATCGACCATGAGCCCGTATCCTCCGTCGTACGACGCTTCGGTCACGACGCCGGCGGCGGCGGCGCGCACGGGTTCGCCCCAGTCCGCAGCGAGGTCGACGCCTTCATGAAATTCGACGTCGGGGTAGGTGCGATAGCAGAAACATCCGACGATCGGGGCGCCGGCGACGGGATCGATCGACGGTATGTGCGCGACGATCGCGGCCTCGGCGAGCGCGGTGATATTTCCGAGATTCAGAACGCGCACCGCTCGAGCGCGAGAGCGTTGCGAGAGCGCGGCGGCGCGCGCCGCCACGACGGCGAGTTCGCGAAGCCGAGCGCGAACGAGACTCACCTTCGAAGCACCGTGCGTCGCCCTCTTCTGCATGCGGACGCTCTTGGGGGGGTGCACCGGCATGCCGATCGCCGCCTCGATGCGTTGATTTTCGCGTTCGACGCGCTCGAGCGTCGCCCGGAGTCGTTCGGTCTGCCGGTCGATCGAGGTGACCGTGCGACGCTGGTGCATCGTCACCGCTTGCAAGTGCGCGACTTCGTGATGCGCCATTCCCGCCGCGACGAGCGCGAAGGTCGCCGAGCCCGTAACGAGCATCGCGAGCACCGTGCAGGCGACGACGATCGTACGACGCGAGAGTACGAAGCGCCAGATACGGTCCCCGTTCTGCGGCACCAATTTCACGTGGTAGCGATCCAGAAACATCGTTATTCTCCCACGGCGACGGCGACGCGCGTCGCCGATTCCTTCGCGCGTTCGATGGCGGCGATCTCCTCTTCGGAGGCGTTGCTCTCGCAGAGAAATCCGCGCACGCTCTTCCCGTAGGTCCTCGTATCGGCGCGGGAATAGATGCTGTTTAAAACGACGCCGTCGCCCTGGCGATCGAGCAACGCGAGCGCGTAGGAAAGGGCGGATCCGGTATCGTCGTATGCGTCGTAGCGGACGAATCCAACGAGCGAGAGGTCGATTTGCGCGAGTCCCTCGAGCGCGGCGATCCGCGCCGCGCTCTCGTCGCCGCGTCGCTCCGCCGCATGGAGCGCCGCCTCAAGGCCCGCAATGCGCTCCGAAGCGCGCCCGGCCGAGCCGCCGAGCAAATCGTCGTGGATCTGCAACAATTTCACCAGCGCCGGAAGGTTCTTTCCAAGACGAAGCAAGGCGAGAATCCCCACCACGAGCGCGATCGCTCCGAGAAGAATTCCACCGAGGGCGAGCGCCGCGAGCAACTCGGGCGATAAATTCGACGACAGCATCTTCTCCTAACGTTGATCCTTCGATAGACACCACGACGGAAGCCGGGTTGACTCGCGGCACCCGCGCCGATTCGCGAACCGTTGCTCCCTTCCGGGCCTGGCGGGGTTGACGAGGGCGCGCCGCGCGAGGCCCGGCCCCCATCATGGCCTGCGCATGATAGCACGCGACTGCCAGCGGGGGTAAAGCGAGAGA
>JAJZVP010000016.1 GCA_021845615.1 bacterium | reverse complement strand
CCGGTCCCGATCGTTTTCTCCCCCGCCTCGGCGCTCGTTCCGGTCGGCTCCTCGGTGCAAGTCACGGTCGGCAACACGCTCGGCAACGTCGTGCTCTCCGGCGGCAATCCGCAGGTCGCGGCGGTGAACTTCAATACGAACACCGAGATGCTCAGCATCGCGGGCATCGCGCCGGGTTCGACGAGCGTCACCCTCACCGATAGCCGCGGCGTCTCGGCGACCATCCCCATCGTCGTCGCCTATCCCGCGGGCACGACGCCGCAGAACGCGTTGCTCGTCCGCGTCACCGGCGAGCCGGCGAGCGCCCCCTTCGTTCTCAAACGCGTCGCCGACGCGATCGCCGCGAGCGTCACGCTGCGCCCCGGCGCGCAACTCGTCTTGAGCCGCTCGCAGATCGGCATCACGACGCCGCTCGGCGTCGACGACGTCTTGCATCTCAGCGTCCCGGTCACGCTGCAAGGAAACGGCTACATCGAGGTCGATTCGACCGTCAATCTCACGGTCGAAAATATCGCGGCGCCGCGCATCTCGCCGTCATCCTTGATGGTGAGCGATTTCCCCGAACGGCTCACCACCGACGGCGTGCTCTTCACCGCCGATCTCCACCGGCAAGCGCCCTCGCGCTTTCTCTATTTCCATTACAATCCACCGCATTCCATCGCGCGCCGCATCGTCTTGCGCGCCACCAATACCTCGCCCGAACCCGCGCTGATTCAATTCATCGACGGGCGCGGCGGGCCGAGCCCCAACGAAATGGAAGCGGGACATCTCTCGACGAAGCGCTTTCTGGTTCACCTCGTCACCAACGAAGGCAAGATCGTTCAGATTCCCGGATACGGCAGCATCAATCTCGCCGAACAGGATCTTCCCGCGAATTCGATCGTCAGCGATTTGCTTCAGCTGCGCGTGCTCAACGGCGGGCTGATTCACCTGATGCTCTTCGCGCAGCGCGCGACCGATTCGCCCGATTCGGTTCCAAGCAACGACAAGCTCCTCGTCGGCCATCACGCGCACGCACGCGGCATCTATTCGATCCCGGAGTTCACCTACTCGACGCAGTGGAGCGTCGAGGATCCCTACCTCGAACTCGCAGTCGGCCAGGTGCCGCTCCCCAACGATCTCGTCGGGCAGGCGCTCTCCGGCGATTACGGCGTCCTTCAGAATTTCGAAATCAACGTCGTGAACCCGACGCACCGCGCCCAAACGATCGCGATCTACGAAAACCCGCGCGGCGGAAGCGCGACCGGGACCTATCTCATCGATCGCGTTTTAGTGCAGTCGCATCAGGTGCGCGCCTTCACGCGTTATAAATTGCGCGGATACGTCGTGCCGGCGCGCGGCTTTCTCCGGCTCCACATCACGACGATTCCCGACGCCGGATCGAGTTTTCCGGTTCGGCTCATCCTCGCCCCCGACGACGGCAGCGTCCCCGCGGGCGCGCCGGGCTCCCCGGTCTACGTCGAAGCGATTCGATAGATCTCGGCGGTAGCGCTCGCGGCGCGGCGCCACGAAAAACGTTCGACCGCCGCCGCGCGCTCCGCGGCGGCGACGCCGCGCGCGCGATCGGGATCGGCGAAGATCGCCGCGAAGGCTTCGATCCATCCGGAGAGATCGTCGGCGTCGACGCGAGGAACGCTCGCGCCCGCAATTTCGTCGAGCGAGGATCCGCGCGCGGCGATCGCCGGCAGGCCGGCACAGCACGCCTGCGCGAGCGGTAAGCCGAAGCCTTCGTAGCGCGAGGGCATCGCGAGCACGGTGCTCGTTGCGTAGAGATCGAGCAGCGCGTCGCGCCCGACGTAGCCGCGAAATTCAACCCGATTCTCGACCCCGAGTTCGCGCGCGAGCGCGGCGCAGGCATCGCGATAGGGCGTGCTCGGCCCCGCCGAGATCGCGCGCACGCCGGGTAACGACGGGAGCGCGCGGATGACGATTTCGAGATTCTTTCGCGCCTCCACCGTCCCGACGACCAAGATCGTCGCTCCGTCGCCTTCGCGCAACGAGAGGCGCGCGAATTCTTCGGCGACGCCGAGCGGAATCACGTGCACGCGCCGTTCGTCGAGCCCCGGGTGCAACGCGAGGATCTCGCGCGCGGAGAACGCCGAGACGGTGACGATTTCGCGCGCGCGCGCCGCCAAGCGCTTCATCAGTTCGCCAAAATAGGCGCGCGCGTACCAGCGCGTGTGCCCTTGCACGCGCAACCACGCGGCATCGTGCAACGTCAGCACGATCGGCAGCGGCGAAATCGCCGGCATCGTTCCCGAGGTGCAGTGCAGGATCGTCGCGCGCGAGCGCGCCGCGGCGATCGGTAAGAGCACTTGCTCCCAATACGCGCGTCGGTCGAATCGCCAGGGATCGATGCGCGGAGCGCTCAGCGGAACGAGATCGATCTCCGGGATCGCGCCGAGCGCGCGCCCGAGTTCGCGCGCGTACTCGCCGATGCCGGTCGCGCTGCCGACGGTCGGTTGGAGATCGAACGCAACTCTCACGGGCGTCCGCGTGCCGCCGCGATTTTGCGCGCGAGCGTCCGCGCGCTCGCGGCGCGCGCGTCGTAACGCAGGGCGGTTGCAAGATAGCGGCGCGCCGCCGGGAGATCGCCCTCGCGCAAGGCGACGCTTCCCAAACCCGACCAGCCGTCGGCGCTCGCCGGATTGATGGAGACGACGCGCCGGTACCAATGGCGCGCGCGAGCGTTCTCGTCGATGCGATAATAATACGCCGCGACGGCGAGGGCGTAGGTGTTGTCGTAGGGAGCGGCGCGCGCCGCAGCGAGAAATGCGCTACGCGCGCGCGGGTTCCAACGTGCCGGGCGGTGCCCGCGATAGACCGCGCTCGTCGCGAGCGTCCCGCAGCGCCAGTCGGCATTCGCCAACGCATCGGGATGCGTCGTCGCGCCGGCGAGCCGTTCGCGCAGGCGCAGCGCGAGTGCGTACGCGGCGCGCGGATGCGCTTTCGCCATCGCATCGATCCGCGCGCGCAGGCGCGGCAGATCGAGCCCGGCGAGTTCGTATTCGATCGCCGTCGCATCATCGCCGCGCGCGCGTTCGATCGACGCGAGCAACGCGTCGCGCGCGCCGCCGGGAGGAAGCGTTACGGCATAGGCCATGGCGGCCGCGGTATCGCCGCGGCGCAGCGCGTCGCGGCCGAGTTCGCGAGCGATAAAGGGTGCGGGCGCGATGCGATCGATCGCGCGGTAAATGGCGCCGCCCCAGGCTTTCGGTATCGCCTGCGGTAGCGATTCCGGCACGGCGGCGTTCGCGAAGAGCGCGTCGGAGCCGAGCTGCACGGTTCCCAGCAGCACGGCGGCCGCGACGGCGACGGCGAGCAGCGTTCGACGGATCAGAATTTAATCGTGAGATCGACGCCGGCGCGTAATTGCGTCTGATTCGGCGTCAATTGCAGATTGTCGTTAAAACGGTATTGCCGAGCCTGGAAGGTCAGCGTCGCCGGCGCGTGCGGCAACGTGTAGGTCAGTCTCCCAAAATAGCGGCTATCGCTCCCGGAGAGCGTCGTCGGCGATAACGAGCCGTAGGTTCCGACGAGCGTTCCACTGCGATAGCCCAGCCCGACGGTAAAGTGCGACGAGACCGGCACCGCGAGGCTCGCACCGATGCTCGAACTGGTGAGATCGTTGAACGCCGCGGGGGGCAGCACGAGCCGACTGACGCCGTCGAACCCGAGCGTCGGGTCGAGCGTCGGCGAGATGTTCTCGGTGGAGATGAGCCCGCGCGAGCGGTGCTCGAAGCGGCTCGAGAGCCCGAGCGTCACCGTGCGCCCGACGGCATGCAGCGCGATTTTGGTCCGTCCGCCGAGCACCTGGTCGTTCGCCGGCGGCAGCGGCATGAGGAGACCGTTCTGCGCGCGCTGGCTCGTCTTCAATTCGACGCTCGTCTTCGCACCGCGAATCGCGCCGATGAGGCGCCCGAGAAGATTCGGTCGCGGCTGGCTCTGCTGGAACGCCGGCTGCTGCGACGGATCGCCGAAATCGAAATGCAGCGGTTGGGGTGAGGCTTGGTCGAAGCTCTCTCCGACCGTCACCGGCTGCGGGGTCCGAAAGCGCGTGGTCCCGACGCTGACGAGCCGAATCGGCGCGACCGCGGCGCCGTAACGGACGCCGTCGGCGATCTTCGGCGCTTCGACGGCGAAGGAGAGCGCGGTGAGGAGATCGGGAACGATCGCCGGAGCCGCCGGTGCGTCCGCGGCACCCTTGGGCAGGCGCGGCACGAGGCTCAACCCGCGCAGCGCGCCCGGAACGCTCTGGGCCGTGGCGGAGTCACTCAGGTGGAAGAGCTCGGCGCCGAGGTGAAGCCCCTGGGCGGAGGCAGTGGCAAAACAGAGCACCCCTGCGAGCGCCCCCGCGAAGATCCCATGTAGGCCCTTCACTTCTTGCAGCCTCCGATTGAGCGGGCGAACAAATAGCCCGTGGACTCCTATTATCGGTCGCCCGAGCCACGCCCTACAGCTTTAACGGTCGGAACGCCCGCGAAGTTTCTCGGCGAAGCGGCGCGCGATCAATTCGGCGGCAAAATCGTCGATCGGGCGGGGCGGAACGAGCATTCCGCGCGGGATAAACCGGCGCCAACCCGTCGGCGGATTCGCCTCGAAAAAGAGCTTTCGGGCGTCGAGCGTCGTGCTCGTCTCGTCGACCCGTTCGCAGGGAAGCCCGAGCTCCCCGAGGCGATCCAGCGTCTCGGTCCCGCGGGTCCCGCCGCCCACGGCGATCGCCTCGATCCGATAGCGTTCGAGTAACGGGCGAACCTCCTCGAGCAAGCTCTCGGGGCGGAAGATCGCACGAAAGGGCACCTCGCCGTTCGCGGTGAGGACGGCGACGCCGACCTTACGCGAACCGGGATCGACGCCGAGAACGGTCACGGAGCCGAGCTCTGCCCCGGCTGTAACAGCGTCACGACGATCGGAATCTGCCCCTCCTGCAAGTAGGTGTGCGGGTAGATATCGGTCGCGGCCCAAGCGACGAGCAGGTAGCTGCCGTGCCCGTTTTTGAGCAGCTCTTGCATGCGCGCGAGCGAGGGATAGACGCTGACCGGCGTGATGTTGGCGACCAACGCCGACGAAAGGCCGCGGTTTTGCAGCACCTGTGCGACGGCGTTGCTCAGCTGACGAATACTCAGGTTGACGTTCACGTTGCGCCCGGCGTCGATTTTAAATTCGACGATCTGCGTCTTCGCCGGATAGACCAAGGTGTCGGGAACCGAATCGAGGCTGAGATCGATACGATCGTTTACGAAGAGATTGCGGTGCGCGACGGCGATCAGCAATACGTTGGAGCGGCCGTTCAGAAATCCCAGCTGCGGGCTGCTCGCCGTGGCATCCAACCGATGGTAGGTTCCCTTCGGAACGCGCGCCGGCTTCAAGCCGAACGGCACGTAGGTTTGGTTCACGAATTTCACGGTATCGTCGAAAAACGCGCGCATGATCTCCTTGCGGCGAGCGACGTCGGAGCCCTGGGGAATCGTCGCGTAAAAATCGGTCATCAAACTGTCGACGCCGACGACCAAACGCCCGGTATTCACCTTCTTGCCGAGTTCGCGCTCGCGTTGCTGCAACGTCGAAATCTCGCGATTTACCGAGGCCAACTTGAAGAACGCCGTTTGAACGTCGCGCGAAGCGAGGAGCGCCACGCTCACCACCGCGAGCGCGATGAGCATGCCGGTCGCGACCGCGACGATCGTCGACGTATAGCGGGGGCGAATATTAAAGAGCGTGAGCCGTTTGCGCCCGACCTGGTGGCCGACGCGATCGCCGACGTACGAAATACCGCCGGCCAAGAGCACGATGCCGAGGATCAGGAGCGAGCCGCGCAGATCGTCGAGAAAATTCATCGCGTCACACCGCCGCTATCCGCGAGAGACGCCACAGGCCGAGGCTGGTGAAGAGCGCGTTGGGCATCCATACCAAGAGCGGGGCGATGACGATGAAGTTTTGCGCGAGGTACGAAAAGATCGTCAGCACGACGTAATAGATAAACGCGATCGCGACCGCGAGGCCGAAACCCAAGCTCGCGCCGCCCCCGCCTCCGCGCAACGCGCGAATGCCGAATGGAATCGCCATAAGAACGAAGACGAAGCATGCGAACGGGCGCGCCAATTGTTCGTGGAACGCGACGAGATACTTTCGCAGTCCGTTGCCGGAGAGTTGCCCGGTGCGAATGAGCGCCGCGATCTGCCGCCGGCTCATCGCGTCGGGATCGTTGTGGGTGAGGCGCTCGACGATATCGGCGGGTTGCTCGCCGATCGCGATCTCCTGTTGCGCCACGTGCGGTTCGGAGAGCGTCACGCCGTTTGCATCGAAGCGATAGGCGCTGACATCGTTGAGCAGCCAGTTATTCGCCTGGAAATCGGCGCGTTTGGCAAAGATGATCTGCACCGGCGTGTTCGAGGCGTCGTACTGCACCAGGGTTACGTTGAGGAGCGCTTGCGAGTGCGGCTCGTACCCGGTGGCGATGGTGACCTGGCGCCCGCCGCCCGGAAGCGGTGCCGACACCGTGAGATCTTGATTGAACGCGCTCGTGTGGCTGATCGCGCTGTCCTCGATCGCGCTCACCTGCGAGGCCGCGAACGGAACGACGTCCTCCTGAACGATGTAATCGACGAACGAGACGACGAGCCCGGCGATCAGCAGGGCGCTGACGATGCGCACGAGCGAGATCCCGCCGGCCTTCATCGCCGTAATTTCGCTATCGGCCGAGAGCCGTTGGATCGCCAACAGCGTGCCCAACAAGAGCGCCATCGGAATGACCAGAACGACCATTCCCGGTATCTGCCAGAGAAAAATCGCGATCGCCGCGCCGAGCGGAGCGTGGTCGTTGCTGACGAGGCGCCCGAGCGCGAGAATCTGCGTCGCCGCGAAGATGAGCCAGAACGCCGAGAGCCCGAAGCCGAACGGACCGGCGAGTTCGAGCAGAACGTACCGGTCGAGAATCGTTCGACAAGCGAGCGCGCGAATCACAGGCGGAAACTCTCGCCGAGATAGAACTTGCGCGCGGTCGGGGAATTGAGAACGTCTTGGGCGCTTCCCTCAACTTCGATCTTCCCGTTGTTGAGAATGTACGCGCGGTCGACGATCGCGAGCGTTTCGCGCACCTGATGATCGGTGATGAGAATGCCGAGCCCGCGGTCGCGAAGCTGCCGGATCATCACCTGAATGTCGGCGACGGCGATGGGATCGATCCCGGTAAAGGGTTCGTCGAGCAGCAAGAATGCGGGATCGGTCGCGAGCGCGCGAGCGATCTCGACGCGGCGGCGCTCGCCGCCCGAGAGCGACTCTCCGCGCGCGTTGACGAAGCGCTGCAACCCAAACTCCTCGAGCAACGGCATGAGGCGACGCTCGCGTTCTTCGTCGCTGACGCCACGCTGCTGCCAGATGAGCCGAATGTTATCGCCGACCGAAAGTTTGCGAAAGATCGAGTTTTCTTGCGCGAGGTAACCGATGCCGCTGCGCGCGCGCTGGTACATCGGTGCGTGGGTGAGATCGACCTCTCCGTCGCCGTTGTCGAGCACGACGCTACCGCTATCGGGTTTCACCAATCCGACGACCATATAAAACGTCGTCGTCTTGCCCGCTCCGTTGGGGCCGAGCAGCCCGACGACTTCGCCGGTGCCGACGTCGGCGCTGACGTTATCCACGACCGTGCGATCGCCGTAGCGTTTTACAAGGCCGCGTAATTCGATCTTTCGGTCGTTCATTCTATTCTCACCTTGGAGAGCGCGATATCGGCATCGACGGTCCGGCCGACCGCGTTCATTCCGCGTTCGCCGTACAAGTGAACGTCACCGCTGCCATGAAGCGATTGCGTGCCGCGCCGGTAGAGCAGGGTCTGGCAGGTGAGGCGCACCCCGGCCTTGTTCTCGGCACGAACGCCGCCGCTCATCTCGATCGAGCCGTCCCGTTCGTCGACGATCGCATACGGCGAATCGGCGACCAACGTCGAGCCGTCGCGAGCGGTAAAGGTCACGCGAACGTCGCTCAGGCGCACGCGCGCGTCGTTCGCCGCTCCGATGCTGTGAATCGTCCGAGCGAGGAGTTCGTACTCCCGCGTGTTGTTGCGGCGCGTCTGCACGATACGAATCGGTCGCTTCGCGCTGCCGACCGCTCGCACGGTGAGGGAAGGCAAGCCGGGAGAGTGCGTCGGGCTCGGGCTCGGAGCGCCGCCGTGCGGCGGCTGCGGCGAGGAGCACGCCGCGAGCGCGAAGAGCGCGAGGACGAACGTTGCGCCGCGTTTCATAGGGATTCACCCATTCCAAAGCGAGCGCTCGCTAACGCCAGCGCCATGCTCGGCAGCCA
The DNA here is from genome assembly GCA_021845615.1 of bacterium. Classification (GTDB taxonomy): domain Bacteria; phylum Vulcanimicrobiota; class Vulcanimicrobiia; order Vulcanimicrobiales; family Vulcanimicrobiaceae; genus JABEUX01. The sequence continues at coordinate 19,363 of JAJZVP010000016.1, read as the reverse complement.
GAGCCCGAAGAGCACCAGCGTCGAGGTATCGATCGTTCCCTGTGCGAGCGTGCCGACGAGCCCGGCGACCACCGCGCCCGAGAGAATGCGCGCGCGCGGATCCGCGGCGGCGAAGCGCCGCAGCCATTCGCGGCCGAACCGCCACCACGCCGCGAGCATCGCCAGCAACCCGACGATTCCCGTCTCCGCGAGCAGCGTGAGATAGAGATCGTGCGCGTGATAGGCGACCGCGTCGCCGTCGGGGAGGCGCAGGTGCGCGTAGATCGTGCCGAAGGTGAACGGGCCGCTTCCGGTTAGCGGAAAGCGGCGGACGATGCCCAACGCCGTCTGCCAAATCGAGAGCCGCGTGAAATTTTCGCTGGGATCGTGATGCACGTTAAACGCGATCGCGACGGCGATTGCGGTGAACGCGGCGACCGCGATCGCCAGCGTTCGCTTCTTGCGTCGATCGCGAATGACGAGGAACGCGTAGGCGATCCCCGCGCAGCCCGCGGCGACCCATCCGGTGCGCGAAAAACTCAACGCCAACGCCACGATGCCGCTCGCTGCGGCGAACGCCGCGAGCGCGCGCAGCCACGGGTGGTGCGAGAGCGAGGCGACGGCGAGGGCGATTGGAACGATAACCAGCACGTATCCGGCGAGTTCGCCCGGCAGGATGAAGCTCCCCACCGCGCGCCCGTGCTGCGCGGCATAGATCGCCGCCGGACGATGGAGCAGCACCGCGGCGATCGCGACCACGAAGGCGATCGACGCCGCGCTCAGCATCCCGGTAAACATAACCGCGCCGTTTCCGCGCTCATCGTAACTCGCGAGTATGCCGACGTGCCAGAGAATGCCGAGCAGAAAGATTCCCAAAAACACGACGCCGTAGAGCGGCGCGAAACCCAATGTCGCCGAAAGCAGCGCCGCGCCGAGCCAGAGCAGCAGCGGCAGCAGCATCGGCTGTTCGACGCGCTTCACGAACGCGAGCACGCCGCCCGCGACGACCGCGAGCGCCCCCATCGCCGCGAGGATCGCGAGAGCGGCGCCGCGCGAGAGCATGGAGACCCCCGGTATGCTCGCGGGCGTGAGCATGATGAACGCCGGAAAGAGCGGCAGGCATGCGAACGCGAGCGCGCACGCCAACGCGAGGATGCGTTTCAGTGCGCGTTGAGACACGCTGCGGCCCTCTCGGCGATGCGTCGCGTCGCACCCGGCTCGCCCATACGCTCGCGCCCGATCTCACCCATGCGCGCGCGCAGCGCTCTATCGGCGATCAGCGCTGCGAGCCGCTCTCCCGCTCGCTCGGGATCGCTGGGGAGCATCGTCATGGCCTCGCCGAGCAGCGCGCGCTGCCGCATTCGATACCACCGTTCGGCGCGCGTGCGGCCATCGTCGATCGCCGCCACCGCGATCCCCGCCGCAGCGGCGGCTTCGTTCGCCGTGCCGGCCTGCCCGAGTACGAGCGCGGCGTGCGCGAGCAGCGCTCCCACACCGCCGCTCCAGAGCAACACGCGCGCGTCGCCGCGCACGAGTTGCGCGCGCCCTTCGGCGCCGCCACGCTCGTCGTAGATCCATCCGTCGGCGGCGAGCCGATCGACGAAACGTCGCGCGTCGAGACGCGGTGCGACCGAGAGCGCGCCCACGATGCGCGCTCCGCGCGCGCGCGCGGCGGCGAACGCCGCGCAGAGAACGCTCGCTTCTTGGTACGCTCCGGCGCGGCTTCCCGGTAGCAAGAGCACGAGTTCGTCGTCCCCCGCGAGATGGAGATCGACGACGGTATCGCGGTCGTGGAGATCGACGATCGCGTTGCCCGCCTCCACCGCTTCGACGCCGCGCGCGCGACAATCGTCGGCGGTCGCGCGATCGCGTACGAAAACGTACGCGGCTTTGCGCATCGCTCGCAACTCCATCGCTCCGTAGCGCGCGACCGAGACGCTCTTGGCCGTCCCGACGAAGATCGTGCGAGCGCGCGTCCGCAACGCCATGATCAAGGCGAAGATATCGCCGACCGCGACGACCAGGTCGTAGTTGCCGCGCGCCTTTTTGAGAAAACCGAGTTGGCGAATCGTCAGCCCGACGAGCCCCCCGCCGATATCGTCGACGATGTTTCGCAGATTGAACATCGCGATGAGTCCGCCGCTCGGCAGCGCCGCGCGCGGACCGACGACGCGCACGTCGGCGGTCGATTGCGGCTCGCCGACGAGCGGAAGATGGTCGAGCGCGAGTTCCGGAATCGCTTCGTGCAAGGCCACCGCCAGGCGTTGCGCGATCGCCGCTTCGCCGTTTCCATTGCTGACGAGCAGCACGCGCGGCTTACTCACGGTTCTCCAATAACGGCATCAGCTCGAAATCGGAGATGCGGAGGCGCCGCGCCTTTCCATCGTAGGCGAGTTCGGTGCGCGAGACGTATCGGGCGTAGGGGCCGGCGTGAACGATCGGCACCTCACCCACGTATTCCGGAGCGAACAGCGTATCGTGGCTGTGGCCGCCGAGAACGAGATCGATGCGCTCGACCGCCGCAGCGAGGCGACGATCCATCGAGAGCCCGAGATGCGAGAGCACGACCAACGCCTCGCCGGCGGGAATGCGTTCGGCGTACCGACGGGCAACGTCGATGGGATCGAGGAAGCGCCAGCCGAAGAGTTTTTCCCACGGACTGCCCTGCGGATACTGCGTGACGAGCAGGCCGAGAAAGTGCGTCGGCACCTCCAGCGGGAGCACGTAGTCGGTGTGAAAGGGAAGCGCGCGCCCCTTCGTATCGACGAGATTGCTGCAGAGCAAAGGGTGCTCCATCATCGCCGCCCGCGCGCGCACCGCTCCGAAGAGATAGTGGAATTCTCGATTGCCCATCGCCTGCAGATCGTAACGAGCGGCATCGATCTCGGCGACGATCGGTTCGTTGCGGTGAAAGACCGTCTGGCTCCCGCGTAGCGAATCGCCGCAGTCGACGAGCGAACCGGGCGCGCGCGCGCGCAACTCATTCAGGCGCGCCGCGAATCCACGACGATCGTGCATGTCGGAGGTGTGATAGATGCGCATCAGCGTTCCCGCGCCGTCGAGAGTGCGTAACGGGCGCAATTCGCTAACGCATCGGCGGGACCGAGCGCTTCGCGCAGGCCCTCGACCGAGCGATACCACGTCTCGGGCGCGCGGAGGATGCCTTCCATCGCTTCGGCGAGCGCTTGCGGCGTCGCGCGTTCTTGCAGCAACTCCGGAATCGCTTCGCGATTGAGAATGAGGTTCGGCAGCGTGATGTAGGGGCGGCGCATGAGTCGGCGCGCGTGTCGCGCGAGGAGCGGCGTAATGGCGTAAAGCGCGACCGTCGGCACGTTGCTCAACGTCGTCTCCAACACCGCCGTTCCCGAAGCGACCCACGCCGCATCGACATCGCGTACGGCGGCTTGCAGCCCATCGCAAACCTCGACCCGCGCGTCGCCGTTGAAGAGCCGCTCCAATATCGCGCCCGCCCGTGCATCGGCGGCGCCGACGCGCGCGCGCAACTGCGGCCGCGTCCGGCGCAGCAGGGCGAGCGCTTCGCGCAGCCGCGGTGCGATCCGCGCGATCTCGTCCCGACGGCTTCCGGGTAACAATGCGATGCTGCCGCCCTCGCTCGGCGGTGCCGGGCGCGGGGCGCGCGATGCGATGCGCGGCGCGAGCGGATGGCCGAAGAACGCGATGGGCAGGTGCAGCGAGCGATAGAACTCCGCCTGATGCTCGAATCCGGTCAACGGAAACGCGCGCGCCGCAACCGCGCGCGCGGGGCCGGGATCGTCGAGCCACGCACCGGGCGGAAAGAGATAGAGAATCGGGCCGCTATAGCGATATTTATCTCGTAATTCTTTCGCCAGCCGGACGTTGAACGCGCCGAAATCGACGAGCACCACCAAATCGGGCGGGGCGGCGGCGAGATCGCGCGCACATTTCCACATCTCGTTGAGCAATTTTGGAATGCGCGGTATCGCGGCGATGGGGCCGAGGCTCGCCCAACCGGTGTGGTCGGCGTAGAGCTCCCAACCGGCGGCGCGCATCCCCGCGGCGCCGATTCCCGAAAAGCGCAGCGCGGGATCTCGTTCCCGCATCGCCTCGCCGAGGGCGAGCGCCGCTAATTCACCGGAGGGTTCGCCGGTCGAAAAGAAGATCCGTCGCGGCGCATTCACGAGCCGCTCTTACTTGAGGATACCGCGGCTCGAATCGTTTGGCGGCTCCTCCAGGAAGGCGACGAACGTGCGGCCGGCATCGGTCGAAACGCGCTCCTTCATCTTCTCGACCGCTTGCGAAACGTTGAGATTCGCTTTGTAGAGCAGGTCGTGGAAGGCGCGCAGCTCGTTGCGATCCTCTACCGAAAACTGCGCGCGTCGCAACCCGACGCTGTTGAGGCCGTAGACCTCCGCGGGGTTGCCTTCGACGAGCAGGAACGGCGGAACGTCTTTGGTGACTTTGCTCGCGCCTCCGAGCATGGCGTAATCGCCGATGCGCGTGAACTGGTGCACGCCGGCCATGCCGCCGATGGTGACGTGGTCGCGCACGACGACGTGCCCGGCGAGCTGCGCGAGGTTGCTCATGGTCACGTGATTGCCGACGATGCAATTGTGCGCGATGTGCACGTAGGCCAACAGCAAGCAATCGTCGCCGACCGCGGTGACTTCGTCGTTACCCGTCGCCCGCTGGATGCTGACGTATTCGCGAATCGTGGTGCGATGGCCGATACGCGTGTAGGCGCGCTCGCCGTGATATTTTCGATCTTGCGAAGCGGCACCGATGGTCGTAAACGGATAGATCGTGCAGTCGTCGCCGATCGTCGTCCAGCCGTTGATGACAACGTGCGCCTGCAACAACGTCCGTTCGCCGATCGTGACGTTCTTGCCGACCACGCAATAGGGGCCGATCTCCGCGCTTCGGCCGACGCGCGCTTCGGGATGGACGATCGCGGTAGGATGTATCATCGATACTTACGCCGTGAGCACCGATGCTTCGGCACCGTAGACGCGCGGATCGGGAGCGATCGAGAACATCAGCTCCGCGGAACAGACGTATTCGCCGTCGACGCTCGCTTCGGCCTCGACCCAGCCGATGTTGCGGCGGTGGCGGGTGAGCCGAACTTCCATCATCAGCCGGTCTCCGGGGATGACCGGACGACGAAATTTCGCATGGTCGATCCCCGCGAGATAGGGGGTTTTCCGCGCGAATTCGCCGGGCTCCATCACCACGCACCCCCCGAGCTGCGCCATCGCTTCGAGCATGTAGACGCCGGGGAGGAGCGGGTTGCTCGGAAAGTGACCGGTAAAGACCGGCTCGTTGTAGGTCACGTTCTTGTAGCCGCGAGCGCGCACCATCGGTTCGAGTTCGAGAATTCGATCGATTAAAAGAAGCGGAAAGCGGTGCGGCAGTATCTCGAGGATCTGCCGAATATCCATCTCGTTTTTCACGATGGGGAGACCTCCGAAAGCGGCTTGGAGAGCAAGCGTTCGCGCAAGCGCGAGGACATTCGAGCGTGTAATGCGTGCCCGCTCTTTACGGCGACGATCTCGCACTGCGGCCACGCGCCGACCAACGCGAGATCGCCGAGGAGATCGAGCATTTTGTGGCGGACGACTTCGTTCGACCAGCGCAACGTCTGTAACGGGCCGTCGGGGCCGAAGACGACCGCGTTCTCGAGCGATCCGCCCTGCGCGAGCCCGCGCGCGCGTAACGCTTCGACCTCGTGTAGGTACCCGAAGGTGCGCGCGCCGGCGACTTCGCGCGCGTAGGTCGCTTCGTCGATCGTCAGCGCGAGATACTCCGAGCCGACCGGATGCGGGAAATCGACGATGCAGCGCACCGAAAAACGATCGGCCGGAAGGGCGACGATCAGTCGGTCGCCGTCGCGTTCGACGATCGGCGCGTCGAGCGTTACCGCCGCGCGTTCGACGCCGAGTTCGCGCACGCCGACGCGCTCGATCTGCCCCACGAACCACTGCGCGCTTCCATCGACCACCGGAACCTCCGGCCCCGATATCGCGATGCGCGCGTTGTCGACCCGCATGCCGAAGAGCGCGGAGAGCAAGTGTTCCACCGTCGAGACCGTCGCGCCGCGCGAACCGATGACCGTCGCGCGCGAGGTCTCCACGACGTTCTCGGCGACGGCGGGAATTTCGATGCCGTCGCGCACGAAAACGATCCCCGCGCCCGCAGCTGCGGGAGCGACTTCAACCTCGACCTGCGCGCCGGTATGGAGGGCGACGCCGGAGAAACGGAATGGGGCGGCGAGCGTTTTTTCGGTCACGAGACGCGCCTATCGTTCGTCGCGTTCGCGCGCCGCTCGTTCGAGTGCGTCGACACGAGCGATCAACTTGGGCAGGTTCTTAATCGCGACCTCCAAGCGAAGACGATCGCGATGGTCGCGCGCGGGCGCGCCGGAGACGAACGCATCGTCGGGAATGTCGCTCCAAATCTGGCTCTGCCCGCCGATGGTCACGCGCGAGCCGACGGTGATATGCCCTTTGAAACCGGTCTGGCCGCCGACGCGCACGTAATCGCCGACCACCGTCGAACCGGCGAGCCCGGTCAACGCGGCGAACGCATCGTGCTTTCCCAGGCGGCAATTGTGGCCGATCTGCACGAGGTTATCGATCTTCGTTCCTTCGCCGATGCGCGTGCTGCCGGTCTGCGCGCGGTCGACGCAACTATTCGCGCCGATCTCGACGCGATCGCCGAGTTCGACGTTTCCGACTTGCGGAATGCGCTCGAGCCGACCGTCGACGAAGGCCCATCCGAAGCCCTCGCTGCCGATCGTCGCGCCGGCGTAGAGCACGACCCCGGAGCCCAAAAGACAACGATCCATCACGCGCGCGTGCGGATGCAACCAACTTCCCGCTCCGATCTTCACATCGGCTCCGACGTAGGCGCCCGCTTCGAGCGCGCAATCCGGGCCGATCTCACTACCGGGACCGATCGTGACGTGGGGGCCGATGAAGACGTTCTCGGCAACGACCGCGCGCGGATCGACCGCGGCGGAGGGATCGCGGTGCGGCCCGACCGGGCGCGGCGCGCGAAGCGCGGCGAGCAGGCCGACGAGCGCGATGCGCGCATCCTCGACGACGAGGAGCGGTTTTCCGGTCGGCGCCGGGCTGGGAAGCGCGCGCGCGTCGGCGAGCACCGCAGCCGCATGGCTGCGAAGCGCCGCTTGCAGATACCGGGCATCGACGGCGAAGGTCAGCGCACCGGGGCCGGCTTCATCGACGGCGCTGACGGTGAGGATTTCGACCTCCGCATCGCCGATCACCGTACCGCCCAGGCGCCGGGCGATATCGCCGAGCTTCCCGAGCACCGCGATTACGAGCCCGAAGGCTTCGGCGTGGCCGTCTCGGTGATTCCCAGATCCTTTTCAACGTCGGCGGTGATATCGACGCCGCCGTAGCCGACGCCCTCGCGCGTGAGGACGAGTTTGAGGTTTTTCTTCGCCGCAACTTTCGCCGCCGCAGCGCGGATCTGGTCGGTGAGCTGCACCGTCAGCGCGCCGTATTTCTTCTGAAGCGCGGCGACTTGGCTCGCCTTTTGCGCGTTGGTCGCCTTACTCGCAGCGATACGCTGTTCGTCGGCGTAGAGGTGGCTCTGGTCGGTCTGGAACTCCGTCCAGTTCGCGGTGATGCGATTGATATCGACGAGCCCGATGGGGCTCGACGAAGCGCATCCGACGATGGTGAGGAGTCCGGCGAGTGCGATAATGCTCTTCTTCACGTTCCTGTGCTCTTGAGAGAGGAGATAACATCTCCGGTGAGGTCGTAACCGCCGGGATGTGCGATGGGGTCGAGGAGGACGACGGAGAACCCGTCGCGTTTGGCGATGCGCCGTGCCGTCGTTGCGATTTGCGCTTCGATCTTGTTGTAGAGATCGCCGCGTTCTTTCGCAAGCTTGTCCCGCTGCTGTTTGGCGGCACCGACGGCGCCGACGTCGACGCCGTTGAGCGCTTCGTACTGCGCTTCCAGGTCGCTTCGCGTCTGGTTGAATTGGTTGGAAATCTTCTCTAGCTCGGTTTGGTAGCTCTGCTGGAGGTTCGAGGAGATCTGTTCGAGTTGCGCCTTCGTCGCGGCCGGCAAATTCGTCGGAAGCCGAGGCCCCGAGAGTGCCGCCAATTGCTGCGACACCTGCTGCTGGCGCGCTTGAAGCTGCGTCTGGGTCTGCGCTTGCAACGCGGTGGCGTGGGCGCGAACCTGTTTCATAATTCCGGCCTGCAGCTCGCCCTGGTAGGCTTGGAGTTCGCGTTGGTGCCGCGCGCGCATCGCGTCGACCTGCGCTTTTTCCGCATTATCGATCGCTTTGAGTTGCGCCGTCAGCGTCTTGCGTTGGGCGTCGTCGAGCGCCAGGTTGTTGAGCTTGGTCTGGATCGCGAGGCGTCGGTCGGCATCTTGCTGCGAGAGCCGCAGCGAGAGATCCGATTCTTCGCGCGCGTACTGCGCGGCCCGGGTTTGAAAGCGCCCCTGCGCCTGCTCGTGCAGCCGTTTTTCGAGCGCGCCCATCGTCGCTTGCCCTTGCTCCACGACGGACTTCTGGTAGCTCTGCAGATCGTTCGCGGCCGATTTCTCGATCGCTTGCGCCTGCGCCGCAGACGAAATGAGCGGTGCCGATTCGTACGCGCGCGCGGCCGCATTCAGCCCCGCAGAGCGCAGCGCGGCGGCGACTTCGGTGCGTTCTTCTTTGGCGAGCCGGCCCTGTAACGCCACGACCGCTTGCGAACTCTGCGCTTCCGCCTGCGCGAGCTGCGCCTTGATGCTCGCGATATCCGCCTTCATTTCTTCAGGGGATTTCGGCACCACGGGCGCGGCGGCGGAGAGATCGATCGCGGCGATCGCCGCGTCGAGATCCTGGAGTTGCGAATAGAGCGGATGCGCCTTCGTCGCCTTATTGGTGTTGACGTAAGCGATGCCGCGAATATTGGGCGAAGCAACGTCGACGTGGCTGCAGGCAACCACGCCGATGAGGAGCACGCCGGCTAGGAGCTTAGTGATTGAGGCCATTCCTCACATCTTGCGTGATGTCGGTGCCGCCGAAAACCACATCGCCCTTGTCGACGACCACGAGCAGATGTTTCTTCTCGGCGATCGTTGCGGTGATCGCGCGAACCTTGGCGACGAGCGGCTTGAGCAACGTCGTCTGTTCGTCGCGAAGGACTTTATTGAACTCGACCGAGATCTGCTGCTTCTCCGCGCTCGTCGTCGCCTTCTGCATTTTCGCTGCGAAGATGGCGCGCTGCTGTTGCGCGAATTTGGTAAACGCGTCGTTCGCCGCCTTCACCTTCGGCAGGCCGTTATCGAGGACGCTCTGGTCGACGTAGCCGATCGGCGACGGCGGCGGCGTTGCCGTTACCGGCGGGATCGCCTGGGTTCCGGTTACCAAGTTGAGTACGTCGGTCGTGATGTCTTGGCCGCCGTAAACGACGATGTGACGATCGACGACGACGGAGAGCTTCCGCTTCGCGCTGACCGAAGCGAGCGCGAGCTGAACGCGCTGGAGCAACGGCCCGAGAATCTCGTTCTGCTTGTCGTTGAAACGCTGCGAGAACTTCAACTGAATCTGTTGGCGCTGGGCGTCGTTCGTGGCCCCCTTCATCTGCGCCGCTTCTTGTTGCTGCAGCTGCGATGCGATCGCGCTGAGCTGTCGGTTCGCGCTGACGAACGCCGGCAACGAGGCGATCGCCGACTGAGCGATCGTTCCGACGTCGGTGAGATCGTCGGCGATCGCCGACGGTGCGATGAAGACGCCGACCGCGCAAAGAATTGCGACGAATGCGAGTATGCGGTGTTTCATAATGTCCTTCTCGTAGTCCTAAAGACGAGCGGTGCTAGAAAGCTTCGCCGAGGCCGAAGCTGGTGTGGAAACCGTTGACGCCCTTCGCAAAATCGATGCGTACGACGCGGTTGCCGAGTTGCGGAACGTTGAAGCGAACGCCGAGCCCGTAGTCGGAGCGCAACGTCCAATCCCCCGGATAGCTGGTAATCCGGTTGGTATACGGGTCGAGGATCGGCGACGCCCCACGAATGCGGAAGGCTCCTTGGTCGACGAAGGCCGCCAAGATGAGATTGCGATCGATACTGAGCGGTTGGCGGAACTCGGCCTGGAAGAGCGCGGCGTCGGTACCGTAGAAGATTTGATTGTAGCCGCGCAATTGCTGGTCGGAGAAGTTGAAGAGATTGCTCGGCGGAATCGCTCCGGTGGAGAGCTCTCCGAGGAAATGCAAGCCGATCGTCGCGGTCGAGCGGACCGGAATGAACTTCGCAACGTCGAGGACGCTCTGCGTGAACGTAAAGCTCGAGCCGATCGAGGGTGCCGAGAACGTCTCGGTTAGATTGGCGTTCACGCCGCGACGGGGCTCGAGATAATCGTCGAGCGTCATCGTGGAGGCTCCCAGCGAGAGCGTGTCGAGCCGATACGGAGCGCCGGTGTTGACGTTGGCGATCGACGATGCGGAGACGCCGAGGGTGTTGGTCGCATTGATGTTGAGGTTGCTCAACGGGCTCGGCGTCGCCCCGACGAAAACGTTCGGTTGGACGTTGGATTGGAAGTAGTACGGCGCCCCGACGGTCGTGCTATAGCGGATCGTCTGCGCGCCGACGCCGGCGGTGATCTGCGTGAAGTCGTTGAGGCGGCGCCCGACTTGGAGCGCTCCGCCGAGCGCGCTGTTGGTATTCGTCGCGGCGATACCGGCGATGGAAGAGACGCCGAGCGAGGGGTAGAGCGTCACCGGAATCGGTTGCGGCGTCGCTCCGACCGAAGGCGTGATCGCCGAGAACGAACTCTGCGAGACCGCATAGACCGGGTAATAGTAGGTCGACGAGTTGCTGAAGAGCGATCCCGAGAGGCTATACTTTTGCGACTTCACGGTGTTGCCGACGTAGGGAATCGAGACCGAGGCCTGGATCGACGACGTACGGATGCTGCGTTGGAACTGGAGGCCGACGCCGTTTCCGGTACCGTGGAGGTTGTTATCCTGGTATCCGAGGTCGCCGTAGAGCCCTTGTCCGTTGATGCCGCCGGAGTATCCGAAGCCGATCTGCGCTTGCGCGGTTTTCTGTTCGGTAACTTTCCAGACGACGGTGACGTCCTCGGGGTGTTTGGGATCGGGACCCGGCTTCACGTCGGGAGTGACCTTCGAGAAGAATTGCGTGTTCTGCAAGCGCTGCAGATCGTATTTAATGGCCGCTCGCGTGAGCAACATGCCGGGGCGCAGGCGCAACTGGCGACGGATGACGTCGTCTTTGGTCTTCGTGTTCCCGGTGATTTCGACCGCGGCGACGCGCGCGACGTACACGTCGTATTTCACGTCGGCGGTGTCGTTCTTCAGGTCGATCGACGACGGTTCGATGCCGCCGACGAAGTTCCCGACGAAGAGCGAATACTTCTTGTAGAGCGCCGAGATCGCTTTGTAATCTTTTTCGCGCAAGGCGTCGGAGTAGGTAACGCCGGGCTTCACGTTCAGCTTCGAAAGGATCAGCGCCGCCGGAATGACCGGGTCGCCGCCGATGATCACTTTGCGAATCGTCAAACCTTCCTGAATCGTCAGCGTGAGCGCGCCGGTCTTCGGATCGAGATTGACGTCTTTAATGTGGGTGGGCAACTGGCCGCCGTAGCCGATCCGCTCGTAATAGCTGTTGATCTTGAGCAAGTCGGAGCGCAACGTGTTGCCGTTAAAAACTTGGCCGGGCGCGCTATCCATCAACGCGAGCAGCGTATCGGTGGGAACGTTCTTGTTACCGACGAACGAAATTTTCGAGATGACGGGGTTCTCGACCACGCGATAGGTGATCGCGACGCCGCCGGGACGGAGCCGAATCAACGGAGGCGCGATCGCCGAGAAGTACCCCAACGCGTTGATGCGCGCGAGATCGCTCTGCACCATCTTCGGATCGTAGGTCTCTCCCGGGCGCGCTTGCACGACCGCCATGATCTCCGAGGTTGGAACGTGGAGATTCCCCGTGACGTCGACCGAAACGATTTTCGGCGTGACGGCGGAGGAGGCGTTCGGCGGTGCGAGCATCGCAACGATCGCCGCGAGCGCGACCAGCGCGCTAGCGGTTCTCCAGAGTGCGCGTTGCGCACGCCGAAAACGGACATTCATAGAAAGCGCAATCCCTCGATCTTGAGTGTGGCCGGCAGAGCCCGACCAACGGGGAACGGCGAATCGCCGAGCCCAGGGCTAAGACCGCTCGATTCGCCCAAGCTACCCTCGCTCCTTGCCAAGCGGGCGCCGGGGCGAGCGATTCGCCGGCGAGGAACTCGCGGCAGAGCGAGGCCCATCTCCCTGGGGCACCGGGGTCTCGCCGGCGGCGAGCCATTATGCCGCAGCCTCTCCTCGCTCTCTCGCAGCCCCGGGGTCGGCGTGCGCCGTGGTTCAAAGGCAGGACCCACCCGCCCGATGACTTCGGGTCGACCGAACGGATGTTCGCGTTGTGTTTGAACCCCAAGCGGAGACCCCTCAGCCTTGCGCCCACGGCTCGGGCGCCGTAGCACGCGCTCTACTCCAGCCGTCTCCTAGAGGGGCCGGACATGCGATGCGTAGCTCCATCCAATCGCCAGCATGACGGACAGACCATGAACAATGAAGAAAAAGTATGCCGACGCTAAAGCAACATATGCCGGAAGAATGATCCGTTGAACACCATTTAACGACGGCACCGAACGCGGGCCGTCCGAAATTCGCAAAAGAGCTTTGATTTCGGCGAGCACGCGCCGGTGGAGATTTGTTAAGCCGGACAGATCCGAGAGCGCCCAATATCCATCCATCTTAAAAACCGGATTTGCCGTTTGGAGCATCATGAGTCCAATAATCCATGCGGCGTACGGGGCCATCGCTCCGGAGAGCGCGATCGACCAAACGGCCAACGGTATGAAAAACATTCCCTGAAAATAGACGCCCGCAATGTCGACAATGAAACGCCGATGTGATGGAAGCGACCAAGCCGATGAGACATCGGCGAAGAAAGCCGGGAAGCACAAATACATTCCAAACCCGATTTCGCCGGGCTTCTCCCCAAAGAAGCGACAAGCGCTTGCGTGCCCAATTTCATGCCAGAGAACCGATGCAATAAGTATGGCTAAAATACAAGCACCCGAAAAGAGCGGGGAAACCGATTGAATATTTGTGCCGTGCCGAAACACAAGGACGATCGCGGCGGTCACCTCAAGTAAGAAAATTGGTATTGCAAACGGTAACCGGAACAATGTACTGCAGCGGCCCGCGAGCCAATTGGCGATCGTCGGATTAAGCACGCGACATCGCACCCAAAAAATATTTCTGCTTTTGGCGGATACGTCTTCGGTCGTGGCTTCGAGGGAAAAAGTGGTCCGCACGGCGTCGAGTGCGGCGGTGATATCATCGATAGACACATCGCGAGCAAACTCTTCGCTAAGGTGCTTGCGAATGTCGCTCGTACTAGTCATTCCGGATAGAATCGCTCGAAGCAATGCACCCAGCTCGGACGATACTACGAAGTGCCGGCCGCCCATCCTCACCAAATCGCGAGACTCATGGCTTCCGTTCTCGTGAAAAGGGGATATGCGTAAATCAGGTCTGAGGACTGGGATCGGGCCTGCGTTTTCGCTCACGCGTCATTCCATTCGCGTTCCGGGAAATCTAGAACTCGAGCCAGATCCGGAATAAGGCCGGAGAGGTTCCCGCGAATCGACTGGGGCAAGCTTCTCCAACTCTCCCTTTCCGTGGGTATCGACGGCGTTGCTATCGTTCGTGCAACAAAGCTCGGCCACATGGTCCAATGAGAGACATCGCGTCGGATAATTTCCTCGGTGATATTGGCTAAACGCGACACGTTTTCGTAGAGATCGCGATTTCGGTCTCCCGATTGGGTCAGGTTCATCGGTGGAAGTACGTCGAGCGCGAACCGTCCGTTGTCACTCATGTCCACGCACATAGGAAGAACGATTGCATCCGAACGAAGGGCGAAATGGACGGTGCCGGTCATCATTAGCGCGAATCGCCCAAAAAATGAAACGTACCGAACACCGGGGTTGACTTCAAATATATCCGGCATAAGAAAAAGGGCGCCATCGTCTTTTAAATCGCTCATCACTCGTTTAAGGCCGGCCCGATTATTGTGTTCGGGAATTGCGCCGGTATCGAGCGTTCGAATGAGCGTGTCCATTTCAGAGGCTATCGCATTTCGCCCGGGTGGGTTGTAGAAAAACAATAACCGGCGTTGATTTTCTAGTTCGAGCGCCAGCTTTATTCCCGCAAGTATAAAATTACCATAATGCGGCGTGAAAAATATTAACGGCCGCTTGCTCTTGATCGCCTCCTGCAGGTGTTCGCTGCCGCGCACCGCGCATTGATCGCGTACATAGCTGCGTAGGCTCGCCGTAGAAAGCGATGCTAGGTGTTCCTGAATAAGCCAGAGACGAAAACCAAATAGTTTGTAGCGGTCCAATAGGCGGCGGATTTCGCCTTCGTCAGCTGCGGGAAAGGCACTACGAAAGCTACGACGCGCTCCATTATTATCGTCGCGGACAACAATGGGCGCGATAATCGGCGAGAGCTTCTGCAGAATGGATCCAAGATAACGGATGCGCATCGAACGCGGAAGAATTTGCAAAAGGCGTTTTAGCATGCTGCGGTTGCCGCCGGCGAAAGAAGCGCTGGGTTTTTCACCAGAGCGTCGAGCATTTCGGAAGCGGAGTTCACTGCGGTTTGCGAAAGACCGTGCATCGCACAGTTTCGGATGCAGGCTTCGGTGAGTCGTGCTTCAAGCATTATTTTTTCAGTGAAACGCTCGACCGATCGAGAACCCAACGATCCGTACGAGAGCACCTCGCCGAGACTGCCTCTTATCTCCTCTTCGATCGTCCTCAGCATTGCAACGAATCCGTCGATCGATATATGGGAATCCGCACCCCCTTTGTCCCCCGCTTGGTGAACCCGCGTGCCCTCTCTCAATCCGTGCGTAGCAATCCAAAATCCGAATCGCGCCGCAAGAATCGGTTCGAGAAGGCGGACGTAGGTTGACGTGCCAAGGAGCGGGACTAAAGCTGATATCGCGGGTTGTGCGATAGCATGGTCGGGAAACGAAAGAACGAGCGTCTCGTCGCGCCGGCTGGGGGAAGCATCCCGCATGACCGCGAGAATTTCCTGAGGGCTAAGCAGGATGCGGGAGAAGCCGGCGATTTCTCCAAAATATGCAGACGTAAGATGGGTTTTTTCAACAATAATGTGCCGCTCGCGACGGGCTATTAATGCGCAAAAAAATCGAACGTTCGAGATCGTCAGCGGCAGCGCGACGACGCCTCCGCGTGACGGAAGGGATCTGAAAAAGAGAGCGGCTTTTCTACCTGCGAGCGGATATTGACGAACGAGGTGTTTTATTAGCGCGCGCTCGGCTCCTTGCACCCTAGAGGCGATGCGAAGAGCGTTTCGACCCGACGTTCCGAAGAGATCGCGTAGGTCGCCTATGATGGTTTCTCGGTCAAGCATGGACATAGCGCCTCGTCTCGGATTTCAAACGGATGCACCTGGCGAACCGGTATCGCCAGGTGCGGCGAAATGATTCTAGCTGTCGCTATTTTCTAGAAGATGGTGCAGTGGTAGCTCTGGCAGCAAACCGCCGCCGCCTGGGCCGTCGCAGTGACTGCCAACGGGTTGATTGCTTCCATTTCAAAACGTGATTCGAGTTCGTCAATAGAAAGTTTCACGGTTTTCATTTCCTCTCGGATTTGACTTTTTGCAATTTTAAACTCAATCCACAATGGACCCAGCGCGCTTTAGAGACCAGTGCTTCAGCGAGTCGCCCGACCGTTCATCCGGCCTCCTTTTTTTCCTTCAAGCAAGAGAAACCTTAAGATTTCCATCGCACGCAGATCGCATTTTATCGTTTCTATAGTTCTGCGGTAGCGATGGAAAGGAGTGATGGTACGGTTCCCTTTGCGTTTCTAGGGAGGCATCTTTTATGTTTATGGTGCTTCGGCTTGGTCGCCGCCGTGTGACCGTAAGGCCTCTACCCGTGTCCCCGGTTGTTAGAACGAACCTCGGCCCTGGATACCGTACGACCGCGGGCGAATCACGAGTGGAGCCGGCGGCGTTTGCGCAGCGCGCGCGACTTTGCGTCCACACTTACGGCCGCAGCTCGAGCGTAAAACTAAACCCATTCGTGCCGTTGAGCGCGACGCCAACTGGCGGAGCGGAGCCGTAGAAGAGCGTGTTCGAACCCGTGCCGAACGTGGTGTTGAGCAGATGTTGCGAGCCGATCACCGTGAAGAACGTGAGGCTCGCAACCGTTCTGCGGCTCGGCACGAACTGCAGCGAGACCGATTGCCGCGTAATCGTGCCAAAGCTCGTCGAATATGCGACGCTAAACTTCTTGCCGAGAATTCGCTGCGCGGTGACCGCGACGCCGCCGGTGTAACTGAGATTGAGGCTGAGGTCGCTCAGCCCCAGTCCGCGCCCGAGCGCGCTCTCGATCGGGCCGAGCAGCGCGGAAGAAAACTGCGCGTTGAGCAAATTGAACGCTTCTTCGCCGACCGACGGCGCGCCCGCGTTCACACCGAACGATTGTGCCGATCCCACAACGCCGCCGAACGGCGCGATCAGCGCGAGAATCTGTTCGCGCGGATAACTCGGCTCGGAGCTCAGCTGCACGTCGAGTTCGTCGAGCGGGCCGCGCACCGCGATGCTCACCTTCGCGCTCCCGAAGGGATTGCGCGCGCGATTGGGATCGGGGTTGCTCACCTGCGCGGAGGCCGAAGCGGTGAGCGTCGGCATCACTCCATCGGAGGCATGGAAGCGCAGCGTCGCGCTATCGACGCGGAACGAGCGATCGAAGTAAATGAGCGATCCGCCGGTGGAAATAAATCGCCCTTGCAGCGTCGGCGCACGCAGCGTTCCGGCGAGCAGCGCGCTCCCCGTCGCGCCGATATCGAGCCCCGCGCCGTACCCACTGCCGCGAACGCGCACGCCGGAACCCAACGCGATGCCGACGTTGAACGCGAGGTCGAAGGGAAGGTGCCCGCTTCCCATCGAGCCGGCGCCCGCAAAGGCCATAAAGGGCAGCACGCCGTCGCGCAGCGTCGCTTTTCCGCTGAGCGTGGCGAGCGATCCGCCCTTCCCCGCGAGCGTGAGATCGGCATCGATCGCTCCGCCCCCAAAGACCGGCGAATCGAGCGTCGCGCCGATCGCCTGCACGTGCGCCTGGTAACTCATCGCACCGCCCGCTCCGATATCGAGCGTCCCCGAACCGAGAATGCGCCCCGGCCCTGCAAAGGCGCTCAGCCCCGCGAGCTGCGCGTGCTTGCGCCCGAAGGTGAGCGTTCCGGTGATCCCGGTCAGCGGAACGCGCTCGAGATCGCTCTTGTAGCTCCCGTCGCGCAGCGTGAAGCGCCCCGCCAGGGTGGGATCGTCGAGTCGACCCGCGAGCTGCCCGACGCCGTCGATCCGCCCCGCGAGCTCGCTGCCGTTCCCCAAGAAATGCGCCGCGAGGCCGGGGTCGAGATCGCTCACGGTAAGGCTCGCGTCGACCGGCGCGTTCCCGGGGCCAACCCCAATCGGCGTGAGCCGGATCGGCAGCTCGCCGGAGAGATCCACTCGGCCGCGCAGGAAACGTGCGCCCGCGTTCTGGAGATCGAGCCGCCCGTTCGCATAGGCGAGCGCCCCGAAGAGGCTCGGAATCTCCACCCCTTCAAGCGTCACGCCGCGCCCGTCGAAACCGGCGCGGAACCGCGGGTTGCGCTGCGTCCCCGCAATCGAGAATGTGCTCTCGAACTGCCCCGTGATGGGGGCGCTGAGATGAGCGAGCCGGGAGACGATGCCGGCGAGATCGTTCGAGCGCGCCGCGCCCTGCAGCGCGATCGGCGCGTTGGGAGTAAAGCCGAAGCGCCCGCTCGCGCTCGCGTCGATTCCCTGCGCTGCAAGGTTGAATGCGGTCAGGTCGACGTTGCTGCCATCGCTCTGCCCCGCGAGCGTGAGTTTCTGAACCGGAAGCCCGAAGAGCGTGCCGTCGCTGAGCGCCGCGCTCCCCTGCGTGCGGGCGTGCGGATAGGATCCCTGGAGCGAGAGCGTCGCATCGACGCGGCCGGTCACTGGGACGCGCGGGAGATCGAGCACCGCGATCCAGGTTGCCAAGTCGAGGCCGCTCAGGCTCGCGCGCAGATCGTAGCGCGCGTGAAGGAGCCCCGAGCGCCAATTCCGCGCGGGGCGCGCCGCCACGCTGCCGGTCGCCGCGAGCGCACCAAAAGGCCCAGCATCGCTGAAAGTACCGGTCACGACGTTGCGCGCGCTGCTCCAGCGCGCGTTCGCCGCACCGAGCGTGAGGTTGCGTATGCGCAGCCCGACGACACGAGCGCTCCCTTGCGAGCTAAAAACGTTGGCGTTGCTGCGCAGCGCGAACGCGACGCTACCGCGCCCCGCGAGTGTATCGCCGGTATCGAAGAGATCGTCGAAATCTTCGAGGTCGGCGTTCGGCGCGCTCAGCGCGAGCCGCGCCCCGGCATCGCCGTAGGCCGCATCGGCGCTCGTCGCCGTCGAACCGACGAGCAAACGTCCGCCCGCGAGCGCGATGCGATGTGGCGAGAGCGCGATGCGGCCGCTCGCGCGGCGGATTCCCTGGCCGTTAAAGTGGAGCCCCAGCCCCACGAGCGCCGCACTCGCCAACGGCGCGCGCAGCGAGCCGCCGAGCGTGAAGTTCCCGGCGACGACGCCGCCGACCGGTGGATGAGCGACCGAGAACGCATCGAGCAGCGGAGCGATCGGCGCCGCGGCGATTTGGCCGCTCGCGGAGATCCGCGGGTCGCTCCCGCCGATCCCCCGCAGCGAACCCGCGATCGAGCCGACCGCCCCGGAGAGCTCGCCGTTCGCCTGCGAGAAGCGCAGGTTGCCGAGCGCGTACCGAACGTTGCCGACGCCGCCGAGCGTGAAGCGCCCGCTCCGCCCGCCCGAGATCACCACCCCGCCCCGGTAGCTCAGCGCCCGGCCATCGAAACCGAGCTCGCCGTTCGCCCCGAGGCGCCCCGCCTGCAGCGGGAGCCCAAAGCGCTGAAACGGCTTCGCCGAAATCTGCGCCGCGACGAGCGAGACGGCATCGCTCCCGGGGCCGACCGCAAGGGTTCCCGAGCCGTACGCCTCGCCGCCGGCGAGATTCGCCGCGACCCCGTGGAGGCTGAGCTCGCTGCCGTTATATCCCGCCGCCCCGGCGATCCGGGTGACCGGCACCCCTTGGACGCGGAATCCCTCGCCGGCCATCCCCGAGCTGCCCACCTCGAGCGATCCCGGGGCGAGCGCGAGCTCGAGCGGCCCATGCAGAACGCCCTGCATCTGGGTGCCGGCGGGGAAGGGCAGGCGCCCGGGGTGGACGAGCGCCTCTCCGGCGATCAGCACGCGCTCGTTTTCGAGCGCCCCGTGCCCGGTGAACGA
>JAJZVP010000015.1 GCA_021845615.1 bacterium | reverse complement strand
CGATACCGGGGTATCGCGGCGTGCGAGAAGAAGTCTACGGCGATGTCGCTCTCGCGTTTTTCGAACCCGACAACGGCTAGGATCGCCGCCGCGTGACCCGTGCGATCTATCCGGGCTCCTTCGATCCGCCGACGAACGGACATCTCGACGTCATCGAACGCGCCTCGCATGCGTTCGCCGAACTCCTGGTCGCCGTCGTCGTCAATCCTCAGAAGCGCCACCCGATGTTCACCCTCGACGAGCGCGAACGGATGTTGCGCGAGTCGGTCGCGCACCTCGGGAACGTGCGCGTCTGTCACTTTCGCGGACTACTCGCCGACTTCGTGCGCGCCGAGAAGGTCGACGTCATCGTCAAGGGGTTGCGCGTCGTTTCCGATTTCGAGAGCGAGATGGCGACCGCACTCATGAATCGAACGCTATCCGACGTCGATACGCTCTTTCTCATGTCGGATCAGCGCTTTTCGTTCGTCAGTTCGAGTATCGTCAAGGAAGTGTTTTTTCTCGGCGGGGATGTAAGCGGGTTGGTCCCCGATCCCGTGCTACGAATGATGTCGACCAAACGCAGCGAACGTTCGCATCGAAACGGAGGGTAATAATGTCGGTTGAACGCGTTCTCGAGAAACTTCAGGCCTACGTTCACGAAGGGATGTGGTTGCCGGCCGGATATCGCATTCTTTCGGCCGAGCGTATCGAGGAATTCGTCGATAAGATTCGCGATTCGCTTCCCAACGAGATCGGTCGCGCGAAGGTTATCGCGCGCGACGGCGATCTCTTGGTGCGCAACGCCCAGGAGCGGGCGGAGGCCCTTCTCGCCGAGGCCTCGGCGAAACATGAAGAATTGCTCGACGAGCACGAGATCGTTCGCCGCGCGCGCGCGACCGCCGAGGCGGTGCTTCGCGACGCGCAAGAGCGCGCCAAGAAGGTGCGCGAGGGCGCCGATCACTACGCGGAGCAGATGCTCGCCGAACTCGAAGGGCGTCTCGGCGGGGCGCTCGCTTCGGTGCGCAAAGGGCGCGACGCGCTCGCGGGCCGCGTTCCGCAACCGACCGCCGCCGTCGCGGCGACGAACGATCCGCTCGCCGATGCCGCCGCCAAAAACAAGCGCCTGGCATTCGATGCGCAGGCGCCGGAGGAAGCCGAAGCGGTGGAAGCGCTCTCGTAAACGAGAGCGAGTGTTAGACGGGCGGTGCCTGGACGTTCTGCGCGAACGCTTCCAGGCGCGCTCGGTCGATCGCCTTGACGCGCCCGCGGTCCAACTCGACCGCGTGCGCGTTTTTTAGTCGGAGCAGCGCGCGCGCCGCCATGTCGCGAACCGTGCCGGCGGCCGCAGCGATCTGCGCTTGCGAAAGATTCTCGACGCCCGGTAATCCGCGCGTCATGCCGACCGAGGTCCGAGCGTAACCGAGCAGAAATTTCGACACTCGCTGCAAAACGTGTGCGAAAGCGAGATCGGCGATCGTATCGATCGAGCGCCGGCGCGCCTGCGAAGAACCGATGAGAAAACCGAGCGCGAGCTCGGCATCGTTACGGCAGGCATGAATGACCGCTTCGCTCGGTATCGTGACGATCGTCGCGTCGGTGAGCGCTTCGGCGCGCGTGGTGGCGCCCCCACCGTCGAAGGTGCCGCTTTCGTTGAGGGTGTCGTGCGTGAGCCGCTCGCCGATGGTGTGCGTTTTCCCGTCCGGCGAGAGCAGCGTGTAAATAACTTTGCCACTTTTCACGATGCCGAGATACGGCCAGAGTTCGCCCTCGTCGAAAATCGTATCGCCCGATTTAAAGGAGCGTTCGCTCAACTGGCCGGCGAGTTCCTTAATCGTAGAGGCCTTGGCGTCGCTGAATTGCGAGACGTGCTGAAGAAAAACTTCGCCGTCGGCATGCTCGTCGATGCGTTCGAGCCGCAGCGTCCAGCGATTGCCGCCGAGGTTGCGCGCGTCCCACGAAAAACGCCCCGGTCGCAACTGGGTGAGTTCGTTGCGCAGCGCTCGCGGGTCGCCCTCTTCGCGGATCTCCAAGATATTACCGAGCTGGAGTTTATCGAAGGCTTCGAGGATCTGGTCGGTCTTCGTCGCCGGCGAAAGCGAGCGTGCATCGAGCGTAAAGGCAGCAGGTCGATTGATCGGCATAACGCGCGCTCATTATGGATGGAGGAGGGATGGGCCTGCCGGAGCGAGGCTTTCCCAGGCAGAAGTGGGGGGGTATGAACAGTACCCCATCAGATCAGGACATCGTCATCATTGCCGGCGCCCGCACCCCGTTCGGCAACTTCGGCGGGGCGCTCTCGGCGCTGACCGCAACCGACCTCGGCGTCGCGGCGGCGAGCGGCGCGATCCTGCGCAGCGGCGTTCCGGCGGCCTCGATCGACGAGGTGATCTTCGGCAACGTCATTCAGAGCAGTGCCGACGCAATCTACCTCGCGCGCCACATCGGTCTGCGGGCCGGCCTTCCGGTCGCGGCCCCGGCCCTCACCCTCAATCGGCTCTGCGGCTCCGGGCTGCAGGCGATTCTCTCGGGCGCCCAGTCGCTCGCCCTCGGGCAAGCGCGATACGTGCTCGCCGGGGGAGCGGAATCGATGAGCCAGGCACCGCACGTCGTTCGCGGCGCTCGCAGCGGGTTCGCACTCGGTGCGAAAGTCGCGTTCGAAGATTCGCTCTGGGAAGCACTGACCGATTCGTACAACGGCATGCCGATGGCGATCACCGCCGAGAACCTCGCTGCGAAGTATTCGGTATCGCGCGAGGAGTGCGATGCATTCGCACTTGCGAGCCAGGAACGCGCGCTCGAAGCGCAGCGGAGTGGATATTTCGCCGACGAGATCGTGGCCGTCGATGTTCCCGGGCCGAAAGGAACGACGCAACGGATCGATCGTGATGAAGGGCCGCGCGAAGGGCTCTCGATGGAACGGCTCGCGAAGCTCCCGGCGCGATTTCGCAAAGATGGCGTCGTGACGCCGGGGAATGCGAGCGGCATCACCGACGGCGCGGCGGCGGTCGTGCTGACGACCGTGAAGCAGGCGCGCGCGGACGGACTCCGTTGGATCGGGCGGCTGCTCGGCGGGGCCTCGGTCGGCGTCGAACCCGACATTATGGGCATCGGCCCGGCGATGGCGATCCCCGCAGCGCTGCAGCGCGCCGGCATCGCGCGCGATCGGGTCGACCTCGTCGAGATCAACGAAGCGTTCGCACCGCAAGTGATCGCTTGCCTTCGCGATCTCGGTGACGACGGGAGCAAGCTCAATCCACATGGCGGCGCGATCGCGCTCGGGCATCCGCTCGGAGCCTCCGGCACGCGCATCGCCTACACCGCGCTGCACGAACTCCAACGCCGCGGCGGTGGGATCGCGGTGGCGTCGGCATGTATCGGCGGCGGGCAAGGGATCGCCGCAGTGTTCTCCGCCGAGTAAGGATGAACGGCGAGCAAGCGCCCCCGCGACGTCGCGTGCCGTGGGGGCGCATTCTCGACGGCGTGGCGCTCGCGCTCATTCTGTTCGCGCTGTGGAGGCTCTTCGTTGCCCCACGATTCCTCAACGCTCCCGGCGCCTATCCGGCACCGCGCGTTGCGTTCGCTCGCCTCGACGGCGGCGCGCCGTTTACCATCGCCTCGGCGCACGGACGGGTGCTCTTTCTCGATTTTTTTGCAACTTGGTGCACGCCGTGTCGGGCGGAGCTTCCCTTCATCCAATCGTGGGAGCGCGCGCACCCGCACGCGTTAGTCGTTCCCGTCGATGTCGGCGAACCGATCGCCGTCGTTCGTCGTTTTGCTCTCGCACATACCATGCGGCACGTCGTACTCGATCCTGAGGAACTCTCCCGCGGCTTCTTTCAGGTTCTGGGATTTCCGACGATCGTGACGATCGATCCGCAGGGAAATATTCGCGCGACCTGGACCGGCTTCAATCCGGCGATCGGCCTCGCGATGAGTCACGCAGTGCACGACCTCACGAAAAAGCGGTAGGAGCGTACGCCCCTACCGCTTTTTCAGAACGAGATCGTTCTAGGGATTGACGATGAAGGTGTCGCTCGAGGGGATGTTCCAGGCGCTATACGCGAGGTAGAACGTCCCTTGATTCGCCCAGTCCGGGCCCCACGAGTTTGCCACGATGAAGGCGTTCTTGGTGTCGTCGTAGCCGACGATCGTCATGGCGTGTCCGCCACCGGTCGCCGTTGGGCCGGTCCATATATCAGTTGCCGTAAGGTTGCTGAACGCGGGATCGACATTGGCTCCCCAGAGCACCGGAACGCCGGCGGCGATCGAGGCTTTGATCTGTGCGAGTCCGTTCGGATCGGTGCGCGGAATATGCGTGAAGTTCGTGATGCGATTGGGTAGCGCGGCGGTAAACGCCGCAGCGGAAGGTTGCGTCAGATAATCGGTCTGGTTGAACGGCATATCGACCCACGGCGCATCGCCCTTCGCAATGAGGAGCGTTAGGGCGTCGGCTTCCATACTTCCGGCATCGCGCCCGCGGTTGATTTGGTTGTAGACGAATGCCGGCGACAGGATCTTGGTGTAATCGGGCGCCCCGGCGCCGGTTAAGAAACTCGTGTATCCGAAGCGGCTTCCCGAGATCGTCGAGGCGGTCATGTAGCCGGTCGCCCAGGCGACGCAGGAACTTTGGGATCCTTGGTTTCCGCTCGGAGGGCGAACCGAGATGAGCGCCGACTGCGGTAGTCGTACGGCGAGCGGGCGGCGCGCCGCGCCGCTAAACGTCGTGCTGCCGTCGCCGAAGGCCGCCGCCATCTCATTGGTCATGCGTTGATCGCCGCCGACGGCATCGGTGGTTCCGTTGATGTTCACCGTGTCGTTGGAAATGTGTTCGACGAGCGTTGCGGTTCCGGTGAGCGATCCGACGCTTCCCGTGAAGGTCGTCGCCCCATAGCCCGACGATCCGCCATTATAGGCGAAGGTGAGCCGTTGATTCGCGCTCGTGAACTGAATCACCGGGAGCGCTCCCGGGGCGCCGCTCGGGGCGGTGACGAGCACCGGCGTCGAGAGCGGCTGCGAGCCGACGATCCGGTTACCGTTTGCATCGTACGCGAGCAGGGTGATCAGGACGTTCTGCGGGGTGCCGATCTTGACGGTCGTCGGTTCGACGGAGAGTTGCACCGACGAAATCGTTCCGCCGAAGCTCAAGCCGACGCTCTGCGCGTGATAGAGCACGTATTGGCCGATCGTCGCCGTCGAGAGGACGGTGCTTCCGGCGGTCAAGTTGATGACGTAACCGCTCGGCCCGACGGGCGCGTTCGGAATCGTAACGCTGCAGCCCGTCGTCGTACAGGGTGCGGTGACGCTCTGCGCCGGCTGGCCGATGATGTTACCGCTGACGGAGACTCCGGTGACGGCTCCGACTCCCGGCGAGGGAATCGTGATGTTGAAGGTGAGCGGGGTCGTAAGACCGCTGACAAACCCAGGGACCGTCGCCGGCGTAGCGACCGCGAGCGGAGTCGATGGCTGCGACGGAAGGAACGTCGCGTTGGATCCGCCGCACGCAGAGAGGAGCAACGCTCCAAACGCGGCGACCGTGCTCAATAGAGCGCGCTTAGAAAACATGGGCGAGCCTTCCGTTAGGAAGGGCTCGGCCCCTTGTTCTGACAACCGAACGTCTGCTCGAACGTTGTAAAAAAATGGTAACTACGGCTAGCGCGCCGTCCAGGCCGCCTTTCGCTTTTCAAGAAAGGCGCTCGTCCCTTCGCGAAAATCGTCGGTGTTGACGAGCAGTCCGAACTCCATCGCCTCCACTTCGAGTGCGTCGGAGAGCGAGAGATGCGCCGCGCGATGGATCGCGCGTTTGCACGCGGCGATCGCGAGCGGCGCTTTGTTGGCGATCGCCGCGGCGATGCGATGCGCTTCATCCATGAGCCCGGCGAGCGGGACGACGCGCTGCACGAGCCCGATGCGCAGCGCCTCCTGGGCGTCGACGATCTCTCCGGTAAGACAGAGATAGAGCGCCATTCCCTTCCCGACGAGACGCGTGCTTCGCTGCGAACCACCGTATCCGGGAATGAGACCGAGGTTGACCTCCGGCTGTCCGAACTTCGCATTCTCCGAGGCGACGCGAATATCGCAGGCCATCGCCAACTCGCAGCCGCCGCCGAGCGCGAAGCCGTTGACCGCTGCGATCACCGGCGTTGCGAGCGATTCGATCTGCGTCGTGATCGCCTGCCCGACCCGCGCTTTGTCGGCGCCGGCTCCGGCGTTCGGGAGCGCGTTGAGCTCGCCGATATCGGCACCGGCGGCGAAGGCTTTCTCGCCGGAGCCGGTGAGGACGATCGCGCGAATATCGGGACGCGCGTCGAGCTCGGCGAGCGCGCGCGAGAGCTCGCCGAGCAACGAGGCGTTGAGCGCGTTGAGAACGTTGGGGCGGTTGAGCGCGACGGTCGCGACCTGCCCCGCCTCGGTGACGAGAATCTCGGCGTACGCGCTACTCATAATCGTAGAATCCCTTTCCACTCTTGCGTCCGTGCCGTCCGGCGAGCACCATGCGCTTGAGCAACGGGGGCGCGGCCATCATCGGATCCTTGAACTCTTCGAACATGATCTGGGCGATGTAATAGGTGGTGTCGAGTCCGACGAAATCGAGGAGTTCGAGCGGGCCCATCGGATAACCGCAGCCGAGCTTCATTCCCTTGTCGATATCTTCCTTACTCGCGAGGCCGCCTTCGTAACAGCGAATGGCGTAGAGAAGATAGGGAATCAACAACCGATTGACGACGAAACCGGGAGTATCTTGTGCGAGGATCGGTTCCTTGCCGAGCGTCTTGGCGAATGCGTAGAGTTCGTCGATCGTGTCCTGCGTCGTCGCGATCGTGCGAACCACTTCGACGAGTTTCATGATGGGAACCGGATTGAAAAAATGCAGGCCCGCGACGCGGTTGGGACGTTTCGTCGTTGCGGCGAGTTCGATGACGCAAAAGCTCGACGTGTTCGTGCAGATGATGGCGTGCGGGGCGAGCAGGTCGTCGAGCTGTTTGAAGAGCGACTTCTTCGCTTCGGGATTTTCGACGATCGCTTCGATGACCAGGTCGCAATGCTTGAGATCGGCGATCGCCGTCGTTCCCTTGATGCGCCCGACGATTGCGTCGCGCTCGCTCTGAGGGAGCTTGCCTTTTTCGACGAACTTATCGAGCGACTTGGCGATCGATGCGAGGCCGCGTTGCAAGGGCGCCTCCGCGACCTCCATCAGCACCACATCGAAGCCGGCGCTTGCCGCGGTTTGCGCGATCCCGTTACCCATGAGCCCGGCGCCGCAGACGCCGACCGTACGAATCTTTGACACGTGTGAAAACCTCTCGCTTCCTTAAAATGAGATAAAGAGCGCAGGTGCTTTCGTCCTCTCGTCGGTATCACCCTAGGAGAAAGGGGAGTACGGTATCGGTGCGGACAGCGTATCATGAGGCTCTAGAGGGAACCCGACTCGACGTCGTGCGTCTCGGCGCGCTGGTCGGCGATGCCATTCGCGTCAGCGTCGACGCTCTCGAGCGTCGGGACGAGGCGACCGGTGCGCGCGTCGTCGCCGGCGACGACATCATCGACGACCTTCGTCGGAAGATCGAGGCGCACTGCATCGAGTTGATCTGGCGCCAGCAGCCCGTCG
Source organism: bacterium (assembly GCA_021845615.1). Classification (GTDB taxonomy): domain Bacteria; phylum Vulcanimicrobiota; class Vulcanimicrobiia; order Vulcanimicrobiales; family Vulcanimicrobiaceae; genus JABEUX01. The sequence goes on along the minus strand of JAJZVP010000015.1, from coordinate 20,212 downwards.
CCGGCGAACTGCGCGAGATCGCGGCGATGCTGGAGATCGCGACCGACCTCGAGCGGGTCGGCGATTATGCGGTTGAGATCGCGAAGAATGCGATAAAACTCGCAGATACCGCGCTGCGCCCGCAGAAGGTAGAGATCGACCGGATCGCCGCCGTCGCTCATGGGATGCTGCTCGACGCCATGCGCGCGTACACCGAACGCGACTCCGAGCTCGCGACCGAAGTGATCGCGCGCGACGACGATGTCGATCGGCTCTACAAGCGCAGCATCGCGCTGTTGCAAGAGGAGATGCAGCGCGACTCCGAACTCGTCACCTCCGGTACGCGCTATCTCTTCGTACTCACCGCAGTCGAACGCGTCGGCGATCGCGCGAGCAATATCGCGTGGCACACGAAAGATATGATCGGCGAATAGCGTGGGGGAGCTTGCCCCGCCGCTCGACCGCTCGCTCTTCGCGGTAACGCGCGAGCGTACGTATCTCAATCACGCCGCCGTAGGCGTTCTCCCCTCCCCCACTGCGGAGGCGTTGCACGCGTTCGTCGATGCCCACGCGACCGGCGGCGTCCTCGGAACCTTTCCCTACGAAACCTCGATGCTTCGCTATCGAGAAGCCACCGCCGCGGCGATCGGCGCACGGGGAAGCGATATCGCCGTTCTCCGCAATACCGGCGAGGGCGCGACGGTGCTCGCCCAGGGTTTCGATCTACAGCCGGGCGACGAAGTGCTTCTTCCAGCGGAAGAGTTTCCAAGCAATGCGTGGCCCTGGCGCGCGCTGCGCGCGAAGGGCGTTCGGGTGCGCGAACTCGATTGCTCGGCTGCGGTGTTGAGCCCCGAGCGGCTCGATCGCGAGATCTCGCCACGGACGCGCGTGCTCGCGATCTCGTGGATCGGGTATGCCGACGGTGCGCGCCACGATCTTGCCGGGCTCGCGTCGGTCGCACACGCACGCGGCCTCTCCATCGTCGTGGACGCGATCCAAGGACTCGGAGCGCTCGATCTCGATGTCGCCGCGACCGGCATCGACGCGCTCTTTGCCGGGGGAGCGAAATGGCTCTGCGCGTTGCAGGGCGTCGCGATGCTCTACGTCTCTCCGGAGTTGCGCGAGCGTTTACGCGTCGCCGCCCCGGGATGGCGGAGCGTCGCCGATATGTGGGATTTTCACAACCAGTCGCAGGGGTGGATCGGCGATGCGTCGCGCTTCGAAGGCGGTACGCCGAATTTTATCGGCGCGCTCTCGCTGGCGAGTTCGCTCGAGCTCTTTCGTTCCGTCGGCATCGCGCGCATCGAACGACACGTCGTTTCGCTGCGCGAACGATTGGCTGCAGGGGTGCGCGAACTTGGGGGTACGGTCGTGGAGCGTCCGGGAAGTTTCGCTCCCTCGGGGATCCTCACGTTCGCGATGCCCGGGCGCGAGAGCGTCGCGCTTGGAAAAGCGCTGCAGAACGAAGGGTTCGTGACGACCTGGCGTGCGAACGGCATTCGCGTCTCACCGCACGGATACAACGAGGTCGCGGAGATCGATGCGTTTCTCGCCGCGCTCGCCGCGAAGGCCTAGGTTTATCGGGAGAGGCCGCGCGTATTCCCGAGCGTAACGCGGGGGAAGGTCGCCGGCCTCCACTCGATCTCCGCTTCGTTGAGCGACTCAAAAAAATCGACGAGCGACTGCAGGTGTCCGATGGTGAACATTCGCGCGACGATCGCCGAGGCACCGACGATCCGTAACCGCGTGGCATCCCCGAATCGCGCGGCACGCATGCGCGCGGTCTCGCGAACGGCGTTCACGAAGGTCGTGTCCGCAAACGTGACCGCGGTCATATCGACGATGGCGATCGGCGCCTCGATCAGCGCCGCGAGATCCCATTGAAGTTCGTCGCGAACCTCGAGATCTAAGTCCCCGGAGAGTGCGACGACGACGGCATGCTGGTTCATGGATCACCTCGAGCGTTACGCTCGGCCCTTTTCTCAGCCCATCGTAGCGCGTGAGGCTTCGCACCGTCTGGTCAGAATCGCTCGACGCCGTGCCCCTCCTCTGCGGAGCCGAAGCTAGGGAGCGGCCGCCGCCGCCCCCGGGGCGAGCGCGCAGGAGGCCATAACGGCGTCGGTCATGCCGTGGATCAAGCGCTTGTCGGCGGGTGCGACCGTTGCGAGGATGCCGCCGACGCGGACCGCATCGCCGGCTACGAAGTAATACGGGCAGAGCCGAACGCGGCCGTCGAAGGTGCGAATTTCGTCGCTCCTGCGGTCGAGATAGCTCTGACGAACGCGCTTGGGCTTATGAAAACGCTGGAGAATATGCGGCGTTTTCTCAAATGCCGCGAGCGCGCTGCGGAGCGCCTCGCTCCATTCCTCGCGCGTCAGATCGTTGGCGACCTTCACTCCGCGCGATCCCCATGCGAGTTCGGAGAAGCCCGACGGCTTGACGACATATTCGCGCTCGCCTTTCGTCAGTTCGGCGAGGTGCATGAAGTCGTCGACGGGGCGGCCGGCGACCGTGACGCCGACGATCGCCGCCTGCGGCGGCAGCGGTCGCGGATCGAGAATCCAGGTCTCGGGAAAGAGCGAGCGCAGACGAATGAAGAGTTCTTCGCCGAGCTCTCCGACCCAGAGCCGTTGCAGCGCGTAATGGTGGAGGAGCGCGAAGGAGAGTTTTTCCTCTAAATGCGCCTTAGGCGGCGGGGTCATTCTCACGCGCTGATGGCGCGCCGCGTAGAGCATCAATTCTTGTTTGGGAACGTTGAGCAGATCGAAGAGTTCGAAGTTGCGATAGAGCGCGTCGATGCGATGTTCGCCGCCGGTTTCGTCGCGCACGAAGAGCGCTTCCTCGGTGAAGAGGATCTGTTCGGGGCGAACGACGGAGATATCGGCGATACCCAACCGTGCGATATCGGCGGCGAGCCAGCTCATTTCGGCGCGATAATCCCCCGACTCGTCGGAGACGACGACCGCGACGCTCGGGCGTTCCTTACCGGTCTGTGCGGCGAAGATCTCGGCGAAGCCGCGCGCCATTCCGTCGCGCCCGCCGACGCTCTCGATGCCGACCGAACAGTACGCGTGCGCCATCGCACCGACGAACCCCATGCCGCCGGGAACGCTGTCGAGCTCCGAGGCGACGAAGCCGCTCTCGGTAATTAAGAGATCGGGGCGGATCACCGCCGGGATGTCGTTCTTAAAGCGGTTCTGCCGCGAGAGCCGGAGAATATGCTCGGGTTTCCCGAGATCGAGGTACTCGGCGATGAAGGCCGGAGCGGTGCCCCGTACGCTGCGAATGTAGAGCGTGTTGAGCGCTCTATAAAAGCGGAGGAGATCGTTACCGATGCGTTCGATCTGCGAGAGCTGCTCCTCCGAGAGCCCAAAGGGTTCGGGGGCGACGCGCCAAGCGATGCGGTCTTGCTCGTTCTCAACCCGGAAGAGGCCCGGGGGAATCGCTGCTTCGACCTGGAGCGCGCGTTCGCGGGCGGTCAGGTCGGGGATGGTGGACGTACAGGACAAAAGAAACCTCTATCGACAGCCGTCGGGGATTTTTGCTGAGTTATACGCGATGTAACGTCGTCGCATGATGCTTTGGAACGCCTTTCCCTCGAACTCGGTTTCGCCTTACTTGATGATGACCGCGCCGGGGGTCAGCAGGGCGGAATCGATCGTCACCGTCGTCGGAGCGACGTGCAGGGTGAGGTGGAGGGTCCCCACCAATCCTACGGGAGTGAGTTCGATCGAGGCCGGGGCGTGTGCCGCGGCGGTTCCGAGCGGCAACAATAACGTGAGTTCGGCGGTCGCGTTGCGTGCCGGGGTCGAGGTCGTCGCCTCCACCCGAGCGACCCGCGAGGCGGCCGAGGGGTCGAGCGTGATCGAGGCGAGGCAGAGCTCGATGGTGAGCGGCGTACTCTCGACCGTAAAGCTCTCGCTGCTGCAGGCCGCTCGGGCGCTCCCAAGGCTCGCGACCCAGAGCGCGGCCGCCAGGGCGAGCAGAGAGCCGAGCGAGCGTCGGCGAGCGAAGAGCGGGGATTTCACGATGATCTGCCAGTTCGACCGCCGATGGTCGCACCCCTCACATTGACCGCAGCGGTTATGCTATGAGGCCGTGGCACATATCGATTTGATCGCTCTCGACCTCGACGGAACGTTGTTGCAAGCCGACGACCGCGTCGCCGTACCCGAACGCAAGGCGATCGAGCGGGCGCTCGCTCGCGGAATCCGCGTCGTCTTCGTTACCGGGCGCGGTGCCGAGTTTCCCTCGATGCTCGCGCGAGAGCTCGGGCTCGATCTGCCCATCATCTGCTGTCACGGGGCGTTGACGAAAGATTTCCTGAGCGGCCGGACGCTCGGACATATTCCGGTGCCGCTCCGCGAAGCACGCGAGCTGATCGATCTTTCGATCGAGCGCAATCTGGATCTCGCGGTCTATCACGAGGAGCGATTCCACCGCCTCGCGGGGCGGGAACGCTACATGCCCGATATGGTCGGGCCGAATTGGGTCGAAGTCGAGGATTTTCGCTTTCTCGAAGATGGCGCGCCGACGATGCTGCGCTTTCTCGGAAACGCCGCGGTGGAAGGGATACGTGCGGAGCTCGCCGGTCGCCCGTTGCATGCGAAATTCGAACGTTGGGGCGACTTCGAAGAGTGCGCGGTCACCGCGCGCGATGCGACGAAGGAACGGGCGTTGGCGCGTCTCTGCGCGGATTTTCAGATCGCGCGCGAACGCGTGCTCGCGATAGGAGACTCGGCGAACGACCTGCCGATGCTTCGCTGGGCGGGCATCGGCGTGGCGATGGGGAACGCGGAACCGGCGGTACGGGAGTCGGTCGGGCGCGTGACGCTCGACGTCGCGCATCACGGAGTCGCGCGCGCGATCGAACGATACGCCTTGGCCTCGGAAGGGAGAAGAAGCGCATGATGCAACCCAATGCGAATCCGGAGTACGAATCGCGGCTACGCAAGATTCTCGCCGATGGCGATTGGGCGGCGTTGCGGGAGTTCGCTCGGAACGAAAACCAGATTCCCGACGATATCTATGAAAAAGACGAGCATTTTTGGAGCGTGCTGATGCATAAAATCATCTGCAATCGCATCGATCAGCTGCACCTTCACGCCGCCTCGCGCGCGTGGCTCGACCGCAACGGCTACAGCACCGATCTCGGCGGCTTCTAGGGCGATGCCCGTCGTACGGCTCGTCGCCTTCGCTCGACTTCGCGAACTCCTCGGCGAACCTCGGGCGATCGCTCTCCCCGAGGGCGCGAAGGTCGGCGACCTCTGGGAGACTCTCGTGCGCGAGGAGCCGCGGGTGACGGCGCTCGCGCGAGGATTGCGTTTCGCGCGAAACGAGGCGCTCTGCGACGCGGAGACGCCGCTCCGCGAGGGCGATGAGATATCGTTGCTGCCACCCTTCGGGGGAGGATAGCGGTGCTTTTGGAGATCGTCTGCGACCCCATCGACCTCCGCTCGATTGAAAGCGCCGTGCTCGCTCCGGGCTGCGGTGGGATCGTGAGCTTCTGCGGGACCGTTCGCGAACGCGCCGACGACGGACGCGCCGTCGAGGGGCTCCGCTACGAAGCCCATGAAGCGATGGCGCGAGCGAGTTTTCGCGAGATCGCCGATGAGGTGCGCGCGACGATGCCCGAGGTGCGGCTCGCTATCGTCCATCGCATCGGCGCGTTGAACGTCGGTGAGATCGCCGTCGCCGTCGTCGCCGCCGCGCCGCACCGTGCGGAGGCCTTCGCCGCGGCGCGTTTCGCCATCGACGCGCTCAAAGAGCGCTCGCCGATTTGGAAGCAAGAGCGATATTGCGACGGCGAACGCCTCTGGCTCGAAAATCGCTGCGGAGAAGAGCCCCGGTGAAGCTCGATCTCCATCACGTCGCCACCGAGAATGGGAATGTTGCGGCGTTAGCCTACGAGCCGCGCCGCTCGCGCGACCTCGCCATCGTCGCCGGACATGGATATTCGAGCAGCAAACACAATCTCGACCCGCTCTGCGCGTTTCTCGCGGCGCACGGTTGTGCGATGTTCTCGCTCGATTTTCCCGGGCATAAACTCGGGGCGAGCGGCGGGCGCTTGCGCGATGCCGACGACGCCGTCGCCGCCGTCGCCGCCGTCGTCGCGCTCGCGCGCGGTGAGGGGTTCTCGCGCGTGCTGACGCTCGGGCATAGCATGGGCGCGATGGCGGCGCTCCTCGCCACCGCTGAGGATGCGGCGATCCTCGGCTGCATCGCCATTGCCACCGGGTACGGCCGCCCGACCGCGCTCTCGGCATTGCAACGCGCGGGGGTGACGGATTTTCGCTCCGGGTACGTCGACGGCGCGAGCCTTCCCGAGCTCGTCGAAGGGATCGACCGACGTTTCGATCGAGCGCTTCCGCGGTTGCTCGGGCGACAGGCGCTCTACATCGCCGCGCGTGCCGATGCGATGGTCTCGCCGGCGAGCGTACGCGATTTGTACGAACGCGCACCCGACGAGAAGCACTTCGTCACCATCGAGAGCGACCACACCGAGGCCGGGCCTCGCGCTCGTGCCGAGGTTTTGGCGTGGCTTGACGAACGTTTCCCACGATCGTGACGCTCGCCGGATCGCGCGACCTGCGGCGCTATAGCAGGCATCTCCTCATCCCCGAGATCGGCCTGGCCGGTCAGGAACGGCTTGCGTCCTCGCGCGCGCTGGTGATCGGTGCGGGCGGACTCGGCGCGCCGGTGCTCGCCTATCTCGCGGCGGCGGGAGTCGGACGGATCGGCGTTCTCGACGACGACTCCGTCGACGAGAGCAACTTGCAGCGACAGATCCTCTTCGAGCATGCCGATATCGGCCGTCCCAAAGCCGCTGTCGCCGCCGAACGCCTGCACGCGCTCAATCCGCAGGTTACCATCGACGCGCTGCAAGTACGTTTCGATGCGAGCAACGCTCGCGACTTGGTGCGCCTCTACGACGTCGTGATCGATTGTAGCGATCGGTTTACGACGCGCTATTGCGCGAGCGATGCCTGTTCGTTGGAGAAGAAGATCGAGATCTTTGCCGCGATATTTCGCTTCGACGGCCAAGTGACGCGCTTCGACCCCGACGGGCCGTGCTATCGCTGCCTCTTCCCACACGCGCCAGAACCCGGCAGCGTGCCGACGTGCGCCGAGGGCGGGGTGTTGGGCGTGCTACCGGGGATCGTTGGGGCGTGGCAGGCAAGCGAAGCGCTCAAAGCGTTGCTGGAGATCGGCGAACCGTTGCGCGGGCGCCTGCTGCTCGTCGACGCGCTCGCCGCGCGCACGCGCGAAGTTCGCTTCGCGCGCGATCCCGATTGCGTCCGTTGCGGCGATCAGCCGACGCTCTTCGAGCCGGTCGACGCCCCCGAGGATGAGTCGACGGCATCGATCGCCGGCGTCGCGGAGGTCGCTCCCGAGGATCTCGATGCGGCGTTGCGCGACGCGCTGCTGCTCGACGTTCGCGAGCCGCACGAAGCGGTGCTCGGCGTGATTCCCGGAGCGGTGCATATTCCCGCATCGCAGTTAGAGGCGCGAATGCACGAACTCGACTCTGCGAAGCGCTACGTTGTCGCCTGTCGCGTCGGCGTGCGTTCGCGCTGGGCGATCGCTCGGCTACGCGATGCCGGATTTCAACGCTTGGCGCATTTGGAGGGCGGGCTGCTTCGCTACGCCGCGCTCGACGCCGGCTTCGAGTTTTTCTAAATGCGACGGCGACGCTTCGGGAGAACGGAACGCGAACTCCCCATTATCGGTCAGGGAACCTGGAATCTTCCGGAGCATCGTCGTGGGCGCGCCGACGCGATCGCCGCGATTCGTCGCGGCGTCGAACTGGGAATGACGCATATCGATACCGCGGAGATGTACGGCGCGGGTGAGGTCGAGCGCGTCGTCGGCGAAGCGATCGCGCCGCTCGACCGCAGCGCGATCTTTTTGGTGAGTAAGGTCTTGCCGAGTAATGCGAGCTACGAAGGGACGCTTGCGGCGGCACGACGGAGCCTCGAGCGGCTCGGCACGCCCTATCTCGACGGGTATCTCTTGCATTGGTGCGGCGCCTACCCCATCGAGGAGACGATGCGCGCGATGCGAACGCTGATCGAGAGCGGACTCATTCGCTTCGCCGGAGCGAGCAACTGCGATGTCGAGGACCTGGAGATCGCGCGCCGTTCGCTCGCCCCCTATCCGCTGCTCTGCGATCAGGTTCTCTACCACCTTCACGAACGCACCGCGGAGCATCGACTCGTACCCTACGCACGAGCGAACGACGTACCGATCGTCGGCTACACGCCGTTCGGGCGCCGTACGATCGAGGCGTCTCTCGCCGACGCGACGCTGCGCGAGATCGCGGCGGCGCGCGGAACGACGGTGCGTTCGATCGTGCTCGCGTTCCTCACGCGCGATCCGATGCTCTTTACGATTCCAAAAGCTTCCTCGGTCGCTCACGTCGAAGAAAATGCACTCGCCAGCGAGATCGTCTTGCGCGACGATGAGATCGACGCGATCGATCGTGCATTTCCACGGGGGCCGCTCGGTGATCTCGCAACGATCTAGTGCCCTCGATCTCGCGAGCCTCCGAAGCGTGCTCGCCGAGCGCGGCGCGGCGTTGGGAGTGCGCGTGCGCGTCGCCGACGCCGAAGAGGATGCGCAGACGCGCGAGCGTCTGCGGGCGGCGTTCCGGCGCGGCGATCTCGATACGTGGGGATATGGGGATGCCTACGCGGTTGCAGCCGCCGATCCCCTGCATATCCTTCGCGACGCACGCAGCGTCATCTGCGTTGCGATACCGTACGCCCGGCCGACGCCGCAGCGGCGAGCGCGCGGGAGCGGGCGCGTTTCGAAATATGCGTGGTCGCGCGATTACCACGCTCGGGTGCGCGCCGTTCTCAACGATATCGCGCGGCATCTCGATGCCGCCGTCGGAGGAACGGTAACGGCGCTCGCCTGCGATACCGCTCCGGTCGCCGAACGTGCCCGGGCGGCACGCTCGGGGCTCGCCTGGATCGGCAAGCACACCAATGCCATCGCGCCCGAACTCGGCTCGTACGTGTTTCTCGGCGAAATCTTTTGCTCGCTCCCGCTGACGCCCGACGCACCGCTGAAGACCCATTGCGGGAGCTGCCGGCGGTGCGTGGACGTCTGCCCGACCGGTGCGCTCCGCGGCGACTACACGATCGATGCAACGCGCTGCATCGCCGATCTCACGCAGCGCGTCGACGCGATCCCGCGCGAGCTGCGAGCGCTGCTCGGAGATTGGATTTGGGGCTGCGACCTCTGCCAGGATATCTGTCCGCCGACGGTTCGCGCGGGAGCGCGCGGCGACGCTGCATTCGATCCGTTCGAGGAGGAACTCGCCGCTCCCGACCTTCAGGAGCTGCTCTCGTTACGAAGCGGTACGTACAAGCGCCGCTATCGCCCGACCGCGATGGGCTGGCGCGGAGCCGCGGTGCTGCGTCGCAACGCCGCCATCGGGCTGGGAAACTCGCTCGATCGCGCCGCGATTCCGGCGCTCGCGCGCGCGCTCGCCGAGGATCCCCACCCGCTCGTGCGCGGCGCGGCGGCCTGGGCGCTCGGCCGAATCGGCGGATCGGCGGCGCGAGGGCACTTGGAGCGAGCGCGCGCGAACGAACGGGAAGCGACCGTGCTCGAGGAGATCGCGCTTGCATCCAAAAGCGCTCTTCCCGGCGTTGAAGGCGCTACAGAGTGAAAACGATCGATCTGCTCGACGCCCCGCTCACCGATGCATTCGCGCGCCGGATCGATTACCTACGCATCTCGGTCACCGATAAATGCAATCTTCGCTGCATCTACTGCATGCCGGCCGAGGGGTTGGCGTGGATCGAGCGCGACGAATTGCTGAGCTTCGAGGAGATCGAACGACTCGTGGGGATCTTCGCTTCGGTCGGTGTGCGCAAGTTGCGCATCTCCGGCGGCGAGCCGTTGGTTCGGCGCGACCTTCCGCGGCTGGTGAGGATGCTCGCTGCGGTCGACGGGATCGAAGAGATCGCGCTCTCGACCAACGGCATCCTGCTCGAAGAGCGGCTTCCCGAACTGATGGATGCCGGGCTCACGCGCGTCAATGTCTCGCTCGATACGTTACGCGAAGATCGTTTCGAGGCGCTCGCGCGCCGTCCCGGGCTCGGGAACGTTCTCGCGGCGATCGATGCCTCCGTGCGAGCCGGCGCGCGACCGGTGAAGATCAACTGCGTCGCGATGCGCGGGCGCAACGACGATGAAATAGAGGCCTTCGCTCGCTACGCGCGCGAGCGAGACGTCGCGGTGCGTTTTATCGAATTGATGCCGGTCCGCGAAAACCTCGGCATCGCCGCCGATGCCTATATCTCCGCGGAAGAGATTCTCGAACGGCTCTCGGCTATCGATGCGCTCGTCCCCGTCGCGGGACCGCCCGGCAACGGCCCGGCGCGCTACTTCGGTTTTGCCGACGGTGTGGGAACGATCGGCGTCATCAGTCCGCTCTCGCACGATTACTGCGAGCGCTGCAACCGCGTACGGCTCACCGCCGACGGTCGGTTGCGGCTCTGTCTCTTCGGCGAGAACCATCTCGACCTCAAGGGAGCGCTGCGCGCCGGCGAGAGCGACGAACGGATTCGCGAGCGGATATCGGCATCGATGTTGGTGAAGCCCGAACGCCACCACTTGCGCGTCGGCGAGGCCGCGTCGCAGATGCGCGCGTTCAGCGAGATCGGCGGCTAGCGACGCGCTCGGCGATCATCTTTTGCGTCGCCGTAAAGATGCGAACGGCCGCCGCTCGACGTTCCGGAACGCCCGCGCTCTCGTCGGGCAAATAGACGGTCATCGCCGCATTCGCTTCGAAGACCACGAGTCGCCCGTCGTGCGAGACGGAAAAATCGACGCCGACGTAATCGAGTTCGGTCGAACGCCCGACCGCGACGAGTGCGTCGGTGACGCGGTCGCCGAGGTGTCCGCGAAGGTCGCTCAAGTAGGAAATCTCTTCGGCACGCTCGGGTGCGCCCATCTCCGCGCTGAAATAGTGAATGTTCCAATGGCGCGCGATGGCGAGATGAGCTGGGTATGGAATGCCGTCGACGATCATGGCGCGATATTTTCGGATACGGCCATCTTCGGCGGCGGTGTCGACGTATTCGATCTGCAGTAATTCGTAACCGGGTAACGTCGCGAGCGCGCCGACGAGCTCCGCCTCGGTCGCGATCAGTTCGAAGTGCGCGCCGTTATGGTAGCCGGGGGATCGGAGGAGGAACGGTAAACGCTCGGCTTCGATCTCCGTTCGCGGAAGGAGACGCGCGACCGGCGCGATCGTGTTGGGAATCGCTTGGAGCCGGAGCGGGTGAGCGACGCGCGAGGTCGTGGCGATGAGGTGCGGAGGGTTGAGCACCGGCGCGGGATCGGTGGCGAGCAATTCGGTCGCCATCGCGAGCGCGGGTGCGTCGATATCGGGGTCGGCGATGAGATTGAACGCGAGGTCGTGCGCGGGCAGCGCGAGTTCGGGATCCCAGTATTGCACGAGGATCGTCGTCGTTTCGAAGAGTTGCGGATCGAGGATGTGCTCGGTTCCCGTCTGCCCCTGCACCGACGACGAGCCGAGTTGGAGCACGCGTATCGGCTCGCCGATTCCGCGGAAGGGAGATATTTGTCCGGAGACCGGCCGGAACCCGGCGCGCATCTCGGCGAGCGCCGCATCGGCGCGCCCGAGTTGCATGAGGAGCTCCGCGTACCGCATGTGGGCGGTCGCAAAATCCGGCACGAGGGCGATGCAGCGTCGATACCCCGCCGCCGCTTCCTCGAACTGCCGCGCGCGATAGTGCGCTTGCGCGTTGCGAAAGAGTTCGATCGGTTTCTCGACCTCGTACACCGGGCGCTCTCGCTCTCGATCCGTCGGGGTTCTAGACGGTCTTCCGGAAGAACGCGAGCATCTTCGACGGCTCGGCCATAATGCGAAACTCCTCGAAGCCCCACTCTTTTACCTGGCGAATCGCACGCGGCTGATTCATCGGAATGCAGAAGGTGAGCGTCGTAACGTTCCGCTTGGTCGCGATCCGTTGGATCTCTTCGATCATCTCGTTGCCGACTTCGGGCGGGACGCCGGCGCGCATATGCAGCCCTTCGATCATGGCGATATCGAAGCCGTTCGCCGCTTCGGGATCCTTAAAGCCAACGGGAAGTTCGAAGACGAGGTGGAGGATCCCGAGGAGGCCGGTTGAGTCTTCGGCGACGAGCACGGCGCGCCGCCCGGCGCGTTGTTCGGAGAGCCAGCGAACGATGCGTTGGTTCCACGTCTCTTTCGCTGGTGGGGGAGCCGTGATGACGCCCTCGCGCGTCAGGCGTTCCACATCGCTTGCTTGTGCGAAGCGGAGGAAAATCTTGCGTCCTGCCACGGCCGCTCCTTTCCAAATGGTGGGGAGAAGCGCCTGCACGGAGCGAACGCGTGCCGCGTGAAGAATCGAGCAAGCGCGGCGAGCCTCGCCCTCCTCCTGACGGCATGCTCCGGGCATGCGAGCGGCGAGCGCGCGGGCATCATACGAGGCGACGGTACGCGCGGGCGGAGCGTCTATCTCGAGCGCTGCGCCGCCTGCCATGGGGCGGAGGCGCGCGGATCGCGCCTCGGGCCGTCGCTGCGCGCGCTCTCACCGACGTGGAACGAGAAGCGGATCTTCGCCGCGATCGAAGAGCCCGAAGCGCCGATGCCAAAACTCTATCCCTCACAGCTGACGCGCCGCGATCTCGCCGACGTTGCAGCCTATATCGACCGAATCGCCGCCGAAAAATGAATCCGACGCTGCTCTGTTTCGACCGCGATCTTCGGCTCGGCGATCGAGCGATCTTCGCAGCGTTGGAGCCGGGTACGCGGATCGTTCCGCTCCTGGTTCTCGATCGGCGGCGTATCGAACGCATCGCTCGTAACCCCCGGCGCGCGGCGTATTTTTGTTCGGCGGTGGAATCGCTCGACGCCGAATTGCGGCTCCGCGGATCGCAATTGCTCGTCCGTCGAGCGCCGCTCGATACGACGATTCGCTCGGTGGCTCGAGCGACCGGCGCTCGGGTCGTCGCGTGGAGCAAACGATACGATCCCGCCGGCGCGCGCGAAGACCTGCGCTTGCAAGCGATCGCCGAGGAGCATGGCATGCGCGCGCTCGTCGCGCACGAGGCGGTCGCGGTCGATCCGGAACGCTTCGCGATCGACGATGACGACGATGCGGGTTTTCGTTCCTTCAATGCGTTCTATCGGCGCTGGCGCGCGCCCGAGAGTTTGCGAGCGCCGGTCGATGCCGCCGCACGTTTTTCGCCGAGCGTCCTACCGAGCGAGCCGCTGCCGCGCCCGGAGGAGTTCGCCGCCTCGCCTCTGCCCGGTGCGATCGGCGAACGCATCGCGCGAACGGATCTCGAACGTTTCGTCAACGACCGCCTGGTCGAATACACGCGTGCGATTCGCACACCGGCGCTTCCGACCTCGGGGCTTGGAATACCGCTCTCCTACGGATTGCTCTCGGGGCGCGACGTCGTTCGCACCGTCTGCAAACGCCTGGAAGATCCGTTTTTGCTCGCCGAGGAGCGGGCGGGGATCGAACGTTTTCTCCGAGCGATGGCGCGACGAGATTTTCTGTTATTCGCCGGATGCGATGAAGCACCGCAACCGGAGGAGCGGCTCTTCACCCGCGCGAGCGCGGAGTTCGCGGCGCTCGCCGAGGCGCGCACCGGGTTTCCGCTCGTCGACGCGGGTATGCGCGAACTCGTCGCCACCGGAACGATGCATCCCGCGGTACGCTCGGTCGTCGCCTCGTTCTGTTGCTTCGACGTCGGGCTCGACTGGCGCGTCGGGATGGAGGAATGGGAGCGCTACCTTACCGAGGACGAGCCCGCGCTTGCGATCGGGAATTGGCGCTGGAGCGCCGGCCTCCGCGTCGACATGCATTTCCCGCGCATCATCGATCCGCAACGGCAGTTCCTCCGCGGCGACCCGCAGGCGCGATACGTTCGGCGCTGGATTCCCGAACTCGCGCTGCTCTCCGACGCGCGACAGTTGCACGCATGGCAAGATCGCCAACTCGCGCTCGACTTTTTCGAGATCGAGCGCTATCCCCGACCGATGCTCGACCACCGCGCGCGCGCCGTCGCATTCTTGGAGCGGTACGCCGCTTGGCGCGCTGCTACGCAGCCGGTAGGTGCTCTTCGATCCAGTCGGTGACGATCGGCACGCGCACCTCGTCGCCGTGCCACGTCTTCACGCCGTAGTAGACCGAGGCGACCAAAAAGAGTGGGACGAGAAAGGGAATGAGGATCGCCGATTCGACCCCGATCCAGGGAATCGCGAGCGAACTCATGAGTTGAAGGACGCCCCAGAAGGCGGCGAAGGCGAGGTTGAAACCGATCGCCTGCATCGCGGCGCGCTTGAGGAAGCGCGAGCGGCGGCGTTCGAGCAGCGAGAGCAATGCGAGCGGGAGAAGCGGATAGCCGAGCGCGACGAGCGCGCGCGATTCGACCGGGTCGAGCGGGTCGCCGACGCTCACCGTCGCCGCCCGCGGCGGCACGACGGCGCCGCCGTCGTAGGTCGCGCCGGTGCCGCGATTGGGCGCGCGCCCTCCGGTTAACGTCGTCTGCGAACTCGCCCCCTCGATCCGGGCCGCGAGGCGGCAACTCGGGCAGAGGCCGCTGCTGTCGCGACAGGTCGCACAGATCCCCTTCGAACAGGTCGGGCATCCGGCGACCGCCGGGACGCGAGCGTGAAAGAAACAGTCCATTCTCGATTCTCCCTTTGCTTGCACGTACCGCCGGGAGCCCCGAGAGGTTTCATCGGCGCACTGCGGCAACTTCGCGCCGAGATCATGACACGACAGGAAACATTGCGACGTCTATCGCGCGAAGCGCGCCCCTATTTCGGGCGCCTCGCCGTCGCTGCGGGATTGGGAGCCGTCGCCGGCGTGCTCACCACGGTTCCGCCCTGGGCCTTCGGCCAGATCATCTCCCGCGTTCTCGAGGCGAAACACCCCGATCTGGGAGTGCTCTACCGCATGCTGGGGCTCATCGCCCTGCCGCTGATCGCCGCGCAAGGGGCGACGTACGCCCAGACCTACGCGACCGCGTGGTGCGGGCAACACTTTATCGCGATGCTGCGTCTGCAACTGGTCGACCGGATCCTCCGGCTTCCGCTGCCGATTTTCGACCGTTGGCGCCCCGGCGACCTCATCTCGCGTTTTAATTCCGACCTGCAGATCGTCAGCGACGCCGTGACGATCTCGCTGCCGCAGCTCATCGTTGCGGTCGTCACCTTCGTTTCGTCGTTCGCGATCATGCTCCGGCTCGACTGGTTGCTCACCGCGGTCTTGGTACTCGTCGCTCCGATCATCTCGCTCGCCGTCTCGCGTTTCTCGCGATTGATCACGCGGAGTACGACGGCGACGCAGATGCGCATCGCCGAAGTGATTGCGGCGCTGAGCGAGGTGCTGCAAGGGCAGCGAATCGTCAAAGCCTTCGGACGCGAATCCTATGAAGTCCGGCGTTTTCGCGAACGAACCGACGATTACGTCACCGCCTCGTTGAAGATGACGCAGTTCGTGCAGACGCAGCCGATGGTCGTCAGTTCGATTATGGTTCTCGCGTTGACGGTGGTGATCTGGCTCTCCGCACGCGAAGTGTTGGTCGGGCGTCTGAACGTCGGCGAGGTCTTTACGTACTACCTCCTGCTCGTGAATCTCGTCAACCCGCTCAGCCGCTTCGCCGCGTTCGTCGGCGATCTCAACCGGGCGATCGTCGCGATAGGACGCATCTACGAGATCGTCGATCTGCCGACCGAAGAAGCCGAGGCTCCTCGCTCCCTCTCCGCTCCCGCGATCGCCGGCCGCATCACGTTCGACGCCGTTCGGTTTTCCTATGCCGAGGGTGAGAGCCCGGCACTCGACGGCGTCAGCGTCGATATCGCGCCCGGCGAGATCGTCGCGCTCGTCGGCCCTTCGGGCGCCGGGAAGACGACCTTTATCAATCTCGTCCCACGTTTTTACCAGCCGCAGTCGGGTCAGATCTCGATCGACGGGCATCCGCTCGACGCCTACCCCCTCGCAGATATCCGCGCCGCGATCGCAATCGTCCCCCAGGATCCGCAGCTCTTCCGACGGAGCATCCTCGAGAATATCCGCTACGGACGGCTCGAAGCCGACGAACGCGAGGTGATCGCCGCCGCTCGGGAGGCGAACGCCGACGAGTTCATCTCGGAGCTCCCCGATGGCTACGAGACCGAGGTCGGCGAGCGCGGCGTTCGTCTCTCCGGCGGACAGCGGCAGCGGATCGCGATCGCGCGGGCGATCCTCCGCGATCCGCGGATCTTGATCCTCGACGAAGCGACCAGCGCGCTCGATACCCACTCCGAGACGCTGATCGAATCGGCGCTCGATCGCTTGCTTCCCGGCCGGACGACGCTCATCGTCGCGCACCGCCTCTCGACGATCCGACGGGCGGATCGCATCCTGTACTTCGCGCACGGGCGCGTCGCCGAGTCGGGGAGCCACGAGGAACTCATGGCGCGTCGGGGCGCCTATGCCGCGCTCTACGAGGCGCAGTTCGCGGCGCACCCCGCGTGAGCCGGGGGCGCGAGACTCAAGTTCCGCGGCGCGGACGCCGATAGGAGAAGACGATGGCAGAGATTCCAGGGCTCTCGTTCGGATCGACGGTCAACGTCCTCAAGGAGGGCTTGTCCGGCGCCGGTCTCGAGCAAACGCAGATTGCGAATAACATCGCGAACGTGAACACGCCGAACTATAGGCGGACGACCACGGATTTTAAGGAATTGCTCGCCGAGTCGTTGGGCACGCCGCCCTCGAAGAGCGAGCTGCCGATGGAGACCAACAGCGCGCGCCAGTTCGCCATCGGCGACGGAGCGCCGCCCAAACCGTTCGACCCGGTTCCCATCATCGATACCGGCACGCAGATGCGCGTCGATCGCAGCAATGTCGATATCGATCAAGAGATGGCGCATCTCTCGATGAACGCCGGGTACGCGCAGGACATGGCGAAGTTGCTCCTGCAGCAGTACAACCGATACTCCGAAGCGATCAAGGAACAACCGTAATATGGGCTTTTATACCGCGATCGATATCAGTGCGTCGGGGCTCTCCGCAGAGCGCCTGGCTATGGACGTTATCGCCAATAACATCGCGAACGCCAACACGACGCTGACGCCGCAGGGCGGCGCGTTCAAGCGGCAGTTGGTGGTCTTCGCACAGAAGCCCGATGCGACGACGCAATCGAGCAGCGATCCGTTCAACCCGTTCCACGCCCAGAACCCCGGCCAAGCCGGTGTCGAAGTGCTCGGTATCACGCAGGACCAATCGCCGGATCGTTTGGTCTTCGATCCGGGAAATCCGCAGGCCGACGCGCGCGGATACGTGCACTACCCCAACGTTCAAGTCGTCAAAGAGATGGTCGATATGATGGCCGCCTCGCGGGCCTACCAGGCCAACGTCGCCGCGATCAAAGAGACGCGTCTGATGAACAGTGCCGAAATCGGCCTCCTCAGCTAGCGATTCGTAAGGAGCTTCGTATGGATATCAAGAGCTACGCCGATGCCGTGCGTCAGGTCCTACCGGGAACGTTCGTTCCCGACGTCACCCCGGGCGGCGGCGGCGGGGCGCCGAGCGCGACCCCTGCGGTCGCTCCGGTCGCCGGCGGATCGTTCAAGGATGCGGTAAAGTCGTTTTTGGGCGGCGTGAACGAGAAGATGGCGACCTCCGATCATCTGACGACACAGCTTGCCGCCGGAGAGATCCATAATAGTGGGAAAGTGATTACCTCGGTCGAGGAGGCGAATCTCGCCTTTCAATTCACGCTCGCGGTACGCAATAAACTCTTGAGCGCGTACCAAGAGATCCAACAGATGCAGGTCTAGCGGGCAATTCTCCCACCGTTTTCGCGTCCCTAACGCACGTCGCCCCAGGCGCCAACATCCTCGACTCCCCGCTTGTACACAAACGGGGGTTTGAGGATATGCTAATGCGACCGCGTGCGCCGCTCGCCTTCTTGTCACGATGGCGACGGGTGCGCGTTTGCGAAAAAAGGTCGGGCCGAATTTCGGCCCGACCTTGAGTGGGTAGCAAGAGCTTCGCTGATCGCTCAGCCTTAATTACCGGTGGCCCCTTTGCAGTTCGACGAGGACGACTCCCATTGTATCGGTGATACACGGAAGATATCAAGTCCCGGCGACGCTCTACTTCGTGTGTGGCCACCAGGTAGGTTTTTCGTCACCCCAGCGATAGACTCCAATCCCGTACAAGACCATTAGAACGATGAATACGGCTATCCAAACGTTGAGATAGGTACCGCCAACGATTTCGGTCCCGCTGACGCCCATAATCTTCGCTTCGTTGAAGGCGACGTAGATAGGACCGACCGCGACCAGGGGAGCCAAGATTCGTCGTCCGAAAAGCCATCTCCCTGATCGAGCATGAGCGACAATATCCGCGATGAAGGCGCCGGTCGTAACGGCAGCGAGGATGGAACCGAAGATATCCGGGGGAGAGATCAGCAGCAGCCCAAGCGCGGTCCCAGGTGCTCCGACGGCGTAACCGAGTGAGATTAGTTCACGCCCATAGAAGACATGGAACAAGCGGCGTCCGAAGGAAAGTTTTGCCATGTCATAGTGCCTCATAGTGGCGCGCTTCAATCCTTTAAACGTTAGCCGCCGAGCGGTCCGAGATCGTTCATGATGGCGCCCCAGTTGATGTTTCCATTTTCGTCCATGATCTGGCTGATGTCCGTTATCGTCGAGTTATATGCAGATGCTGATTCGCTGCCTATTGCGTTCACGATGTTCTGCGCGTCGGTGCCAAGGCCCGGCGAAGCTTGGTTGAGCTCGTTGACCGCATTCGCTTCCCCGGCCGAGCCAGCGCTTGCAACCGAACTGACGGCGTTCGTTACTGCCTTAATCCCGTAATGTCCAGCAGCTGTCAAGCCGGCCACTATCGTTCCAGCGATGACGTCGTTCGCAATAGTTTTCCCCTGCGATTTTAGATACGCTGCCAACTTTTTGAAAGCGGCTTGCACGGCGCCGATCGCCTTCCCGATTTCCGAGAGCCCCGACGGGGAACCTTTGTGGGCGCTGACGCCGCCGCCGTAGCCGTCGACGGGGCGTTGGTGCATAGTAAGGCCCGTGAGGTCCATTGGAGCGTGGGAGTTCCAGTTGGTTGGAGCTGGGTTCGACTTGACCGTTACGATGGTTTTCAGCTGTGGCGTTGAGGTGCTCGTTGAGGCTGGAGCGACGCTAGAGATTGACGATATGTGAATCCTTTCAGAAAAAATGTTGTGGTTGAAAGATGCTTCTGGCACGATCCATCAGGCCAGAGGCGCGAGCTGCCCGCGTGTGCCGCGAAGCGCGACGCCAAGCGGCCCGGCGTTCAACGCCGGGGCACCTGTCGTTTTTACCAGAGGTTTACACAGCAGCCTGCGACGTTTCGCACACCGCCTCGTAGCGCTCCCCGCGAAGCGCCCACAAACGCCGATTTGCGGCGGTTCAAAAGCAACCAAGGTCGCCAAAAGCCCGCCTCAGCGTCCGTTGCGCGAAAACCTAACCCGCGATCCGTTCGGCGGTCGCACCGGTCGACCCACGATGCGTTCGGTTCAGTGTTTGGCGAACTGGGCGACTGGAGACCACCGGGGGCTCCGCATGGAACCCGCCGGCGAAGACCGGCGAATGGAGGCGGGCTAAAATCCCGCCTCTTTTTCGCCGATAGGACAAGAAGAAGATGCGGCTGGACGACCTCTCGCACGGGGCGGGGCCGCAGGGCGAACCTGACCGATTGATGGTTCGACCACGATATACGAAACCGAATCCGTGCGGAGGGTCTTCTATTGGTACGCGGTATTTATACCTCTGCGAGCGGGATGCTCGTCGCCCAGCAACTCGCCGATACGGTGGCGAATAACCTCGCCAACGTCAACACCAACGGCTTCAAACAGACGTTGCTGGAGATTCAATCGGCCCCGACGCTCGACATCTATCGTTTGCAGACCGATCCCGGCCCGCGAACGGGGAAGAATGCTTTACCGGGCGTTCCCGTCGCCGCGCCGGTCGGGCAGCTCGGTACCGGAGCCTGGGTCTACGACACGCCGGAGACCTTCTCGCAAGGCCCGTTGCAGGCGACCGGAAATCCATACGATCTCGCACTCGGCGGAACGAACGCGTTTTTTAACGTGCAGACGCCCCAGGGCGTGCGGTACACGCGCGACGGCCAGTTCACGGTCAACCCGAACGGCTATTTGGTGACGATGGACGGGAACA
>JAJZVP010000128.1 GCA_021845615.1 bacterium | reverse complement strand
GCACCGGGCAACTGCTCGTGCGCGAACTTGTATAACCGTTTCGTCGGTAGCTACGTGCTCGGATAGGTATTGCCGATGGCCGCGTTTTTGTCGTTGGCTCTCGCCGCCTACCGATTCCGAGGCTAAAACGCTCGATGCTCGTGTGGCATCTGCACCATGCCTGGGTGGGAACTCCGCTTAACGACGGCCGGAAGGCGCTGACTGCCCCGCACCTAAGGTACGCCGAATGGAATTACCGTTATCGGTCCTGTTGTCTCGCGCCCTCGTCGCATTTTCCGTCGAATTCGAAAGCAAGATGCCGCCGCAAGCCCCGTCGCTTGCGATGTGGTCGAACGTGTTGCAATTCGTCGACGGCGATGGCGTGACCATGCCGGAACTACTCTCGCGGTCAGGGCTGTCGAATGCGGCGATGAAAAGCATGGTCGCGTGTATGGAACGCCACGGATGGGTCGAGAAAACGTTGCACGGCGACGCAGGGCGTATTCGACTGACGGCGCGGGGTTCTGCTTTGCTGCCGAGATGGTCCGCCGTTGCGGCCGAACTCGAGCGCGATTGGACCGCACGTTATGGTACGGACATGGCGTTGTTGCGGACGTCCCTCGAGCGTCTTGTTGCCAATCTCCCGGTTGGGCTCGCAAACTTTCCGATCCCGCTTCCCAACCGTGGGGCTCACCCCACCGGCGAATAGGCTCAAAATTCTCTTGCGATTCCGATTCCAGCCACTCCCGCTGAGAGAAAGCGTCCGCGGACAGCTCCTTGAAAAGGACGATCGGATTAGGAACATCGGATGGGAATAGCTTCGAACACTTGGACCTAATGAGTCGGAGGTGAGAGAACATGGGAAAGATCGTCTTTGGAATGATGCAGTCCCTCGACGGCTACGTTGCCGGCATTAATGGCGAGCTCGAGCCGCCGCTTCACGCACCACCGGGCATTGCACTCTTTCGTTATTGGATCGATCACGTTCGCGAACTTACGGGCATGCTGTACGGCCGTCGCATGTACGAGGTAATGCGCTATTGGGACGAGGATCGTCCGGAGTGGGACGCGGCCGAGCACGAGTTCGCAAAGGCGTGGCGGGCGCAACCGAAATGGGTTGCATCACGCACGCTGCGGTCGGTCGGCGCCAACGCTACGCTTGTCGGCGACGATCTCGAAGCCTTCGTCCGTCGGCTGAAGACGGAGGTCGACGGCGTTATCGATATTGCCGGGCCCGATCTAGCCGCGAGTCTCACAGACCTCGGTCTTATCGACGAGTATCATCTCTACTTTCGTCCGTTTGTTCTTGGTCGCGGCAAACCGTACTTCGCCCGTGCCCGCCCCCCACTCCGACTCGTCGGCACCAATCGTGTCGGCGAGGACGCGGTCAAGCTTTCGTACGTTCCTGCCTGACAACGCTTATCGCAGAGCTGGTTCAAGAACCTTGGTCTCGATGTGGCCGATCTCTTACTGAGTCCTTTTCCGGCACGGGCAATGGGGCGTTCAAGCGCGAAGCCGGCCTGGTTCCGCGCATATCGTTCGCTTATCAACGGACGCAGCGCGATGGCCAAGGCGCTCTTCGCCCATAGTCGCCCTGCGTAGAAAATTGCGGGCATCTTGCGGCTGGCCGCAGCCGGTGCGAGGCACGCCGGAACCGGTAGCGAAGGGCTCCGCTATGAACCGCTTTGCTTTCGTCACGA
Source organism: bacterium (assembly GCA_021845615.1). Classification (GTDB taxonomy): domain Bacteria; phylum Vulcanimicrobiota; class Vulcanimicrobiia; order Vulcanimicrobiales; family Vulcanimicrobiaceae; genus JABEUX01. Next base: position 3,919 of record JAJZVP010000128.1, on the reverse strand, counting down.
CATCGGCGGCGGGCGCTCTCGCAGCCTCGGCAAAATCGGTCTCGGCGCTCGCCTCCTCCGGCCTCGGTGGAGACTGGGAGTGCACCGCGAGCGGTGAAGGATCGTGCGGAGATTCCGTCGGACGCTTCAAGCTCACGCTCACGCAATCGGGCGATACCATTACCGGATCGTACTACGGTGGGACCGCTTCGCTCGCGGGCGCGCTCGAAGGCAACGTGCTGCGCGGCACCTGGAAAGAGAGCGACGGAACGGGCACGCTTCGGTTCATTTTTTCCGATGACGGTAAATCGTTCGAAGGGAGTTGGAGCATTCCCGGCTCGAGCTCAGCGGGCGGCTGGAGCGGCGAGCGGAGCAGGTAGCTCGCTACGTTCCCGGCGACGCTTTCGCTGCTACGTCCTCGGAGTTACCTGATCGCAGGCGCCGTAATACCGAGCTTGCGAAGTTGTTCTGCAATCGGATTCTTCGAGCTGTTATACCCCGTGATGTCGGCGCGGACGATTCCGTGCCCATCGATCACAAAGGTATGCGGCAGCGCGAGCGGCGCCGCGGATGTGGTGCTTGACGGCGCGTTCGGCGCGGAGGTTGCGTGCGGCGAAGCAGTTGCGTGCGGCGCAACCGCGGTTCCCGGCGACAGCACGACGTTATGTGCCGAAGCGTAGGCGAGGCATTGGGCATCCGTGTGCCCTTTGCAATGGTTTACCACGTCCAAAAGAATCGATCGGGCTGGCGCTGGGATTTTATCGCCCATCGCTGCGATCTTCGCGGAGAGCGTCCCGGGCGTGATACCGGAGAGGTGGATCGTCAGGTTCGAATCGGCCGCGTTTGCATGGACCGGTGCGGGCGCGTTGTTCCACTGGCGGTCGCTCACCACAGGAAAGGGAATGCCGAATTTTTTAACGAGCGCTTGCCCAGCGATCGGATTATCTAAGTAATCGACGCCGAGAAAATCGACGCGGCCTTTGAAGCGTTTGTAGTCGGCGACAACTTGCGGCAGCTCTTCCACGCAACCGATACACCACGAAGCGAACGCGACGACGACGAGTGGCCGCCCCGCGGAGGCCGGAAGCCCGATTGCGGGCTTCCCAATCTGCAGCGCGCCGAGGTGAAAGGGAGCTCGCGGCATCGCTGCGAGAAGCAAAACGGTGAACGATGCGATCGCTACAGAACGCAATTTCATGCGCCGATATTCGCCGGAGGGCGACGGGTTCCCGGGCGTTATGGGTGCGGCGTATGCTGGGGGCGGATGACGATCCGCGTCGTGCTACCGTCGCTCCCCTGTATCGTAATGCGCATCGTGCGAGCGGGGCGTGAGCTCTCCTGAATCAAACCGAACTCCAGGCGTTCGCGCCCGTCGGCCGGCAGCGTGAGGCGGGCCTGCATCGGCATGCAGACTCTCTCGGTGCAGAACGCGGCGATCCAGCCGTTCGGAAGGCCCTGCGCCGATAGCGTTAGGCGCTCGTTTGCACGCCCGGCAACGCGCAGCTCGTAGCGATAGGCTTCGCCGCTCACCGTCGGGAGGTTTTTGCCGTGCCACGGAGAGAGCGTTAACGCCACCATCTACCGCGCTCCGTCGATCGTAATGTCGCCGCTTGCGGTGAAGAGCTTCACCGTGCTCCTCCCGGTACCGAGCCGAGCCGAGAGCCTCCGCGATGTGTACCTTACTCGCGCGTGAATTCCAAGATTCGTGCGGATGGATCCCGAGGACGTTCTCGCCTTCAGGAGCAGCGATGGGTTTCGCGGCAGGAAGAGCGAGACGTCGCCGCTGCTGCTCGAGAGGTTCGCCTTCGTCAGCGCACTCGTCGAGGCATCGCGCATGCTCACATCTCCGCTCGACGTGACGGCGACGACCGTGCCTTCGACATTTTGCAACGAGATATCGCCCGATGAGTCGGCTATCGAGACGGTGTCGTTGCGCGAGGCGGCGGCGCCGTCGATTTGAATGTCTCCGCTCGCGGTGGAGGCACTGACGCTCGCGGCCATGCCTCGGACCTGCACGTCGCCCGAGCTCGTGCTCAGCGCGAGCGCGGTGTTCGCCGGAAGGGTGATCAGAAACGAGATATCGCCGCACGTCCACTGACATTTGGGCTGAAATATCGTTGCGAGATGAACCGCACGCGCGCCGATCCGTCGATCGACGTGCATTTGAGCGAGTTGTGCCTGCGAAGGCGCGCGTTTAATAACGGTCACCTCAATTTCGCGCTGCGTGCCGCCGACGACGGTAATATCGCCGCTATTGGTACGCACGTCGAGCGGAAGTTGCTGGCCGACCGGAATCGAGAAGTGTTCGGTCGATTTCACCATCGGCGATCCGCCGAAATGCATGCCGAAGATCGTAATAGCGAAGAGCGCAGCGGGTAGCGTCACAGTAGTCCTCCTAGCGTAGCGTTTCTCGATCTACGGCGCGGGAGCGCATTTTGTTTCAAGAGGATCTCCTCGTTACGGATGGCTGGGAGGGCGATGGCGTTCGAAAAAGAGCAGCTCGGTCGTCCCCGTTGCCGCGGCATCAAAGCGGAGAAAGTCGCACTTTTCGGCGACGCGAATCGACGCGGCGTTGCGCGCATCGATGAGGCAGACCGTGCGCTCCGAGCGAAGGTGCCCGTCGCCCCACGCCGTGGCGGCGCGCACCGCTTCGGTTGCCAAACCCTTGCCGCGTGCATCGTCGGCGAGCGCCCAACCCAACTCGGGGATCCCCTGCATCGTTGCGGCGATCTCGCGTTTGAAATCGGCGAAGCCGAGTTCGCCGATGAACCGTCCGGTCGCCGTTTCTTCGATCGCCCAGTACCCGAAGCCCAAAAACTCCCAGAGCCCGACGTAGCCGCGCATGCGCGCCCACGTTTGCAGGCGCGTCGAGGGCGCTCCGATATACGCCGTCACCGCAGGGTCCGCCCACATCGCCGCGCAGGCCTCGAAATCGTCGGGCCGGTGCGCGCGCAGGCGCAGGCGCGGGGTCTCGATGGTCGGCGCACGTTCGAAACGCATACCGCGTGACGTTATGGCACGAAAGGCGCGCTCCTATGCGGCGCCGCAAAAGGGAACCGCCGCCGCCCACCGCAAGTGCCGCCTATGAGCATCTCGGAGTTCTACGATCGCGCCGACGCCCTGGAGATGGCGCGCGCGGTCCGCGCCGGCGAGATTGCGCCGCGCGAACTGCTCGACGAAGCGATCGCGCGCGCCGAGCGCGTGAATCCGCACCTCAACGCCATCGCCGCACGCCGTTACGAAGACGCGCGCGTTGACGCCGAACGGAGCGGGCGCGACGGCTCCTTCGCCGGGGTTCCCTTCGTCGCCAAGGATCTCGGCCCGCAGCTCGCCGGGTTGCCGATGACGATGGGGAGCCGGTATTTCGCGCGCTACGTTCCCACCGAAGATCACGAGTTTTTTCGGCGCGCGAAACGCACCGGAGCGATCGTCTTCGCAAAGACGACAACCCCGGAGTTCGGGCTCTCGCCGTTTACCGAAACCGTCCTCTTCGGTGCGACGCGCAACCCGTGGGATCTCACGCGCACGCCCGGCGGTTCGAGCGGCGGCAGCGCCGCGCTCTGCGCCGCGGGCGTCGTGCCGATCGCGCACGGCAACGATATGGGCGGCTCGATCCGTATCCCCGCGAGTTGCACCGGGCTCTTCGGGCTCAAACCGAGCCGCGGGCGCACGCCCGGTGTCGGCGGCGTTATCGGGCACGCCAATATCGACCACGCCATTTCGCGCAGCGTGCGCGACAGTGCCGCGATGCTCGATGCGCTGCGCTCCGATGACGGCTCGCGCTTTCTCCCCGAAGTCGCGCGCGATCCGAACCCGTTGCGCATCGCGGTCATGCGCGGCCCGCTCCTCGGGCACGGCTACTCCGCAGAGTCGCTCGAAGCGCTCGACGCTGCGGCGGAACTCTGCGCCTCGCTCGGGCACAGCGTCGTCGACGACGAAC
>JAJZVP010000127.1 GCA_021845615.1 bacterium | reverse complement strand
GAGATCGGAAGATTCCCGACGATCGGCTGAAAGAGCGCAGCGCCCGCCTGCCCGTTTTGGTCGTACGCCGATTGGGTGATCCGATTGACCTCGTTCGCGAGCGAACTCGCGAATTGATCGAGCTGATTCCCATAGACGGTGAGCTTGTTGTTGTAGAGATCCTGAAGGGCGGCGAGCTGGCCGCTTCCCAACGGAATCCCCGGCGCGCTCGACGAGGCGGGGGGCGTGCTCTGGAAATTGATCTTAAAGGTCGAGGTGCCGTTGCTCGCGGTTCCGATCGTCGGCGCCGCCAGATGGTAGACGACCGTGTCGTTGACGAGCGCTTGACCGTTCACGCTCACCAAGACCGAGCCGTCGGACTGAATCGAGGTTTGCGTGGAAAGGTACTGCGAGAGCTGATCGATGAGGTAGTCGCGCTGATCCTTGTAGGTGTTCGGGCTATCGCCGGCCGCGGTCGACGCGCGAATCTGGCCGTTGAGCGCGCCGATCTGATCGAGGATGCCGTTCGCCGTCGTTACCAGCGTCGTCGCTTGCGAGAGCGCGGAATTTTGCTGCGTGACGATCGCGCTCGAGGCGTTATTCAGCGCGGTCGAGAGCGCCTGTGCCTGCGCGATGACGCTCGCGCGCACGGAGGTGCTCTGCGCACCGCTTCCCTGCGCGACGAGCTGGTTGATCGCGGTTTGAAAAGCCGTATACTGCGCGCCGATGCCGGAGTTGGGATCGCCGAGCGTCGATTGCAGCGCGTTGAGCGTATTTTGTTCGGTGCTGTAGAAATTTTGCGAAGATGAGGCTCCACGGAAGAGCTGATCGTAATTATCTGCATGAATGCGAAGGATCTGCTGCACGAGCACGCCGTCGCCGACGGTCCCTTGCGAATGCGTCGGCGAGAACGGCGACCCGGCGATCGGCGGAGCCTCGTTGAGAATCACGCTCTGGCGCGATGCACCGGGCGTATTCACGTTCGCGATGTTATTCGAGGTCACGCTCTCGGCATATTGGAAGGCGTTGAGCGCGCCGCCCATCATGCTGAGATCGAAAAACGTGCCCTGCGGAATAAAACTCATGCTTTGCTACTCACTAAAACGCTGTTGCTGGGCGGAGCGACGAAGCCGCGCCGACGATAGGTGCTTGGCTCGCTCGCCGCGCGCTGCATCGCCAAGGTCGTCTTGACCAACCGATCCATCCCGCCGGCGATCAACGCCTTATTGTTGTTGTTCGTAATCGTCACCCCGATCGAGGTGGTCATCAGTTCGGCGAGACGTTGATTCATCTCCCATGCCAGCGCGCGCGGAGCGTAACTGCAGACCTGTCGCAGCGTCATCGTGCCGAAACCGCGAACTTGCATCGCTCGGCGCTCGGAGGCGGCCCGAGAGAAGCTCTCGCGAGCCTCGTCGAGCGCCCGCTGGGCGATGGTTATCTGCTCGGCGTCGAGCTGGACCAACGCCTTGGAGAGGGCCTGCGCGCGTTCGCCTAGGACCCGTAGTGCCTCGGATTCGGTGCCGAGAGCTTGGGCAAATAACTCCCATGAATCGTTCACGGTCCGCTACTCCTCTTGACGTTCACTTTCGCTTCCTGCGATGCATCGGAGAGAACGCTCGCTTTGAGCTGCTCTTCCAACATTTTGGCGATTCCGATGCTTCCGGTTTTGGCCATCTCCTCGGCGCGCTGTTGGTCGAGCATCGACTGGAAGATTCGCTCCCCATTGCTCTGCTTGCCGAAAATCGAGTCGTGCGATACGGTCTTATCCATCGCACCCATGACGAGTTGGAGGAAAACGCCCTCGAGCTGCGTCGCAGCCTGATCGAGGCGTTTCATCGCTTGCTGTTGGACGGGCGTTAAGGGCGTCGCCGCCGCTTTACCGATCTCACTCATTATTGTAAGACCACCTCCGCTTGTAACGAGCCGGCGCGTCGGAGCGCCTGAACGATCGCGATGAGATCGCGCGGCGCCACTCCCAAGGTATTGAGCGCGCGAACGACCGACGCGAGCGTCGCGGCACCGGCGATAAACTCGAGCCGCTTTCCCTTATTGGTCGCGGTCACCGTGGTATTGCTCTGCGTTCCCGGCGAGGCGGTGGTAAACGGCTGCTGCACGACTTTATTGCGCGTCGAAATGGTAATCGTGAGGTTGCCGTGGGCGATCGCGCAGGGAGCGAGCTTGATATCGCCGCCGAAAACGATCGTGCCGGTCCGCTCGTTCATCACCACCATTGCGGGCTCGTCTTGCTGCACGCCGAGATCGGATGCGTCGGCGAGAAACTGAACGGCGTTCCCCGCATAGGCGCGCGGCAGCGTTACGTGCACCGTCTCGGCGTCGAGCGCGCGCGCGGTACCGTAGCCGAAGTGCCCGTTGAGCGTGTATGCGAGGTCGGCGGCGGTCTTAAAATCGGGGGTCGTCAACACGTAGTTGAACCCGCTCCCGCTCTGGTTCGTGATCGGCGTCTTCATGCTGCGAGCGACGATGCCGCCGCGCGGAACCATGCCGACCGCAGTGTAATTCTGCGTCACGCTGTTACCCGCTGCGGGGCCGGCGACGAAACCGCCGACCGAGATCGGCCCTTGCGCGGTCGCATAGACGAGATTGTTCGCGGCATGCAGCTCGGTGAGGACCAACGTGCCGCCCTGGAGCGTCGATGCGTCGCCCATCGCCGAGACGGTGACGTCGATCTTATCGCCTTCGTGCGCGAACGGGGGTAACGATGCCGTGACGATCACCGCGGCGACGTCGCGCGTCCGCACGGCCTGGCTGCTCACGGTGAGGCCGAAGGATTGGAGAATGTTCTGAATCGTCTGGCTCGTGAAGAGCACGGAGGTCGAATCCCCGGTCCCCTGCAGGCCGACGACCACTCCATACCCGACGAGTTGGTTCGAGGTAACTCCCTGAACGCGCGCGATATTTTTAACGAGCACGCGCTCGTAAAATGCCGCCATCGCGCCCTGCGGCACCGCGAGGGTTGCGAGAAAAGCGAACGAGCCCACCAGGGCGGCGAGTCTTCGCAAAAGGTTCTTGCTGCGTGCGTTCATGGCTAGAATAGAAAGTCCAGGATCTTGCGGAGGAGTCCCTTGTGGCCCTCTTGGAAATTCCCCGAGAAGGTCGCCTGCACGTCGGCGATGCGCGAGCTGAGCACCTGATCGGTCGAGTCGATATCCTCGGGGCGGACGTAGCCGATCACGTGCAGCACCTGCGCGCTGCCGTTCACGGTGAGCCCTTGGTTGCCTTCGATCTGCAGGACGCCGCTCGGCAAGACGTTGGTCACGGTCGCCATCATCGCCGAAACGAAGCTGTTTTGGCCCGTATGCTGCGTCTGCGACTGCACCTGCGAGGAACCGCCGATCGAGGTGGGGATCCGAAGGAACGCGAGCGCGAGGTTTCCGGTCGCCCCGGGGTAGCCGAGGCTCGCGGTTTTGCTATTGTTGACGATGTTCGAGCTATTACTCGCGACGCTGAAATCGTAGACGACGTAGACGAGGTCGCCGATCTGCGATGCACGGTGATCGGGGCCCAACTGCAACGGATGCCCCGGCCCCGCGGGCGCGGGAGCGGGCACGTAGAGCGAGCCGGCGAGCGCACTTGCCGGTGCGAGAACGAGCGTGAGCCCGACGAGCGCGAGCGTACGAATGATTCGGTTCATCGTCCATCTCCTCCGGAGAGATCGAGTTCGACGCGGTCCGGCCCGACGACCGTGCCGGAGAGCAATTTATTGGTTTGCGGATTGTAGAGCGAGACCTGATCGCCGAGCCCGCCGCTGCTACGAGCGATAACGTCGGCGACGAGCGAGACGCCGTTATCGCGAATGACGAGCACGCAGCTCATACCGGCGCGAACGATCTCGTTGACAAGCGTCTGTTCGATCGCGATCGGTTGTCCGGCGCGAACCGGCGCGATGATCTGCCGGCCGACGAGTACCTTCGTTCCGTTGATCGGCAGGCCGGTAAAGGGAACCAGCGCCATCTTGAGGTCGCGCGCCGAGAGAACGGTGCCGGGAGCGAGATCGTGCGCCGCGGTCGCCGCCATGACGTAATGCTGGATGCGATAGCCGACGAAGACGGTGCGCAAAAAATGCCCGTTGAGATCGATCGCGATCGGAACGTTCACGTACGCCGGGGTCACGAGCGGAGAGCGCAGGTGCAGCGAGACGCGTCCGGGATCGACGTATTGATCGGAGAGCGAGGAGACCGGGAGGTAGGCGATGGTGGCGCCATGAGGGAGCCGAGCGATTGCGGCACGAGCGAGCGCCGTCAGTTTGGCGGCGGGAATGCGCTGCGCGTGGGAATATGCCGCCGCTGCCGGTCGCGCATGGATGACCGACAGTAGCAGCATACACCCAACGAGCATGGTGCGCACGTTCGTTACTGCACCAAATTATTCGCCGTCTGAAGCATCTGGTCCGAGGCGGTGATCGCCTTGGAGTTCGCTTCAAACGCGCGTTGCGAAACGATCATATTCACGATTTCGTTCACGACCTGGACGTTCGAGTTCTCCAGGTAGCCGCTCTGGAGCGAGCCGGCACCGTTGAGTTCGGGCTGGGTGACCACCGGAGGGCCGCTCGCCGCGGTCTGCGTGTAAATGTTCTGGCCGCCGATCGGTGAGAGGCCGGCGTTGTTGACGAAGCGCGCGAGCGTCAGTTGCCCGAGTTGCTGCGGGATCGCGCTACCCGGAACGAGCGCGGTGACCGTGCCGTCCTGTCCGATCTGCACCGAGGTCGCATTCGCCGGAATCGTGATCTGCGGCTGAACGAAATATCCGTCGGCGGTAACGATCGCACCGTTCGCATCGACTTTGAAAGAGCCGTCGCGCGTGTAGCCGGTCGTGCCATCGGGAAGCGTCACTTGGAAGAATCCATCGCCCTCGATCGCAACGTCGAGCGGGTTACCGGTCTGTTGCAACGAGCCTTGGGTGAAGACTTTTTCCGAAGAACCGACCTTCACGCCGAGACCGACCTGTTGACCGACCGGAACGATCGAGGCGCCGATCGGCGCGCCGGGTGCCTGGATTTGCTGGTAGACCAGATCCTGAAAGTGGGCGACGTTGCGGCGGAATCCCGTGGTATCGACGTTCGCTAAGTTGTTGGAGATCGTGTCCATATTGTACTGTTGGGCGATCATCCCGCTGGCGGCCGTATAAAGCGCTCGCATCATGGTAGAAGTTTCCTCTCTCCGTTATGCCGTAGTGCCGACGTCTTGAATCGCCAGCTGGGTAGCTTGATCTTGCATTTTTACCGATTTGGAGTTCGAATCGAACCAGCGCTCGGCGACGATGAGATCGACCATCGAGCGAACGACGTTGGAATTGCTCTTCTCGAGCGATCCTTGAATGACCGTCGCATTCGCCGTCGCTTGCGGTTGTGCGTTGCCGGTATCGACGAAAAGATTGTTGCCCTGCTTGCGCAGATCGACGATATTGTTGAAGCGCGTGAGCGCGAGCCGGTCGATCGTGAGGCCGTTCTGCGATACGGTGCCGTCGGGGCCGACGGTGACCGCGCCCAATTGCTGCTGAACCTGAATCGGGCCGTTCTGACCGAGTACGTTGTTCCCGTCCATCGTCACCAAATAGCCGTTCGGGTTGACCGTGAACTGGCCGTCGCGCGTGTACCGCACGCCCTGGGGCGTCTGCACGTTAAAAAACGCGTTCGTTCCGCCGAGTGCGAGATCGTA
>JAJZVP010000014.1 GCA_021845615.1 bacterium | reverse complement strand
AAGGCGCTCGCGCAAGTCGCGCTGGCGACCTTCCAGAACGAGCAAGGCCTCAACCGGGTCGGAAGCAATTTCTTCCAGCAGACGGCGAACTCCGGGCTCGCACAGGTCGGAACTGCCACCACGGGTAGTCTCGGCTCGATCGTCTCGGGGGCGTTGGAGCAGTCCAACGTTTCTCTCGCCGATCAGTTCACCAAGATGATCGCGGCGCAACGTGCATTCGAAGCGAACACCCGCGGCATCACGACCGCCGATCAGAACCTGATCACGGTCACGCACTTGCAGGCGAGCGAGAACTAAGGTTCGCGCGAGCGTGCAGGCCTTCACGCCGAGGGGCGCTAACCCCTCGGCGTGATCGTCCTTCAGCGCCTCAACGGCGGCACCGTCATGGTCAACAGCGACCTCATCGAAGCCGTCGAGGAGACGCCCGATACCGTCGTCACGCTAACCTCCGGAAACAAACTCCTGGTGCGCGATTCGATGCTGGAGATCCAGAAGAAAATCGTCGACTTCAAGCGAAGAATCTACGGCCCGGCCGAGTCGGTTCGCTAGGGGGCGTGATGCGGAACAGATTGGAGCGCTGAGTTTTGGATATCGCGACTATCGTTGGCCTGGTTCTCGGCTTCGGCGCGATCGCGCTGGCGGGAGCCGTCGGCGGCACGGACCCCGGGATCATCTTCGGTCGCTGGGAAGCGATCGTGCTCATTATCGGCGGGACGCTCGGCGCGACGATCACCTCGTTCCCGTGGCGCATTTTTATCGATGGCTTCTTCGGGGGCTTTAAAACCGCATTCACGACGCGCAACTATCACGAACGCGACGTGATCGCGACGTTGGTGGCCTTCGCCGAGAAGGCGCGCCGCGAAGGGTTGCTCGCGTTGGAGAACGAGGCGGCGGCGCTCGACGACGAATTCATGCGCAAGGGGATTCAGCTCGTTATCGACGGCCGCGACACCGAGATCATTCGTAAAGTTTTGGAAACCGAGGTTAGCAATAATCAGGAGCGTGGAGCGAAAGCGGAGTCGGTCTTCACCTGCCTCGGCGGATACTCGCCGACCCTCGGCATCATCGGTACCGTCCTCGGCCTTATCGGCATGCTCAAGGGTTTAGCCTCGGCTGCGAACAGCACCAATATCGCGGGCTCCATCGGCGTCGCGACCGCGCAGGCCTTCGTGGCGACGTTCTTCGGCATCATGTTCGCAAACTTGTTGTGGCTGCCGATCGCCACGAAAATCAAAGAGCGCAACGGCGAACTGCTGCTCCTGCGCGAAATTATGATCGAAGGGATTCTCGCGATTCAAGCCGGCGACAATCCGCGACTGCTCGAAGAGAAACTGCTCGCCTTCCTCGACCCGCGCGATCGCGAAGCGCACGTGGAAGAGGGTGGAGCCGTTGCTGCCGACGAGCTCGCGGCGAGTTCGACGTAACGCCGATCGATGGCACAACCGGTAAAGACCGCGGCGCGCGCGGCCGAATCGAAGCTCCACAACAAACAGAAGGAGCAACAAGTCGAGACGGCCGGGATGATGCGTTGGCTCCTCACGTACGCCGACATGATCACCCTCATGCTCGCGCTCTTTATCATTCTTTTCGCGATGTCGACGATCAGTCGCGTCAAGGTGCAGGCTTTCGCGAAATCCGTTTCCGGCGGCTTCAATAATGTCTGGTCGATCAATCAGCCGCCCAACGGCGGTAGCAACGGTCAGCAATCCTTCGGGGCGAATGCCAACATCCCGACCTTACAGCGCGAGCTGGAGCGGTACGTGCAGAAGAACCAACTGCAGCACCAGGTGCAGATTCGCCGAGAGCGACACAAATTGGTGGTGACGCTCCTCTCGGACCAGTCGTTTTACAATAGCGGAAGCGCGCGTATCCGGCCGCAGACGCTGAAAATTCTCGATACGGTCGCCGGGTTTTTGAAGAAGACGACCAATCCGATCCGCGTCGAAGGCAATACCGACAACGTTCCGATTCACACCGCGCGGTATCCCTCGAATTGGGAGCTCTCGACCGCCCGCGCCGTCAACGTCGTGCGCTACCTCGTCGAACAAGACGGGCTCGAGCCGACGAGGATCGCCGCGGCGGGATACGGCAAATATCACCCGCGCGTCAGCAACGCGACCGCCGCCGGCCGCAAAGAAAATCGTCGCGTCGACATCGTGATTTTGAACGAGAGCGACGTTCCGCAGCCGACCGCGCGGACCGATCGTTTCATTCCTGCGGCGAAAAAGCCCGCCACTCACCCCTCCGTCAAACCTACGGGCAAGAGCTAGGAGCGCGTAATGTCGAGTTTATCGCAAGAAGAGATCGACGCCCTCATCAATCAACTCGGCAGCGAAGAATCGCAGCTCGAAACCATTGAAAGCCGTCGTATCAAGTCGTTCGACTTCCGCTTCAATAAGCGGCTCGACAAGTTTTCCAATAACCAATTGCAGACGCTCCGGACGCTGCACGAAAACTTCACGCGCTTGCTCAATAACTCGCTCTCGGTCTACCTGCGGACGCGCGTCGAGGCGACGATCGTTTCGATCGAGCAAATCAGTTACGGCGATTTTATCGCCTCGATCGGGATTCCGTCGATTCTAGCGATTTTCTCGATGGATCCGTTACCGGGAAGCGGCATCGTCCAGGTCGATCTCAATCTCGTCTTCTCGATCATCGATCGCCTCCTCGGCGGCCCCGGCTGGTTCCCGCCGAAGCTTCGCGACCTCACCGATATCGAGCGCACGCTCATGCAGCGCTTTATGGCGCGCATGCTCAACAGCTATCGCGAATCCTGGAACTATCTGCTCACGCTCTCGCTGAAGATCGAAGCGCTCGATTCGAACCCGCAATTCATTCCGCGTATCATCCCGCTCGACCAAATCATCGCCTACGTCTCCATGGAACTGAAGGTCGGCGATATGGCCGGCGTCATGAACTTCTGCCTGCCATACCTGGTCTTGCAGTCGATCGGCCAGCAACTCACCGATTTCCAGTGGTCGCCGACGGTGATCGCCGGGCGAGGGATGACCGAGGATGATGTGGCCCAGTTGGAACGAAACGTCGAACGGGCGGATATCGATCTCGAAGTCGAACTTGGCCGGACGACGCTCTCGTTGCGCGATCTCGTCTCGCTCCAGCTCGGCGACGTCGTCGTTCTCGATAACGAGACCTCGCAGCCGCTGGTGGGGAAAGTCAACGAACGGGAGAAGTATCACCTCTTTCCGGGGGTCTATAAAGATCGCTACGCTATGAAGGTTGCCGGTGCGCTCACGAATGAGGACGAATAAGCGACGATGATGCAGATCGATAATCTCGCCGACACGATGTTTGCCGCTGCGGCGACCGTGCTCGGGCGCCTGGTCGAGCAAGCCGCGGTCGCCGGCGCGAGCGTCCGAGCCGACCACGAAGGCTCGATTCACACCGAGGGCGACGAACTCGTCGCGCTCGCCGAGATCCCCGCACTCGGCGCTCAATTGGTCGTTCGCTTTCAGCGCGACGATCTCGCACACATCGTCGGAGTGATGCTCGGCGGCGAAGAGTCGGTCGGCGAACTCGGCCCGATGCAGCTCTCGATCGCCTCGGAGACGGTCTCGCAGATCGCCGTGGCGATGGCCGAGCGTCTTGCCGAGGATATCGGCGCCTCGACCGCCGGCATCCACGCCGAGCTGTGCAGCGACGCGACCCTCTTGCCCCCGCCGCCTTTCCAATCGTATAGCGCGCCGATTCAGTTGGAGAACGATCTGGCGCCGCAAATCGCCGTCGATTTTGCGGCGATCACGCTTTCGAAACTCGGCAGCTCGGAGGAGCCGACGCCGGTCGCCGCGAGTTCGATGGCCGCCGCGTCGACGCCGCCGAAACCCACCGCGCCCCCGATCGCCGCCGCACCCGCGCAGTTCGCGCCGATCGTGCCGACGCAGTCGAAGAAGACTCCCGCGGGGCAGGCGAATCTCGATCTCGTGCACGACGTGCCGCTGCAGGTACGGGCGATACTCGGCAAGACCGTGATGCAGCTTCGCGACGTCGTGTCGCTCCAGCAAGGAAGCGTCTTCGAACTCGATAAGCTCGCCGTCGACCCGATCGACATCTACGTCAATAACATTCTTATTGCGCGTGGGGAAGTGGTGGTCGTTGATGATAAATACGCGGTGAAAATCAGCGAGCTGAATCCCCAGGTCGGCTAGCGGAGTCCGCGGAGCGGTTGTATGACGACGCATCTCTGGGCTCAATACATCTTTGCGCTGATCGTCGTCGCCGTCGTTTTGTTGCTCTTCGCCGCGCTCGTCAAGGCGCTCGGCCGCGGACGCATCGTCCTCTCGGCGGAGCGACGGCTGGTGACGGTCTTGGAATCGACGCCGCTCGGCGCGCACGGAGCCTTGCACGTCATTAAGGTCGGCTCTCGGTACTTGCTCGTCTCCAGCGCGACGACGGGCACGCGGAACGTGATGGAGATTCCCTCCGAGGAGATCGACGGTTGGATGGCCGCTCAGCGGGCGGGCTTCGACGTGACGAAACGCGCTTGGAATTCGGTGTTTTCGCTGCCGTGGAGCAAGCGGTGAAGGCGCGTCGCTTCGCCTATCTCGGGGCGGCGCTCGGCTTCGCGATGCTGCTGCTCGCGCCGGCGTTCGTCGCGGCCGCGACCGCGCCGACGGCGCCGCTGCCGCCGATTCCCTCGCTGAGTATCGGCTTGGGGCAAGCGCACTCGCCACAGCAGGTGGTGGGGGCCTTGCAGGTGCTGCTGCTGCTCACCGTCCTCGCGCTCGCCCCGACGTTGCTGGTGTTGATGACCTCGTTTACGCGCATCATCATCGTTCTTTCGTTCGTGCGCACCGCATTGGGCACCGCGCAAGTCCCGCCGAACCAGGTGCTGATCGGGCTCGCGTTGCTGCTGACGTTTTTCGTGATGAATCCGGTGATCACCACGATCAACACGACGGCGGTCCAGCCGTATATGAAGAAGCAGATCTCGCAACAGGTGGCGCTCGACCGCGCCGCAAAACCGCTGCGCGCCTTCATGTTCCGCCAGACGCGCGAGAAAGATCTCGAGCTCTTTTACTCCATTTCGAAGCACCCGCGCCCGAAGAAGCAGGCCGACGTCCCGACCTACATTCTGGTTCCGGCGTTCGTCATTTCGGAGTTGAAGACGGCCTTTCAGATCGGCTTCCTCCTCTACGTGCCGTTTATCGTGATCGACATGGTGGTAGCGAGCATCTTGCTCTCGATGGGCATGATGATGATCCCACCGGTGCTGATCTCGCTCCCGATTAAGATTCTGATCTTCCTCTTGGTCGATGGATGGAATCTCGTCGTCGGCGCGCTCTTCGCGAGCTTTAAGACGTGACGGTCAGCGATGCGTTAAGTCTCGGTCGGGAGGCGATTTTCGTCGCGCTTCTGGTCTCCGCTCCGGTGCTGCTCATCAGTCTCGTGACCGGCCTGATCATTTCGTTGCTCCAGGCGGTCACGCAGTTGCAGGAGCCGACCCTGACCTTCATTCCGAAGATTCTCGTTTCGGCGGCCGCGATTCTGTTTTTCGGGCCGTTCATGCTTGCGCTGCTGACCGATTTTACGACGCGGGTCTTTTCGTCGGCGGCGAACGTCATCCACTAGAGCGTCGTGCTCGATATTTTCGGCATCACCGGCGCCCAATTTCAGACGTTTTTTCTAATTTTCGTTCGGGTCAGCACGATGCTCTTCGTGTTCCCGATCTTCTCCGCGCCGCAGATCCCGATCCAAACGCGCTTCGGGCTGGGAGCCCTACTCTCGTTCCTCCTCTTGCGCACGGTGCCGACGCTCGCCCCCTTTACCAGCCTCCTCGCGCTCACGATCGCGATTCTCGCGCAAATTGCGTTAGGAGCGATCGTCGGATATATCGCGTCGCTGGTTTTCGCGGGCATTCAGTTTGCCGGCGAGCTGGTCGACCTCGAAATCGGGTATGCGATCGCCAACGTCATCAGCCCGACGACGCAGCAGCAAATCACCATCATCGGCGAATTCGAATTGGCGCTGGCGACGTTGGTCTTCCTGGCGACGAATTCACACCTACTCCTCATCGCCGGCATCGCCGGGTCGTTCAATCTCGTGCCGCTTCCGTACATTCACATCGACCCGTCGCTCGCGGGGAACGTCGTGGGGATCTTGGCATCATCGTTCGATATCGTTTTTAAAATCGCGGCGCCGGCGGCAATCGCGCTCTTCATCACCAATATTTCGCTCGCGTTGATGGCGCGCGTCGCACCGCAGATGAACGTTTTCGTCGTCGGCTTTCCGATTCAGGTGACCGTCGGGTTGATTACCCTCGCGGCGAGCTTACCGCTTCTCGCGACGGTCGGGCCGCAGCTTTTCGACCAGCTTTCGCGACAGATGGACACGGTCATGCGCTCGCTGCGCTAGCGCTCTTTTCGCTGCGAATAGCGAGAAGGCGTCGGCCCGAGGTGGTTGCGAAGCAACCGTATCGAGGGCGGGCCGGCGTGCGGCGCCTCGATACGGGCGCTGCGGCGCCCTACTCGGCGTGACAAGTGCGCGGCGCCCTACTCGGCGTGACAAGTGCGCGGCGCCCTACTCGGCGTGACAATCGCGCGGCGCCTCGGTACCAGCGCCGAGCTTGTCCTGAGCGAGCGAAGCGAGCCGAAGGGCCCTACTCGGCGTGACAATCGCGCGGCCGCAACGAAGCATCGGCGCCGCTATAGCCTGACAGCGGCGCCGATGTTCTGCTTTTGAATGCGTGCGTTAGAAGTAAGAGAGTTGCCCGATTTTATTTCCGGCGCTCTCGCTGAAGTAGATCCGCCGGTCGGGGCCGAGTGCGACGGCGAGCGGGCTCGATGCGGAGGTCGGAATCGGGTACTCGGAGACCGCACCGCCGTTCGAGAGGTACTCTCCGATCTTATTTCCCGGGATATCGGTGAAGTAGAAATTGCTGTCGGCGCCCTCGGCGATCGCCCCGATCGTCGGTGAGGATCCGACCGCGACTCCGAGCGTCGTCTCGGTGAGGCCGGTGCCGTTGGTCAGGAGGCGACCGATTTTGTTCGTCCCTTGTTCCAGGAACCAGAGCGCGCCGTCGGCGCCATTGAGGATCGACGTCGGCTTACTCCCCGCGGCGACGGAATACTCGGAGATCGTCCCGGAGGTCGTGATACGACCGATCTTCGCCGCGTTGTACTCGGTAAACCAGAGCGCGCCGTCGCTGCCGGCGGCGATGCTCGTCGGGTCGGCATTCGCCGTCGGGATCGAATACTCGGTGATGCTTCCCGAGGTGGTGATCCGGCCGATCTTCGAAGTGCCCGCCTCGGTGAACCAGAGCGCTCCATCCGCGCCGAGCGTGATGCCCTCCGGTTCGGAGCCCGGGGTCGGTAACGGGTACTCGACGATGGTGGTCCCGGTGGTGTCGATCTTTCCGATCTTGTTCCCGTTGAACTCCGTAAACCAGAGGTTGCCGTCGGGCGCGGCGACGAGGTCGTCGGGCATGGCATTTGCGGTCGGGAGTGGGTAATCGACCACGACGCCGGTCGTCTCGAGTTGGCCGATCTTATCGGCGCCCCCCTCGGTGAACCAGATCGAGTCGTTTCCGCCGATTGTCAGGGCGGTCACCCCGGCGGCGGAGGTCGGGATCGCGAACTCCGCGGTGACGGAGGGGACGACCGGGGTGGCGGTTGGGGAGGCCGCGGAGGAGATCGGTGTTGCGTGCCCGCACGCCGTCAGCGCGCTGAGGGCGAGGAGCGAGGCAGCGAATAACACGCCGGAGAGCGTGACCAGCGGACGATACAACGTGGGAGACTCCTTGTCGCGGTACTGGAAAAGATGCGGGCTTAAGGCCAGCCCCACTCTTTTATCGCGGGAGGCTCCCATTCCCGCAGGTTTCGGCAAGAAGAAGGGGCGCGGTGGAGGAAATGCCTCTGGGAATGAGCCTGGAGCAAGCGGGCTATGCCGCGTCCTGAACAAACCGAGCGTGCGACTCCAAAACGCCTTGAGGAGTCGCGCAAGAAAGGTCAACTCGCCCGAAGCACCGAGCTCGCCGGGGCGGGGATTTTTTTGGGCGCCATTCTCGCCTTGCACCTCTTTGCCGGAAGCGATTTCGGCGGGCTCGGCCCGGGCACGATGGTCGCGCTCAGCCACATCGCTTCGTACGATCCGCTCACGATCGATTCGGTCTGGGGGATCTTCGCGAAGACCCTCGGCAGCGTCGCGGTCGTCATGGCGCTGCTCTTCGCTATTGCGTTCGGATTGGGCGTGCTGCTCAACGTCGTCCAAGTCGGACTGCTCTTTACGCTGCAGCCGCTTCAACCGAACTTTTCGAAACTCAATCCACTCAGCGGATTCAAACGCATTTTCTCCAAGCAGGTCGCGGTCAATCTCCTCAAACAGTTCATCAAGCTCGGCGCCGTCGCCGTCATCCTCTACTCGACGGTCGCCGGGAACCTCGGCTTTTTCCTCTCGCTCGGCGAGATGTCGCCCTACGGCGTCTTCGGAGCGGTCGGCTCGCTGATCTACTCGATCACCTTCAAATTCGCGGTGTTGTTGGTAATCGTCGGCATTCTCGACTATGCCTACGAGCGCTGGAACTTCATGGAAAATCAGAAGATGACCAAGCAAGAGGTCAAAGACGAGATGCGGCAGGCCGAAGGGAACCCCGAGGTGCGCGGCGCCGTCAAACGGCGGCAGCGCGAATTCGCGCGTCGGCGCATGCTCTCCGCAGTGCCGCGCGCGACGGTCGTCGTTACGAACCCGACACATTTCGCGGTCGCCTTGGAGTGGGATGAGGTCGATATGGAGGCTCCGGTCGTCGTTGCGAAGGGCGCCGATTTGGTAGCTTTACGTATTCGTGAGATCGCGCGCGAGGCCGGGGTGCCGATATTGGAGAACCCTCCTCTCGCACGCACGCTCTACGAAAAGGTCGCGCTCGACCAAATGGTCCCGCCGAACCTTTACGCAGCCGTCGCGCAGGTGATTGCATTCGTGTACCGGTTAAAGAGAAAGACGATCGCGTAAATGGCTTCGGCATCCAGCGCACCGGCGCGGCCGAGCATCGGTCAGCGAATCGCCGCGACGACCCCGGTCTTCGTCGCCGGGGCGGCGGTGACGCTCGTCTTTTTGATGATCGTTCCGGTGCCGACGCAGGTGCTCGACGCGTTGCTGACGCTCAATATCACGGGCGCGCTGGTGATTATCGGCACGAGTCTCTACGCCGAAAACGCGCTCTCGTTCTCGGTCTTTCCCACCTTGTTGCTGATCGTGACGCTCTTCCGGCTCGCGTTGAACATCACGGCGACGCGCGCGATTCTCACCAACGGCTACGCCGGCGAGGTGATCCAGTTCTTCGGCCAGGTCGTGATCGGCGGCAACTACGCCGTGGGATTCGTCATCTTTCTCATCTTGGTCGTCATTCAATTCGTCGTCATCACCAACGGCGCGGGGCGCGTCGCCGAAGTTGCGGCGCGCTTCACCCTCGACGCGATGCCCGGCAAACAGCTGGCGATCGATGCCGATCTCAACGCCGGCCTCATCACCGAAGCCGACGCTCGCCAGCGGCGCAAAGATATTCAGCGTTCGGCGGATTTCTACGGCGCGATGGACGGCGCCAGCAAGTTCGTCCGCGGCGACGCCATCGCCGCGGTCATCATCGTCGCGATCAATATCGTCGGCGGCTTCATCATCGGCGTGGTGCAATTGCACTACACGCTGCTGCAATCGCTCTCGACCTTCACGTTGCTCACCGTCGGAGAGGGGATCGTGACGCAAGTTCCGGCGCTGTTGATCTCGACCGCGACCGGTATCATCGTCACCCGCGCCGCCGCCGAATCCGATTTCGGCGGCGAACTCACCAAGCAGCTCAACTCCCAACCGCTCGCGATCTTGATCGCGGCGGTGATGACCGGCGTCTTCGGAATCGTCGGCCTCGCGCGCTTCTTCATGTTGCCGATGTCGGCGCTGCTGTTTTTCTACTATTTCTCGCGCCGCCGTGCCGGCTCGCCGGCGGTGCAAGCTGCCGCCGCGGCCGCGAAGGCGGCGGCGACGGCGAAAAACGCGCCGGCGAAGCCCGCCGAGAGCGTGGTACCGTTGCTCTCCTACGATCCGATGGAACTCGAGATCGGCTTCGGCCTCATTCCGCTCGTCGACATCAACCAAGGCGGCGATCTGCTCGAACGCGTCACGCTCATTCGGCGCCAGGCGGCGCGCGAACTCGGGATCGTGATGCCGCCGATTCGCGTTCGCGACAACCTGCAACTCAAGCCCAGCGCGTACAGCGTGAAAATTTACGGCTTGGAAGTGGCGCAGGCCGAGGTGATGGTCAGCCGGCTCCTCGCGATGAATCCCGGCACCGCCACGCAACCGCTCGACGGCATCGCCACCAAGGAGCCGGCGTTCGGATTGCCGGCGCTCTGGATACCCGAAGCGTTGCGCTCCGAGGCGGAGATGGCGGGCTACACGGTGATCGATCCGACCAGCGTGATCGCCACCCATCTCACCGAACTCATTCGCGCGCACGCGCCCGATCTGCTCGGCCGCCAAGAAACCTCGGCGCTCCTCGACAACATCAAAACGCACTATCCGGTCGTCGTGGAAGAACTGGTGCCGGGGCTGCTCTCGGTCGGCGAGGTGCAGCGCGTGCTGCAGAACTTGCTGCGCGAGCGGATTCCGATTCGCAACCTCGTCCTCATTCTCGAAACGATGGCCGATGCGGCTCGCAACAGCAAGGATATCGATTTTCTTACCGAGCGCGTGCGCGCCGCGCTCGCGCGCCACATCTCATCAGAGTACGCCGAAGAGGGGCTGCTCTCGGTCATCACCGTCGATCCGCGGCTTGAGGCGCTACTCGCCGAAGCGGTGCGACGCGGCGAGGATGCCTACGCCTTGTTCGACCCGGCGACGATCTCGCGCGTCTATTCCTCGCTCTCACGGCAGATCTCCATCGCACAGAATGCGGGTCTGCAACCGATCGTGCTCGCGTCGCCCTCGGTACGTCTCGCGCTCAAGCGGCTCACCGAACGGGCCGCGCCCAACCTCGTCGTCCTTTCTTACTCTGAAATCGCTCCGGGGCTCCGCGTCGAATCGATCGGACAGGTCTCGGCAACCGATGAAACCAGCTCAGCACCCATGGGGTCGGGAGTCTAAATGCTCAAATCGTTGTTTTCTCGCGGACCCGCCGTTCCGGCATCGAAGCTGCCGAACGCGAACGCCTTCGTCGACATCGTCGTTGCAGGGCGCGCCTCGCGCTCGGTCTCCGTCGATGCCGTGACGGCGAAAGGCATCGTCGTTCGCGGCGTGATCGGGCGAGTGGGCGAGAGCGCCGTCATGCTCTACGATTCGGGGAGCGGCCGGCTCCGCGCCGCAACCAAGATTACCGCGGCGAGCGGGGATCGAACGACGCTGGCGATGCCGGCGCGCGTGACCCCGGCCTCGGCGTCGCCGGGCGGCTCGGGCGGTGGCGCGCAGAAGCGCCAGACGGTGCGGCTCGATGCGCTCGTTCCGGGCATGTGGCGCTTCGCCCCCGGCGGCAAGGGGACCGGCGAGTTCGTCAAGGCAAACATCCGCGATATCAGCCGCGGCGGCTGCTCGCTGATCCTCGACCGCGAACTCAAGCGCGGTACGAGCGTCGAGGTGCAGCTGCGCTTGCGCGAGGGAGGGGCGCCGCTCGTCCTCCTCGGAGAGGTAATGCGCCAGGAGCGTATCGCGAGCTCGGGGCGTTTTTCGCACGGCCTACGCTTTCATGGAATCCGCCCCGAGGAAGATCATGCGATCGTGGAATTCATCAATCGGAAGCAAGCCGAGTTACGGAGCCGGGGGCTTGCGTGACCGACGGCGAAGATGGTGCCCAGAGGGGCCTTGCCGCCTCAGCGGTGAAATATCATTGCACCTTCGCTCTGGGAGTTTTTGATGAGTAAAAAGGTCCTCATCGTCGATGATGCCGTCGTCATGCGTATGATGATCAAGGGTATTCTCTCCAAGCACGGCTACGAAGTCGTCGGAGAGGCCCAAAACGGCGTCGAGGCGGTCGATAAGTACAAACAATTGCAACCCGATTTGGTGACGATGGACATGGTGATGCCGGAGATGGACGGTATAACGGCAGTCCGTCAGATCATGGCGATGGACCCGAACGCGAAGATCATCATGTGCACCTCGATGGGGCAGCAGGCGCTCGTCGTCGAAGCGATTCAAGCCGGGGCGAAATCCTTCATCACGAAGCCCTTCCAGCCGCCGAAAATTCTCGAAACCATTTCGAAGGTGCTCGCGTGAGTCATCAAGGCATGAATCTCACCGACCTTCAGAAAGACGCGCTGAAGGAAGTCGGTAACATCGGCGCCGGGCACGCCGCCACGGCGCTCTCGCAATTGCTCAATGCGAAGATCAATTTGAGCGAGCCGCGGATCGACGTTATTAAGTTTCGCGATCTCGCGACGCGCGTCGGACACGAAAATCGAACCGTCGCCGCGCTGCACATGTACGTGCGCGGTGAAGCTCCGGGGCAGATGGTCGTCCTCTTCGATCGCGAGCAAGCGCTCGATTTCGTCAGCCAGTTCCTCCATCGCGTTATCGGGGACATTCAGATCTTCGATTCCATTGCCGATTCGACGCTGAAGGAGCTCGGCAACATCATCGCGGGTTCGTATCTGACGGCGATCATCCAACTGACCAGCGTGAATCTGCTTCCTTCGGTGCCGACGCTCTCCTACGGGACCATCCAGGCGGCGTTTCGCACGTTGATGTCGATTTTGCCGGATCAGGACGTCTTCCTGATCGAGAGCAGTTTCCTCGACAAAGACAAGGAAGTCGCCGGCCAGTTCATCATGATCCCGGAGACCGGCTCGCTCACACCGCTGCTCTCGGCGTTCGGCGTCGAGTAGGCCGTTCCGGCTGTACCGAACGAGCGCTTGAGGATCGCCGATGTCCGACGAACCATTCGATAAAGAAGAGTTCGTTGCGTACTTCCGCGACGAAGCCGAAGAGTTATTGCAGCAGATCGACGGCGATCTGCTGCGTTTGGAAGAGTTCGTCGATAGCGGGCAGGCCGATCCCGAGATCGTCAATTCGCTCTTTCGCGCGCTGCATACCATCAAGGGAAGCTCCGGCATGCTCGGGTTTACCGAGGTTCAGGGGCTCGCGCATAAGTTGGAAAATCTCTGCGACTTGCTGCGCAAAGAGCGGATGCCGCTCTCCGAAGGAAGCGTCGAGTTTCTTTTCTCCGGACGCGACTTTCTAACCGATCTCGTTCAGGCGGCGATCGGGCAGAGCGCGCCGCCGAGCGGCCTCAACGAGTTCACCGGTCGGCTCGACCAGTTCGTTGCGATCTACAACGAAACGTCGAACGTCATCGAAGGCAAGGCGCCCGATCGCGGCGAGGGCGGGAGCCCCGCCGGCAGCGAGCCGATGAACGAGGCGGAGATCGCCGCATTTGAGGCCGAGATCGAACGCATGCTCGCCGAAGCGGCGGCGACGGCCACCCCCGCCGCCCCCGTCGTTCCGGCCGAGAGCGCCCCCGCTCCGGCGGCGGCGAAACCCGCACCGGCGCGCGGCAACGGCGAGAGTGCCGACGCGAAGAAGGGCGCCGCTCAGGGTAAGCGGAGCTCTCTCGCCCAGACGATTCGCGTCGACATCGATCGTCTCGACGCGCTCCTGAACCTCGTCGGCGAACTCGTCATCAATCGTACGCGCATCTCCGATATTGCGACGACGCTCGGGCGGCTCATGGGAGACCGCGCGCTCAACGCCTCGATCGGTCTCATCGGTCCGCTCTCGAAGGATCTCGCCGATAGCGCGGCGCTCTTGGCGCGGACGACCAACGAGATTCAAGAGTCGATCATGAAGGTACGCATGGTGCCGATCGGCCAGGTCTTCGATCGTTTCCCGCGGACCGTTCGCGACGTCGCGAAGGCGCGCGGCAAAGAGGTGCAGCTCCAGATATCCGGCGCCGACACCGATCTCGATAAGACGATCGTCGACGAGGTCGGCGAGCCGCTCATGCATCTGCTGCGAAATTGCGTCGATCACGGCATCGAGGCCCCAGACGAGCGCGAGCGACAAGGGAAACCGCGCATGGGGACGATCGCGCTGAATGCCTACCACGAAGGCAACCAAATCATCATCGAAATTTCCGACGACGGCGGCGGCATCAATCTCGATAAAGTCCGCGCGAAGGCGATCAAGAACGGGTTGATCGGCACCGAAGATCGCCTCACCGATCGCGAACTCATCGAGCTCATCTTCACGCCGGGTTTTTCGACGGCGGAAGAGGTCTCCGACGTGAGCGGTCGCGGCGTCGGCATGGATGTGGTGAAGCGAAACATCACCAAGCTCAAGGGCATCTTCGACGTCGATTCCGCCCCCGGGCAGGGAACGCGTTTCACGATTAAGTTGCCGCTGACGTTGGCGATCATTCAGGCGCTGCTCGTCCGCGTCGTCGACGAACTCTACGCGATTCCGCTCGATTCGGTGATCGAATCGCAGCGCGTGGAGATGCCCGACGTGCGCACGGTTCACGGCTCGGAGGTCATCACGCTGCGCGGCCAGGTCGTGCCGCTGCTCCGCATCGCCGATTTCTTCGAACTCGGCGGCGAGCGCGACCCCGAGAAGGTGATGATCGTGATCGTCGGCCTCCAAGGGCGCCAGGTCGGCCTCGTCGTCGATTCTTTCGAAGGCGAGCAAGAGATCGTCATCAAACCGCTCTCCGACGTCGTCGGGCGGATTCCGGGAATCTCCGGCGCGACGATTCTCGGCAACGGATCGATATCGTTGATTATCGACGTGCATTCACTCGTGAGCGATGCCTATGCCGGAGGCAAGGTAACGCGCGCGGAGTTTTCGGGGGTATAACGTTTATGATGGCCGAGCAACGAGAAGAGAAGAAACAGCAGTACTCGGGGGAGACCTTCCAGGTCGTATCGTTCCGTTTGGGCGGCGAAGAGTACGGCGTCGATATCTCGCAGGTTCAGGAAATCATCCGCATGGTCGAGATCACGCACGTCCCGCGCGCCCCGCGCTTCATGGAAGGCGTCATCAACCTGCGCGGCCAGTTGATTCCCATCATCGACCTTCGTACGCGCTTCGGCATGAACCGTGCCGACCACACGAAATCGACGCGCATCATCGTCACCGATATCGGAAGTAAACGGGTCGGCATCGTCGTCGACAGCGTCTCCGAGGTGCTCAACATTCCGGTCGAAAACGTCGAGGATGCCCCCGAGATGGTCGCCGGAATCGGCACCGAGTACATTCAGGGAGTCGGCAAAGTCGATACGCGGCTCATCATCCTCCTGGACCTGAGCAAGGTGATCACCTCCGAGGAGAAACAGGCGCTCGACAGCGTCGACGAGGCGGCGGAGTAGCGAACGCCGAAACGATTTCGCCGGCCGGGTCGTTCCGGTACTAAGGAGGATCGATCCCCATGAAATTACGCGCTCGTGTGTTTGCTTCGCTATCGGCCGTCGGGCTCTGCGCATCGCTCGCCGTCGGCGGCGCCGCAAAGGGTACGGCCGTCGCCCCGGCCTCGCCTCCGCCGAGCGATCTCAAACTTCCGGTCATCATTCACGTGATCGCGCGCCCGCTCTGCAGCGGGTTGCACAAAGCCGTCGGGCCGGCAATCGGCTTGATGCTGCAGAACAATGCGATCATCGCCAAGAGCCAACCGCTGTTCGACGACTACGTGCGTTACAACGTGGAGGGGAAGGCCGGTACGACGGCGCGCCAACTCGCCCAAGTCCGCATGGAATATCTCGTCGGTCCGTTGGTGAAAAATACGCAAAAAATCGATGCGTTATTGGCCGATAGAAATATTTTCAACAACCGCATGGGCGTCGATTCTAAAAAACTGGCGGCGATAAAAGCGGGGCTGCTGCGTTCGCTCCAGGTGCAAAAGACGGCGATCGATCTGATCAACGGTTTCGTGTCGACGCGCCAACTCGCGAACATGCAGCATGCCGGATTCGAATACATCGGATCGATCAACGGAGGGAAGGAATTGGCCGGCAATCCGCTCGCGACGCCGACTCCCGATCCGCGTCTGTACAACGAAAATTATGCGGGGCTCGCTCCGGGATCGTACGGACACAGCGCGGTGAATTTAGATAACCTTCCGGGCCTGAGCATCGGCTACAATCCCATTCGCGCGGTCGCCGACGCGATGCGCCGGGAGCGCTCGACGATGGTGCAGCGCCAGAACGCCATCGCGCCGCAAGTAATAGCGGCGGCGCGCGAGTGCAGCACGACCGTCACCCCACCGAAGAGCGGCCCCTAGCGAGGGGTCACTCCTCGACGACGACGCTCGAGGAGGCTCCTTGCTCCACGGTCACATCGCCGCCGCCGAGCGCCCGCGCGGCCTCCCATCCCGCCGCAGCATCGCCCGAAGGATAGAAGACGCGCTGCGCTCCATTCGCGGCGCCGGCTTTCGTTACGAGGAAGCCGAGATGCTCGAAGTGGAGCGCCATGTGCGCGCTCCCGTAGAGCGTGACGCGCACGCTATCGCGCGGCGGAAAATCGATACCGAGGTTGGGGTTCCGCGCTCCGAACGGCGCGAGGCGCCGAGCGATCTCCGCCGGATCGAGCACGTCGTAATCGGCGCCATCGAGATATCCCTCGGCGTTGATGCCCGGCACGCTCGCCGGCGCGAGCGTCATCGAATCGTCGATCGAACCGAGCGGCACTTGGTAGACCGGCGCGCCGGCCATCGCGATGCCGATGCGAATGAGGCGCGATTGGGACAGATCGGTCGCGATATCGCCGTGCATCTTTTTTACGAACGTAGGAATCAAGGTCGCCGCGCGCGCCGGATCGAGCAACGTATTGCGTAGGATCCCCAGCACCTGCACCTCGGCCTGCATGCGCTGGAAATCGTTGATGCGATAGGAGTTGCCGGCGATATTTTGTCGCACGCGTACGAAGGCGAGCGCCTCTTTCCCGTTCATGTGTTGCAATCCGGGCTGAAAATTCGCTCCGCTGTGGCGTGGATCGTAGATGCGTTTCTTGACGTCGACGGTGATGCCGCCGACGAGATCGATCGCGCGTTCGAAGCCCGCGAAATTCGCCGCGATGTAGCCGTCGACGGGCAACCCGGTGAGTTGCGCGACGGCCTTCGCGAGCTCTTGCGGCCCCTTCGGCGGGCTCTCCTGATCGCCCATGAAAAAGAGCGTTTTTATTTTTGGTACCGGGTCGTTCCAGCCCGGTTGCGCGAAGAGCGTATCGCGCGGGATGGTGATCGCATAGATGCGGTGCGCCGCGGGGGCGATCCGCGCGAGAAGAATGACGTCGGCCTGCCCCGCCGCGGTGCCGAGGCCGAGCGGATCGTTCGCGGCAACGCCGCGTGCGTTGTTGGCGATGACGAGAATATCGATCGGCTGCGTTCCCAGCGTCAGGCGCGCGGCGACGCCGCCGGCGAGGCGCCGAGCGCCCTGCGAGAAAAAGATCGCGAAGCCGCCGATGAAGGCGAGCAGGGCGCAGGCGATGAGAATGCGCGCCGTATTCGGGCGCACGCGTTGTCGTTTCATGGGCGAGAAAATACTCCGAAGGGTGCCGTGCGATTGAGGGTGGTTACGCAATCACCGGTATCGGAGGGGCGCGCTCACCGGTCGCACCAAAAACGACGTCGGGCGGGGCGGCGAAGGCTGTGAGGAAGCGGCGGCGGGTGCCGGTCGCGCGGGGAATTGCATTCTCGAAGCGCGAGCGCACCGCCGCCGCGAGTGCCGGCGCGCGGCGCGCGAACTCGCGCAGCGCCGTTGCGACGAGGAGAGCGATCCCGGTTGCAAAGAGCGCGTGAACGGCGAGCGCGAGAGGGACCGGCGCGCCGAGCCAGAGCGTTCCACCGAGAAATTTTCCGAGAACGACGCGCTGCTCGGTGCTCTCGATAACGAAGAGCAACGCGATTTGGAGGATGAAGATGCGAGGCAAGAGCGCCGCGAGCGGCCGCCGGAGAGGGGCGTCGAGTCGCCGATGGGCGCAGGCATGCCGAAAGATCCAGAGCAGTTGAGCGACGAGAAAGAGAGCGCCGAACAGGAGCGTCGGCAGAACGTCGGCCATGCTGCGATCGGTGAAACGACCGGCTCCAAACCAGCCGGCGTTCGAGGCGAATTCGAGGCACGGGTCGGCGAGTGCGGCAGCGAGCACCGCAACGGTCAGGCAGAAGGCGCGTTCCTGCCGCGATGCACGGGAAGGGGGGAAGCTGGGCACTCCCGGGCGCTTCGACGGATGGAGGGAGAAATCCGGCGTTGACATCGAACATGCGTTCGATTACGATAGCCTCCCATGTTGCCCGTCTCCGATCCCTTCGCGAACCGGCGCGCGGCGTTTCATTCCCTCAAGGAGCGTCTCGCCGCCCTGCAGCGCCCCGCTCCGCCGCAGGAGCGGCGGCTACCCTGCGAGCTCTCGGCGCTCGATCTCGCGTTGGGCGGAGGGCTCCCCGCCGGGCTCGTGACGCTCGAAGGCCCCGCAAGCTCGGGGCGAGGAGCGATCGCCTTCCGGGCGCTCGCCGTGGCGAGCCGGAGCGCGTTCGTCGCCCTCCTCGACGACGGTTCGTGCTACCCGCCCGCACTCGTTGAAGCCGGCGTACTCCTGGAGCGCTTGCTGATCGTACCGGTGCGCGATGGGCGGCTGCTCGCCCGGGCGCTCGATACGCTCCTGCGTGCGCGTCTCTGCCGCGTCGTCGTCGTGCGAGCGCGCGGCTGGAGTGCGGCGATCTGGGGGCGTTTCTCGCGACTCGCGCGCGAGACCGGTAGTACGCTCGTGGCGCTGCTCGACGAGGGTCTGCACGCCCCCGCAGGGCTGCCGGCATTGCGTTTGCGCTGTCGTAGCGAACGGTTCGTTCTCTGCGGGCGCGGGAGCGTCGGCGGCGCATTTCTCGGCTATATCTTTTCCGTCGAACCGCTCGCGCGCGCGCTCCCGTCGCGCGCGCCGCTCTCGTTGCGAGCGTTGCGCGCGAGCGAAGATCTTCCGCTGCACGAACGGGCGACGCGCTCCCTCTCTGCATCGCAACGAACGGCGCAGAGACGTGCCGTCTAGCGCGCGGGCTGGGCGCTGAATGTTGCTCTGCGCGATCGTCGAGGGCGAAGATCTGCAACGTCGTTGGGAAGCGTTGCTCGACGCCCTCGATGCAGTCACGCCGACGGTCGAAGATGCCGGTCTCGGCGCTGCGTATCTGGATATGCACGGCATCCTCGGAGAGCCCGCGCTCTGGTGCGCGCGGGTGCGAACGGCGCTCGCTCCATTTTTCGTCGAGGTGCGTTGCGGCTGCTCCGAAGATGCGTTCTGTGCCGGAGTGGCGGCTCGCCATGCCGATGGGTGCGTCGTCGCCGCGGGCGAGGAGGGCGCCTTTCTCGCCCCGTTGCCGCTGCATCTCCTCGAGATCGATCCGCGCACGATCGAACGCTTCGTGCTGTTGGGTATCGAACGGATCGGCGAGCTCGCGGCGCTTCCGTACGGAGCGTTCGTCCGTCGCTTCGGCGCTCGCGCCGCGATCTGGCATCGGCGCGCGAACGGTGCGGAGCGGCGCCCGCTCGTTCCGCGCGCATTCACGCTGCCGATCGAGGCGAGTGCGTTGGGGGAGGGCGAGGCGCAGACGCAGGAGCAATTGCTCTTTGCGTTGCGCGTGCTGCTCGGCCGCATTTCGGAGAGTTGCGCGCGTCGCGGCCGCAGTGCCGGCGGCATTCGCGTCGATTTTTTCTGCGACGACGCGAGCGAACGCAGCATCGAGCTTTTTTTCGCGCTCCCGACGGCGGAGGAGCGAGCGATGTTCGACGTCCTCCGCGCGCGCTTGGAACGAGAGCGGTTCGAGGCGCCCGTCGTCGGCATGCGCGTGCGCGCGTTGCGCCTGGAAGAGGCGGGGAGCCGGCAGATGCTCTTCGTTCGCGAACGCGCCCAACGACAAGATCTCGCCGTCGCGCTCGCGCGGTTGGAAGGCTTGCTCGGGGAGCCGGTACGGCGGGCGCGCCTGCGCTCGGCGCACGCCATCGAGGAGCGTTTCGCGTTCGAGCGTTTCACCCCCGATCTCGCTGCGGTAGAGGAGGCGGGCGTCTCGGCGCTCCCCGCATTGCCGCCCCCGCCGCTGCACCTCATTCCCGAACGAGAGGTTGCGGTGGAGGTGCGCGGCGGCGTTCCGGTCGCATTCGGGAGCCCGCCGAACGCGCTCTACGAATGCGTCGGCCCGTGGCGTACCCAAGACGTCGCGCGCGAGACGCCTCCGCGCGACGAATACGACGTCGCGCTCGCCGACGGACGATGGTATCGCATCGCTCGCCGTCAGGCGCGATGGTATCTCTGCGGCGTCTATGAATGAGCGCGCGCTATGCCGAGCTCCACGCGCGTTCGAATTTTAGTTTTCTCGACGCCGGGTCGCACCCCGAAGAACTCGTCGACCGCGCGGCCGACCTCGGAATCGCCGCGTTGGCGATCGCCGATGCCGACGGCTTGTACGGCGCGGTACGTTTCGCTCGTCGCGCCCGCGAACGAGCGCTGCCCGGTATCATCGGCGCTCGTCTGCACGCGCCGGGCGGGATTCCCGTGCTCTTGCTCGTCGAGGAGGCGCGCGGTTACCATCGCCTCTGCGAGCTGATCTCGGGCGCGCAATTGCGCGGCCGCAAAGGTGCCCCCGAACTCCTGCTCGCCGATCTCGAAGGCGATAATCGCGGATTGATCGCGCTCTGCGGCGACCTTCGAGCGCCGTTCGAATTTCTGCGCGCGTGTTTTCCCGATGCGCTCTATATCGAAATCGTTCGCCGCCTCCAAGAAAACGATGCCGTTCGTAACGAAGCGCTGATCGCCGCGGCGCGCCGGATCCGCGTTCCGTACGTTGCGAGTAACGACGTCGCGTACGCGCGCCGCGAGGATGCCGAGATCGCCGCGGTCTTGCGTTGCATCAAGCATGGGGTGACGCTGGAAGAGGGAGTCGCGCGCAATATTTTCGATGCCAATACCGAGGCGCACCTGAAGAGCCCGAGCGCCATGGCGCGTTTGTTCGCCGATTATCCCGGTGCGATCGAGCGGACGCTGGAGATTGCGGATCGGGCGCGCTTTCGGCTCGAAACGCTGAGCGAGCAGTTTCCGCTCTTTGCCGTCCCCGATGGCTATACGCGGCAGAGCTATTTGCGCGCGTTGACGATGGAGGGCGCCGCCCGTCGCTACGGCGACCCGCTCTCCGTTGCGGTGGAGCGCCAACTCGAATACGAGTTGGGAATTATCGCCAAGCTCGATCTCGCCGGTTACTTTCTCATCGTTTGGGATATCGTTCGTGCGGCGAACGAGATGGGCGTGCTCTGTCAGGGGCGCGGATCGGCGGCGAATTCTGCGGTTTGTTACGCGTTGGGGATCACGGCGGTCGATCCGGTCGGTATGAATTTGCTCTTCGAACGCTTTCTTTCCGAAGAGCGCAACGAAATTCCCGATATCGATATCGATTTCGCACATCGCGATCGCGAACGGATCATTCAATACGTTTACGAACGCTACGGGCGGGCTCACGCCGCAATGGCCGCGGAGATCGTCAGCTATCGTTCGCGTTCGGCGCTGCGAGATATCGGGAAGGCGTTGGGTCTCGCGCCCGAACGGCTCTCCGCACTCGCGATCGATCTGCGCGGCGGCCGCTCCTACGGCAGCGAAGCGGCGCTCGATGTGACGAAGGCTCTCGATCTCGCACCTGCCGAGAGACGCCTCGTGCGCCTCTGCGAGCGCATCGAAGGCTTTCCGCGCCATCTGGGAATCCACTCCGGGGGAATGGTGCTCGCGCGCGATCCGTTGGTGCGCGTCGCGCCGGTGGAATGGGCGACGATGCGCGACCGCAGCGTCATCCAGTGGGACAAAGACGACCTCGCCGCACTCGGGCTGATCAAAATCGATTTGCTGGGGTTGGGGATGCTCTCGTTGCTCGACGAAGCCTTCGCGCTCCATCGTCGCTCCCGCCCGAACGAAGCGCCGCTCTCGCTGGCCTCGATCCCGCCCGACGATGCCGCGACCTACGCAATGCTCGAGCGCGCCGATAGCATCGGCGTCTTCCAAATCGAATCGCGCGCGCAGCAATCGATGCTGCCGCGGATGAAACCGCGTTGCTTCTACGATCTCGTCATGCAGGTGGCGATCGTCCGCCCGGGGCCGATCCAGGGGCAGATGATCCATCCGTTTTTACGTCGTCGCGCGGGTAAGGAACCGGTGGAGTACCCGCATCCGAAATTACGTCCGGTCCTCGAACGAACGCTCGGAGTGCCGCTCTTCCAAGAACAGGGCATGCGCCTCGCGGTTGAAGCGGCGGGTTTTTCCGCGGGAGAGGCCGACCGTCTGCGCCGAGCGATGGGGCACAAACGTTCGCGCGAAAAGATGCAGGCCTTGCGAACGCAACTGATCGAGGGAATGGAGCGAAACGGCATCGAGCGCGCGGCGGCGGAGAAACTCTTTGCAATGCTCGAGGGCTTCGCCGATTACGGATTCCCCGAGTCGCACGCCGCGAGCTTCGCCCTACTCGCCTATGCTTCGGCCTATCTCAAGTGCCGCTATCACCCCGAATTCACCGCGGCGATCCTCAACGTCCAACCGATGGGGTTCTATGCAACCGAGGTGCTCGTCAACGATGCCAAGCGGCACAATGTCGTGGTGAAACCGATCGAAGTCAACGCGAGCGAATGGTGGAGTTTCGTCGACGAAAGCGGTGCGGTACGGCTAGGCTTTCATCTCGTGCGCGATCTCGGCAGCGTGCAGCGCGAGCGTCTCGAAGCGGCGTTGCGGGATGGCGCTTTCGCCGATATTCTCGATTTCGCGCGGCGCACCGATCTGAGCCGCGAGGGGCTCGAAAGCCTCGCCGTCGCCGATGCCTTCGCGCCGTGGTATCGGAGCCGACGCGAGGCGATGTGGGCGCTGCGCGCGCTCGACGAGCGGGAACGGCGCGGCGAACTCGGCCGATTGATGGAGACCGAGGAACCGGCGATCGCGTTCGCACCGTTGCAACCACGCGAACGAACGGCGTTCGATCTCTGGGCGACCGGCGTCACGACGGGGCCGCAGGGTATCGCCCATCTGCGCGCCGGGCTCGACGCGCGCGGCGTGCTCTCCGCTACCGCACTCGCGCGCGCGAAGGATCGGCAACGGGTGCGGGTCGGCGGATTGGTGATTACGCGGCAGCGCCCCGGCACCGCGAAGGGCTTCGTTTTTCTCACGCTCGAAGACGAGACGGGATTGACGAACGTCATCGTGCGCCCCGATATCTACGAACGTACGCGCGGCGTCATTGCGACGAATGCAACGTTGATCGTTACCGGGAACCTGCAAAAGGAGAGCGGCTGTATCGACGTTCTCGCGCTGGAGATCGAACCGTTGGAGAGCGCGAATATGCTCGCCGGCGTTCGCGCGCATAACTTTCACTAGACTTTCCTCAAAACCGCCGGCGGGAGGGCTAGAATCGAGCACGGAGGAGAACCTCACCATGTCACAAGTCAATAACGAAAAGCTACGCGACGACGTGCTCGCCGAGCTCGATCTCGACCCGCAGATCGACGCGCAACACATCGCCGTCACCGCCGACGACGGCGTCGTCACGCTCGCCGGAAACGTGTCCAGCTTCGCCGAGAAGTGGGCGGCCGAGGAGGCCGCAAAACGGGTCAAGGGCGTGAAGGCGGTCGCCGAACAGCTCGAGGTCGATCTTCCGGCGATGCACGTGCGCGACGACACCGATATCGCTCACGAAGTCACCAACGCCCTGGCTTGGAACGTCACCTTGCCGAGCGATATTCGCGCGATCGTCGAAGACGGGCACGTGACGCTGGAGGGCACCGTCGATTGGTACTATCAGCGCGAACGTGCGGCCGAGACGGTGCGCAACCTGCGCGGCGTTCGCGGCGTGACGAACTACATCTCGCTCCGTCCGCGCATCTCACCCGAGAACGTCGAGGCGACGATCAAGCGGGCGTTCCACCGCCAAGCGCAGCTCGACGCGAATACGATCGACGTGCGCGTCGTCGGTGGGAAGGTGATTCTGAGCGGCAACGTTCACGGCTGGCTCGAACGCAGCGAGGCCGTCCAGGCCGCGTGGTCGGTCCCCGGCGTGACCGAGGTCGAAAACAAACTCGCGCTCGTCTGACGACGGCGTCGCGCGAGGGTGCGCGGAGCGGACGTTCGCCGGCGGGAGGGGATACGAACCGGCGAACGCCCGCTCGCGTTACCCGGGGCGATCGTTAAAGATACGCTGCAAAAACGGCGTCAAATAGGTGCCGCGCGGTAAGCGAAAACCCGGCTGCGGATAAGGGACCGGCAAGCGGTGCGGGTAGGGACCGTGCGCGAGTTCGTCGTCGTCCCGCGGGTAACAGACCGGCCAGGGAATCTCGCCCTTTTCGTTGCCGCCCTGCGAGAACGAAGCGGCGTAGCGCACGTAATAACAACTCAGTGCGCCGACGAACCAGTGCTGCAGTGGAAGAATATAGGCCTCGGCGTAATCGGTGCGCGAGACGCCGCCGCTATCGACGATGCTCCGATGAAACGAGGAGGGATCGGGGGCGCTCGTCGCCGCCGAGAGCGGCGCGCGGTGTGCGTTGAGCCGAGCGGCCTCGCGGGCGAGCGCCGCTTCCTGCCGTTCGACGAAGCGTTGCGCCGGGTCGAGCGAGCGCGTCGCAGGGGTGAGGGCGTGCGGGAGGGATCGGCGCGGCCGCCTCGGCTGCCCTTCGGCGAGCGGGGCGGAGGCAGGTTGCGCCTGCCGCGCAGCTCGCTCGGTACGCTGCCGACTCTGCGGAGGGAGCTGCGGCGAGGCCGGGCGCGGCACGGTCTTCGGGGCGATACGACGCACCGTCGCGGGGGCGACGATCTGCGGGTGCTCCGCGCTCCGCTCCTGAAAATGAGCGACTACGAGGCGCGCGACGAGCGAAAGCGCGAGCAGATGCATCGCAATCGCCCCGGCGACGGCCAGGAGGGCACGGCGGCGGCGGGCGGCCGGCAGATCGGCGGGCGTCGTCGGGCTGAAATAACTTCGGGGCACCGATGCAGAGTAACACCGTATCCATAGCGAAACCTTCACGGAGCTATGAACGAGCAGAGTAAACAGGAACCGGGCTCGGAGATCGACGCTGGCAACGAGCGCTCTTCCATGAAGAGCGCGTTGATCTGGATCGGTGTTGCGGGCTTCGGCCTCGCCCTCACCGCGGTCGCCGCGCGCGTGCTCTTTTTCCGCCGTCAGTCCGACCCGACCGGCCAACGTATCCAAGCCTTAATCGACGAGGCGAACTCATTGTTGAAGACGCTTGACGACCAAAGGAATAGCGCCTAACCCGCCGCGCATTCGCGTCGGGGACGAATTCGAACTGACCTTCCACGATCTGCTCGTCAACGGGCAAGGCGTAGGAAGACTCGGTTCTCTTGCCGTGTTCTGTTGGGGGCCGCTCCCGCAAGAACGAGCGCTCGTCCGGATTACCACGCTCAAGGCGCGCTACGCGGTGGCGACCCAACTTCGCCTGCTCTCGGGCTCGCCACATCGCGTGGTCCCCTTCTGCGCGGCGTTCGGGACCTGCGGCGGCTGCCAGGTGCAGCACCTGAGTTACCCGGCGCAACTTTCGTGGAAGCGCGAGGTCGTGCACAACGCGCTGCGGCGAATCGGCGGCCTGCACGGCGTCGACGTGCGCAACGTTCTTCCATCGCCGCGCTCGCGCCGCTATCGCAACAAGGTCGCGCTGGTCGTCGGCGGCGGCGGCGAGCAATCCCCGCCGGGACTCGGATTTTTTCGCCAACGGACGCACGAACTCGTCGAGATCGAGAGTTGTCCGATCTTGGTTCCGGAGCTCGACGAGATCGTCGGACGCCTCCATTCGCTGCGTTTGGAAGAGCGGCTCGGAGCGCTCTACCGCGTCGCGCGCCATTTCGTGGCGCGCGCCTCCGCGGCGCTCGGTGAGAGCGTGCTCTCGATTACGACCGATCGCGAATCGCCCGAGATCGCTCGGGTCGCGGGACATCTGCTCGAACGATTGCCGAGAGTGCGCGGCATCGCGAATTCCTTCGATCCGGCGAGTGCGAATGCCGTGATGGGGCGCGAGCAGCGGACGCTCGCGGGAACGACGACGATCGAAGAGACGATCGCCGGCGTTCGCTACCGCGTCTCGCCCGAGTCGTTCTTTCAGGTGAATCCCGGCATCGTCGCAAAAATTTTCGCGCTGATGCGCGGAGGACTCGCGCAACCGCGCAAGATCGTCGATCTCTATTGCGGCGCCGGGACCTTCTCGCTCTATTTTGCCGCCGCGGGCAGCACCGTTTTGGGGATCGAGGAGAACCCCGCTGCGGTACGCGAGGCCGAGGCGAACGCCGAGCTCAACGGCTTGCAGGATCGCGTGGAATTCGAGGCGGCGCGCGTCGAAGAAGCGGTCGAACGCCCCGAGATCGCGGCGCGCCTCCGAGAGGCGGGGATTCTCTTTCTCGATCCGCCGCGCAAGGGAAGCGACGAAGCGACCCTCGGCGCGATCGTGCGCGCGCGGGTTCCCAATATCTGGTACCTCTCGTGCGATCCGGCAACGCTCGCCCGGGATTTGAAGTTTCTAACGTCCAATGGCTACAACGTCGGAATCGTTCAGCCATTCGATATGTTCCCGCAGACAGGGCACGTCGAAACGCTCGTTACGCTATACTGTAACGCGCGCGAAATTCAAGCGGCGGTCGAAGCGGCCTTCGCCGATACGCCCCCGCCGGAGTGGCCCGACGACGACCAATCTTCACCTACGGAGTACCCCGATTTTGTCATCCGAGAATCTTGATATCGCCTACGTGGCCAAACTGGCCCGCATCGCCCTGACCGAGGACGAAGTCGCGCGCTTCGGCGCGCAACTCGGCGACCTGCTCGGGCACGTCGCGACGCTCGCCGACCTCGATCTCGACAGCATTCCGGCGACCGCGCAGGTCGTGGAATCGCGCAACGTGATGCGCGAGGATATCGAACGTCCGTCGCTCGATCGCGAGGTCGTCCTCTCCGGTGCTCCGCAGCGGCAGGGGGCCTTCGTTCGCGTGCCGCGCATCATCGGGCAGGCGTAGCGATGTCTTCGACGATATCCTCCGGCGCGAAGGAGATCGCGCGCGCGGTGAACGCGCGCGAGTGCTCGGCGCGCGAAGTGGTCGAAGCGACGTTGGCGCGTATCGCGAGCGTCGAGCCGCAGGTCGGAGCCTATCTGAGCGTCCTCGAACGGCAGGCGCGCGATGGCGCCGACGCGCTCGACGCGCGCATCGCTGCGGGCGAACGCTTTCCGCTCGCCGGCGTACCGCTGGCGGTCAAAGATAATCTCGCGCTCGAAGGAACGGTGACGACCTGCGGCAGTAAAATGCTCGAACGTTGGGTCGCGCCCTACACGGCGAGCGCGGTACGTTCGATGCTCGCCGCAGGTGCGATTCCGGTGGGAAAAGCGAACATGGACGAGTTCGCCATGGGCTCATCCTGCGAGAACAGCGCGCTCGGCGTCACGCGCAATCCCTACGATTTGGAACGCGTCCCCGGCGGTTCGAGCGGCGGCTCGGCGGCCTCCGTCGCCGCCTACGAAGCGGCGATCGGGTTGGGCAGCGATACCGGCGGTTCGATTCGCGAACCGGCGGCGTTTTGCAATCTGGTCGGATTCAAACCGACCTACGGACGCATCTCGCGGTACGGGCTCATCGCGTTCGCATCGAGCCTCGACCAAATCGGGCCGCTGACGCGAAGCGTCGAGGATGCCGCGCTCGCCTACGATGCGATGGCCGGTTTCGACCCGATGGATGCGACCAGCGTCGACCGCGCCGTCGAGCCGACGGCGAATGCCTTGCGCGAGGATCTCCACGGCGTTCGGATCGGCGTCGTCAAGCAATTCGATACGCACAAGCTCGGAAGCGATATCGACGACGTCTACGACCGCGCGTTGCACGATCTCGAAGCGCTCGGCGCCGAGATCGTCGAAGTCGAATTGCCGACCGCCGATTACGGATTGGCGACCTACTATCTCATCGCCCCCGCCGAGTGCAGCTCCAACCTCGCGCGCTTCGACGGCGTCCGCTACGGGCTGCGCGTCGAGGGGAACGACGTCGCCGAGATGAACGAACGTTCGCGCGCCGCAGGCTTCGGCCCGGAGGTGAAGCGCCGCATCCTCATCGGCACCTACGCACTCTCGAGCGGGTACTACGACGCCTACTACGTGCGCGCGCAGAAGGCGCGCACGCTCGTCGCACGCGATTTCGCGAAAGCCTTTGAGAGATGCGACCTCATCGCCGCCCCGGCGACGAGTTCGCCGGCGTTCCGATTCAAATCGAAGAGCGATCCCTACAGCATGTATCTGATGGACTATTATACGATTCCGATGTCGCTCGCGGGGCTGCCCGCGCTGAGCGTTCCCTGCGGATGGGTGACCCCCGAAGGGGGCGAGCGCGCGATGCCGTTGGGACTGCAACTGACCGCACCGCTCTTCGCCGAGCGCGCGTTGCTCTCGGCGGCGCACGCCTACGAGCGCGC
>JAJZVP010000126.1 GCA_021845615.1 bacterium | reverse complement strand
TCGCGAAGGTCGTGTCCGGCGCTAAAGGCCGGGCCTTCGCCGCGGAGGATGACGGCGCGGAGGCTCGGATCGGCGGCGACGCCGTCGAGCGCGTCGATCAGCGCCCGCATCATCGCGCGGGAGAGCGCGTTGCGTTTGGCTGCGTTGGTCATCGTGATGACCGCCGTGCTGCCTTCACGGTCGGTGCGCACGAGCGTCGAATCCGTCATCTCGTCCTCGCTTGTAGGGAGTAGGTATCGCGAGGATTCGGCGCGGGAACGCCCGCGCCCCCGGTCGTGGCACCCGGCGCCGCACTCGGCGAGTTCGCCGCGGCGGTGCGCTCCGATTCGATTGACGATTCGTTCTTTTGCGTTTCGCTCGAACCAACCGTTCGGACGCCGTTTGTTTGAGATTCGTAGCTTACGGGGATGTTCTTATCGGTCACATCGACCAAGTAAAGGAACCAGAACATGTCAAACCAAGCAACGATCGTGAAACCGACGCCCAAGTCCAACGGGGGAACCGGCGATCCCGCCGCGACGAAGAGCGGAAACGAGTTCTACGAAAAATTAGAACCCAAAGGCGGCAAGGAGCACGTCGGAAATCCGCGCGCGAGCGCGGCGCACCATGAAGCTGCGGGGCATCACGATGCCGCCGCCCACCATCACCGCCAGGCGGCGTTCGAGCAGTCCCAAGGCGAACACGAATTGGCGGAGCAGCACGCCCACCGCGCTCACGACCATGGCGAACAAGCGCACGCGTACTCCGCGAGCGCATTAGCGCAACTCCGCGGCGAACCTCAACGAAGATCGTAAAAAAAATGCGCCTCATGCCGCGGGCATGAGGCGCATTTTTCGATACCTTCTCTAAATGCGCGCGCCTCGTCCGGTCAGGAAATTGATGACGATCAAAATAATGGCGACCACGAGGATGAGATGGATCAGCGCTCCTCCGATATGGAAGAGCAAGCCGAGAAGCCAAAACGCGACGAGGACGACGACAACGGTCCACAAGAGATTGCCCATGATGAAGATGCTCCTTCGTTCGGTGATGCTACCCGAACGAGCGGCATCGTAAACGTGGCGGTACCTTTGGTTTTTCGGGCGGCGTTCTCGCGCGATGCCGCTAGAGAGCGATCTTCCCGATCGAATGGCCGTTTATGACGGTGAACCAAAGCTTTCCATCCGGGCCGGTTGCGATACCGCCCAGAGCCATCGGGGCCGACAGCGAATACAGCGTTATTGCGCCGCTTGGGGAGATTCTCCCGATCTGCCCTGCTTCGTTGTTTTCCGTAAACCAGAGGTTGCCGTCCGGGCCGGTCGTGATATTCCACGGGCTCGCATCGACCGACGGGATGGGATAACTGGTAACGACGCCGCTCGTCGCGATCGTGCCGATCGCGTCGATACCGGGTTCGGTGAACCAAAGGCTGCCGTTCGGACCGGTCGTGATATCAGTTGGCCAAGCGCCGATCGATGGGAGAGGATAATCGGTAACGACCCCGCTCGTCGTGATTTTGCCGATCGCGTCGGTGCCGGGTTCGGTGAACCACAGATTGCCATCCGGACCCGCCGTGATGCCGTCGAGATATGCGTCCGCCCCCGGAAGAGCGAATTCCGCGATCGTACCCCCGGTGGTGATCCTGCCGATCTTATTCGCGGCACTCTCAGTAAACCAGAGATTCCCGTCGGAACCCGTCGTGATGTCGAAAGGGTTTGAGGAGGGCGAGGGAACGGGGTACTCGGTAATCGATCCGCTGGGAGTGATCCTGCCGATCTTGCCGGTGCCTTCGGTAAACCAGAGGTTACCGTCCGGCCCCGTCGTTATGTCGCCGAGCCAGGCATTGCTCGTTGGGACGGGGTACGCGGTGAAGGCGCCGTTCGTCGTTATTTTGCCGATCCCGGTGCCTTCGGTAAACCAGAGGTCGCCGTCGGGGCCCGTCGTTATTGCGGTACCCGGATCGAGCGGCGACACTTGGAATTCGGTGACCGTAGCGAGAACGGAGGGCGTTGGCGATACGGTTGGGACGGGATTCGACGAACCGCCGCAAGCAGTAAGCGTCGTCACCATGGCAATGCCGCCGACGAGCATAGCGATACAAAAATGCGGTCTGCGATTTTTCACGACGCGTCGCCTTTGGCGGAAGCTTCTTGCCCGCCCTCTACCGGAGCGCGTGTTCGGCGAAGATTCGTTGGCGTGCCGACCGATGGTGCGTCGCGTGGGAAATGGTGGGCGATGACGGGCTCGAACCGCCGACATCCTCCGTGTAAAGGAGGCGCTCTCCCAGCTGAGCTAATCGCCCACGTTCGCGCCAGCCTTCGCGAAAAGCGTCCGTCGCACCCCTACCAGCACGCGCACGGCGATCGCTCCGACGAACAGTGCGAGGATCGCGCCGAGCCAGGGAGTGAGAAAGGCGAGTACCGAGAGCGCGAGTGCGGCCATATCTTCGAAGAGCGAGACGATGGGATTTCCAAAACCGCCGGTAAAGGTCGTCGAGACGCCGCGCCCGCTCGCCGCCGCGGCGTGAATGCCGAGCGCGTTGAGCGCGCCGAGAACGACCAACGAGACGAGTGCGGGGCCGGGAAGCCCGTGCAGCGAGCCGGCGACCAAGATCGCGGCGATCGCGGGTTTCAGCACCGTCTGTGCGACGTGCATGCTGTGGTCGAGCAGCGGTACTTTATCGGCGAGCAATTCGAGCGCGGCGAGAACGAGGAGCGCGATGGTGACCGGCCAGGCGTCGAGCCACGCGAGGTTCGCCGGGGGATGGAACCAACCGGCGTGAACGGCGAGCGAGGCGACGGCGAGCGCGAAGATCGCGCGCAATCCCGCCGCGCTGCTCAAGGCGTACGCGATCGCGTACTGCATCAGCGGCGTGGGTGGGCGCGTGCGACGAGCTGTGCGAGCAACGCGTGCATCGCCGCCTGTAATTGCGGATCGTGCGATAATTCCCCGATGCGCCGCACCCGCGCTCCCGAGACGCGGATGTTCGGCGTGAGACCGCGTTTGTTGATATCGCGATGCAACGGGGTTAGGTAATGCGCGGTCGTAATTTTTAGCGCTGCGCCGTCGCGGAGCGGATCGAGTTCTTGCATGACGCCCTTTCCGAAGGTCTGCGTACCGATCAATTCGGCGGCGCGATCGTCTTGGAGCGCGCCCGCGGTGATCTCCGATGCCGATGCGGTATTGCCGTTTACCAGCACGATCATCGGCAAGCGCACGGGAGCGTCGTTCTCCCCGTGAATCGTCGCCGGCGCGCGATCGCGCCGTTCGATCACCATCAACGGTTGTCGGCCGAGAAAATCCGACGCGATCTCGACGGCCGAGGAGACGAACCCGCCGCCGTCGTTGCGGAGATCCAAAACGAGCGCGCGCGCGCCCGACGACACCAGGCGATGCAACGCGTCGCCGAATTCCTCGGGAGTCGCTTCACCGAACGCGCTCACGGCGACGTAACCGATGCGATCGGGGAGCATGCGGCTCGTGACCGTCGGCGGCCGGTAGAGCGCACGATCGAGCGTGAGCGTGCGTTCGCGCTCGCCGGCGCGATCGACGACCATCGAGACCGGGCTGCCGACTTTACCCGCGAAGAGCTCCTCCGCCGCCGCGCTGCCGAGATCGTGCGTGCTCTTGCCGTCGATGCTGGGAATGCGATCGCCGACGTGAATATCGGCACGGTCGGCGGGGGTTCCGGGCACGATGTAGTTCACCACGATGCCGTCG
The DNA here is from genome assembly GCA_021845615.1 of bacterium. Lineage (GTDB taxonomy): Bacteria > Vulcanimicrobiota > Vulcanimicrobiia > Vulcanimicrobiales > Vulcanimicrobiaceae > JABEUX01. The sequence goes on along the minus strand of JAJZVP010000126.1, from coordinate 2,083 downwards.
TGCGAACGGCGGAGCTCGAGCCCGACGCCGACGGTCCGCTTGGGATCGAGTTCGTGCTGAAACGCGAGCATCTGCTGGGGATCCCAGAAGACGGTATAGGGATCGTGAAACGCCGCGGCCATCGCGCGAATCGCGACGTACGCATCGTTGCGCGCGTCGTCGTGCGTCAGCCCGGCGATCGTTTCGATTTCGTCGTCGAGTGCGGCGACATCGGCCTTTCGCGTCGTCGCCGTTGCGGGAAAGAGCGAGAGTACCACGCCGCGTTCTTTCGCGCGCGCTTCGAGGGCGTGCCGAGCGACATCGAGCAGCCGCTGCGCCGAGAGCGGCTTGAACGGCACCGTCGTGAGCAGGTGAAACGCCTCGCGTACGTCGGCCCTGGTCGAGAGCGAGAGGTGGGGGTTCGGTGCGGCGGCGCCGATGCAGGTAAACGCCACGGCGAGGGCGACCGGCCCTCGTGCCCATCGGGCAAAAAACTTCATATAGAAGGGTTGTACCGTATCTCCGGGCGCGAGGCAAGGTTTCGACGACCAAGGTCGCTCGCTTGCAACCCCCGGATGGTTATGCTGGAGAGAGGCAACGAAGGGGGCCGAAAAGCGATGACACAAGCGATTGAGATTACCGGGATGACCTGCGAGAACTGCGCCCGGCACGTGAAGGAAGCGCTCGAAGGGCTTCCGGGGGTGCAGAACGTTCGGGTGGACCTGGCGCATCACCGCGCGCAGTTCGAGGCCGAACGTACCGTCGAACGGGAGAAGATCGCCGCCGTCCTAGACGAGGCGGGATACGCCCTGGCATGAACGCCGCGCACGCCGAGGAGCGCGTCGAGCTCTCCATCGGCGGCATGACCTGCGCGTCATGCGTGAGCCACGTGACGCGCGCGCTGCGCCGCGTCGAGGGCGTCGAAGAGGTCTCCGTCAATCTCGCGACCGAGCGGGCGAACGTCGCCTTCGAACCGGGGGTGCAAGTTGCGAACCTCATCGCCGCGGTGGAGCGAGCGGGATACCAAGCGCACGTCGCGCCCGACGAAGAGAGCGCGGCGCGCGAGCGAATCGCCGCACTGCACGCGCAGGCGCGCGCCCTGTTCTGGGGGAGCGCCGCGGCCGCGGTCGTCGTGGCGCTCGCGATGCTTCCGCTGCGCGTTCCCGATAACGAGCTCGTTCAGGCGATTCTCGCGACCGGCGTCTGGCTGACGCTCGGCGCGCATTTTCATCGTGGCGCCTGGATGGCGTTGCGCGATCGCAGTGCGACGATGGATACGTTGGTCTCGCTCGGATCGACCGCCGCGCTCGCTCTGAGTTTTGTGAATCTCGCGCGCGGCGTTCCGACCTATTTCGAGACCGCCGCGGCGATTATCGCGCTCATCTCGATCGGCAAGTACATCGAAGCGAGGGCGAAGGTCGGTAGCTCGCAGGCGCTGCGCGAACTGATCGCGCTGCGTCCTCCTTCGGCGGTGCGCGTCGCTCCCGACGGAACGCGCGAAACGGTCGCCGCCGATCTATTGCGCGTCGGCGATATCGTCGCCGTCGCCGCCGGAGAGCGCATTCCCATCGATGGAGAGATCTTCGAGGGCGCGAGTGCGATCGATCGCTCGATGCTGACCGGAGAGAGTATGCCGGTCGAGGTCGGCACCGGCGACCGCGTCGAGCAGGGCACGCTCAACGGCGACGGCGCGCTGTTGCTACGGGCGACCGCAGTCGGCACCGGCACGACGCTCGCGCACATTACTGCGGTCGTCGCTCGCGCGCAAGGCAGCTTGCCGCCCGTGCAACGCATCGCCGATCGTATCGCATCGGTCTTCGTGCCGACGATCCTGGCGATCGCCCTACTCACGTTTGCAGGCTGGCTCTTCACGCATCACGCGCCCGCCGAAGCGTTGATCGCCGCCGTTGCGGTGCTGGTGGTGGCTTGTCCGTGCGCGCTCGGCCTGGCGACGCCGACCGCAATCGTCGCCGGCGTCGGCGTCGCGGCGCGGAACGGTATTTTGGTGAAGGATGCCGACGCGCTCGAGCGGCTCGCGAAAATCGACACCGTCGTTTTCGATAAGACGGGTACGCTCACGCGCGGGCGCCCGCAGGTGGTCGGC
>JAJZVP010000125.1 GCA_021845615.1 bacterium | reverse complement strand
CCGGCCGGCTCGAAACGGCTCCGTGGGTTCCCGTCGGGTTCACGCCATCGAGCGTCCCTACGTACAGCGTATCGAACGGATTGGTCGCGTTCGGACTGTAACTCCAAATATCGCTGACGTTACTGTGCACCGCGAAGCGTTGAAACTGCACTCTCCACACGTGCGATCCTCCCGAACGAACGACCGCAAACGGAACGTGCATGGTGACGACGTAGCCCGTCTTCGTTCGACGGCTCGCCGCCTTCCAGTGCGGAGAGTACGCGCTGTTTTCCGATGAGGTTTGAAAGCGCGCCCCGCGCGCGTTGGCGATAAACTGATAGGAGAAGCCTTGCACGCCTTGCGGGTTGAGCGAGATTTGGACGTTGTCGTCACCGAAGACGCCGGGACCATCGCTCAGCGTTGATGCGACGACCGGCGAATGTTGGATGACGACGAACGCGACATCGAGACCCTGAGGATCCTGGGCCACATAGACGACGGGCGGGTGCGCGGCTCGTCGCCGATTGGTGAAATCATACCGGAGCCGAATTCGTGCCGCTCCATGCCAACTCGCGTCGAGGCGCCCGGCGATCGTCGGCTCGTGCGCGAGCATCGGTACGTGAAGCACCGGCGGCGCGGCGGCGACTGCGGCGGCAAAGCCGAGGGCGATTAGGAGTGTCGTAACGACGGCAATGCGTGCCGACTTCGAGAATGGCATGCCGCTTATACGGCGAGCGTGTCGGTGGTGTTTCACACGACGAGCCCACCTTCGATCATTTTCCCTCAGAGGGCCGAAATCGGCGCGAGTTAGCCGCCGGCGAGCTTTGCGTTCTTCCCGCGCGCGACGAACCAGGCGAGGATGCGTTCCCGGTGATCGCCCTGAATCTCGATCGCGCCGTTCTTCACCGTGCCGCCGCAGCCACAGTGTTGCTTGAGCGCCTTCGCCGTGGAGGCGAGTTCGCGTTCGGGGACGCCGTAGATGATGCTCGCCGTACTCGCGCGGCGCCGTTCGCGAGCGATGCGAACCACGCCGTCGTCGGGCGGAAGGGGATGGCCGTGCTTCGCATTCCCCGGGCGCACTCTCGCCTGGGGCTCGGTCGCCCCACCGTCGCTGGAATAGACGAGCCTGCGGTTCTCCTCGTTCACCGGGCGGAAGATTCAAAAACGTGGGGACGCTCTCCCCCGAAACGGCGGGCCGAGCCGCCGAGCGGTCACTTTTAGACAGCTTTCTCTACCGGAGGGGTGATACGCTCGATGTTCGGAGGATTTCCCTACTATGAATTTTATCGCTCGTTTCGCCTTTGTCGGCGCCCTACTCGTCGGATCGCTCGCCCTCGTGCCCGCGTCCGCCCAAAACGTTACCGTGGTGGTGAATGGCCAGGTGATGTCCTTCGACCAGGCACCGGTCGTGGTGAACAACCGCGTCTTCGTGCCGATGCGCGCGATATTCGAACGCCTCGGATCGACCGTCTCGTACGCGAATGGGAACATCAACGCCCAAGGAAACGGGAGGTCGGTGCATCTCGCAATCGGCTCGCTGAACGCATCGGTCAACGGCAATCCGCTGACGATGGACGTCGCGCCGTTTTTGGTGAACGGACGGACGGAAGTTCCGCTTCGTTTCGTCGCCCAGGCCCTCGGTGCGAACGTCAACTGGAATGGCAACACCTCGACGGTGTACATCGCCACGTCGGGCAACACCAACACCTCGACGCCGCAACCGTATGCGACGCAGACGCCGAGCTACCAGCCGTTCTATCTCAATAACGAACACCCGGCGAACGGCGGCACAGTGAAGACCACGCACCCTAAAATTCACGCGACGTTTAGCGAGTCGGTCGACCTTAATTCTTTGCACGTCAGCGTCGATGGCAACGACGTGACGTCGCTCGTCTATACCAACGCCAGCGGTTTCGACGTGACGCCGGGATTCGCACTGAACCCGGGTAGCCATAACGTCAACGTCAGCGGCACGACATCCAACGGCTCATCGTTCAATACCGGCTGGAGTTTCTACACTTCCAATACGGCATCCGGCGCCGCTCAAAACTACATCGTGAACGTCAGTCCGGCGCCGAACACGCGTACCGGTAGTTCGTTCACGCTGAGCGGCCGCACGCTTCCGAACTCGCAGATCCACATCGTCGCAACCGGCACCAGCACGATCGGCGGCCTCTTCCAAATAGGTACGGGAACCTTTCAAAGCGACGTTACCGCCGATGCGAACGGATATTTCACCGCTCCCATCTCGCTCAACGTGCTTGGAGGCGGCCAGATCCGCGTCATCCTCACCTCCGTTTCGCCGAACGGCGCATCGGTCGAGAACCAAGTCGTGTACGGCGTCTGACCGCTCTCGCGCACCAGGCTTCACGTTCCCAAACGTACAACTCGTGAGGCTGCGATGAAGAGAATCTGCGTCTTTTGCGGATCGCGCCCGGGGCGCGACGATACCTTCCTTTCCCTCGCCCGCAGCGTCGGCACCGAGCTCGCCGAGCGCGGCATCGGCATCGTCTACGGCGGCGGGCGCGTCGGAATGATGGGAGCGCTCGCCGACGCGGCGCTCGCGGCGGGCGGCGAAGTGACCGGCATCATTCCGCACGCACTCGAACGAGCCGAGGTGGCGCACCAGGGATTGACGGCGCTGCACGTCGTCATCTCGATGCACGAACGCAAAGCGATGATGGGAAACCTCTCCGACGCATTCCTCGCGCTACCCGGCGGCTTCGGAACGATGGACGAGCTTTTCGAGGCGTTAACCTGGCAGCAACTCGGCTATCACCAAAAACCGATCGCCTTGCTCGATAGCGGCGATTTTTTCGCGCCGTTGATGGGCTTGCTCCAACGAATGCTCGACGACGATCTCCTGACGGTCGAAAGCTACGGGCGCGTGCGACTCGCGAGATCGCTCGCCGACGTGTTCGGCGATCCGGCGATGAAACGCGCGCTTACTGCGGCGCCCGATGGCGTGCAATAATCTCAGCGTAACGCGCGCTCGCTTCGGTCGGCGTGCGTTTTAAGTCCGGGTCGGTATCGAGATCGATATGGTAGAGCCCGAAATCGCTGTTGTCGTCGAAGGGTAAGCCCCATTCGCGATTCGAGGTGATGCTCCAGCAGAGATAGGCCTCGACCGGTACTCCCGCAGCGACCGCGCGATCCACTTCCTCGACGTGTGCGGCGAGATAGGCCGCGCGAGAGAACCCGTCGGCGCTGGTCACGCAGCCGTTCTCGATCACGACGATCGGCTTATCGGGAAACTGTTCGTGCGCCTGGCGCAGAATGCGTTCGAGCTCGCCCGGCCAGACCGGCGCCTGCGCGTAACGACATTCCGCCGCCGCGCCGAGCCGCTGGATCTCGCTCGGGCGAATCGAGGGCACCCCCCAGTAGTAATCGAGCCCGACGAAATCGAGCGCTCCGACGCATTCGCGCGGACAGAGAAATTCCGGCAACGCGCCGAGCATCGCCAGGTTCCACCAGTTGGTGCCGATGAGGGTGCCGAACATCGCGAGCGTCCGACGCCACTTATCGAAGATTTGCAGCCACGAACGCGTCGCCGAGATGCGGTTCTTCTGTGAGAGCTCGATAAACTCGATGCGCGGCGCGGCGCTCTGCAACACCTCGCGCGCGATCGCGTGCGCGAGGTCGATCTCGAGACCGCTATATCCCCCTTTACCGTCCGCTTCGCAGAGCCCGGGAACGCCGGGGTGAATGCCGATGCGTATCCGGCCGCGCTTGCGAATTTGGGAGACGGAGGCACCGATCTCGCGTTGCGGATCGGGAGGAGCGAGCGCCGCTCGCTTGCCGACATGATGCACGGTGGCGCGACCGTGCGCGCGCGGCATTTCGGGGTGCTGCGGGCGCAGCGAATCGATCGCGCAGTCGATGGCGTCGAGCAGGGCGTGATGCCCGGGCGGCACCGCGACGGCGTAATGGCGCGCGTACCCGGGGAGCCGCGTCATCGTCAGATCGCCGTTCGCATAGGGAGCGACTAAGGCTTCGTCGCTATAGAGCAGTACGATCTTCCCCGCACGGAGTGCGGCGAGGCCGGCGGCGATATCGGCGAAATAGAGCACCGTCGCATCGGGGAAACGCGCGCCGACGCTCTCGGAGGCTTTGGAGCTTTCGAGCACGCCGATCGTCGCTTTCCAGTTCGTCGGCGAATCGGGGATCGACGTGGTCTTCGCATGGAGCGCCGCCGCATGCGTCGCGAAATACGACTCGGAAAACAGCACTTGCTCCATGCGTTCGTGCGTGATCGCGACCTGCGCGACCGAACAATCGACGCGACCGTTTTCAACGATGCCGGCCTGCACGATCCGCGATGCGTGCTTTCGTAATTGTTCCGGTGATTTTGCGTGCGTCGCTCCACGATCCACGAGGCTTTGTAACCAGCGCGGGAGCCCCAGAACCAACGGGTTCGCGCCGACCTTCGCCGCCGGTACGATGGCGCGGATCGCCGCACGCGAACGCGCGTGCGCGAGCAACAGGTTGGGAATGAGGCGCAGTACCGCATCCATTTGCGCTTCGGGCGACGTATCCGGCGGCTGCCCCGGCGGCATCGGGTACGCGCGCATCCAAAAGCCTTTGATGAAGCCGTACACGAGTTGATTCGGCTCGTTGAGCGTGACGTAATAATCGATGAGATCGCCGAGCCGCCGCGCGACCTGTTGCGCGTACCCGGCCATGCGATCGGGGAAGGCGCTATCGAGCAACCCCGCGCCGTCGCCCGCGGCCTGCACGTGCAACGGCCACGTATTGTGATGCAGGGTGACGACCGCTTGCATGCCTGCGGCGCGCAGATATTCCAGCAGCTCCCGATAGTGGGCGAACGCCTCCTCGCTCCAGCGCCCCGCTTCGGGCTCCAACCGCGCCCACGAGAGCGAGAGACGGAAAATGGTGCAACCGAGCCCCTTGGCGAGGTCGATATCTTCGCGATAGCGATTCCAGAAATCGGTCGCTTTGCCGCGCTCGGTGAGCCCGCGCGAGCGTTCCCAGAGATCGCGAATGTCGTCGTTCCCGTCGTAGGCCTCGCATTGGTGGTCGGCCGTCGCCACGCCGAAATGCATGCTCTCGCTCATGGCGCCGAGCTTCGCCGCCGCGCGCCGAGCTCCGCCGTGCAAGGCGGAGCGGCGAGGACGCGGGCAGAAGGCAGAGCGCATCATGAGATTTACGAACAAGACCTGTATCGTGACCGGCGGCGGATCGGGAATCGGCATGGCCGCCTGCCTGCAATTCGCCCGCGAGGGCGCGCGCGTCGTCGTTGCCGATCTGCACGTCGAATCCGCGCAAAAAACCGTCGACGCAATCGTATCTGCGGGCGGAACGGCGCTCGCGGTCGCGGTCGATGTCGGCAACTCGGCGCAAGTGCAGGCGGTGATTGCGAAGACGGTGGCGGCGTACGGGAAGATCGACGCGATCGTCAACGATGCGGCGATGATGACGTTCACGCCGATCGTCGATATTGCGGAGGCCGATTTCTTTCACGTCATAACGACGAATCTCGGTTCGGTCTTTTATTTTTGTAAGTACGGGATTCCGCAGATGAACGACGGCGGCACGATCGTGAATTTAAGCTCGGTTCACGCGCACGCAACGACGGCGAACGTCGTACCGTACGCTTCCTCGAAGGGCGCCATCGAAGCGTTCACTCGCGGTTTGAGCATCGAACTCACCGCACGAAAGATTCGCGTGAACGCGGTCGCTCCGGGCGCGGTCGATACGCCGATGTTGTGGAACAACCCCAACGTCAAGAGCGGCGCGGAAAAGGTCACCGGCGCGATCGGCAAACCCGAAGATCTCGCCGCCGCGATCTGCTTCCTCGCATCGAGCGATGCCGCGTTCGTCAACGGCACGACGCTCGTGGTCGACGGCGGCCG
>JAJZVP010000124.1 GCA_021845615.1 bacterium | reverse complement strand
AATACCGTTTGTGGGGCCTTTGTGACGCTCGAGTGAAAACGACGAATCTCTCCTCGACGCTCCTGCGCGCGATCTTCGCGATTCTTTTTGCCGTCGCCGGCTTTCTCGTCGGGCAGGAGGCCTATCTACGCGTACTCACCTTCCATACCGCCGGATCGGGGTTGCAGGTTCTGTTGGATATCGGGGCCTCGGTCGTCGGCGCGGTGGTGGGCATCTTTCTCGCGCCGATCGCACAGTCGCTCTTTGAAGAAGAAGCGCGCGCCGTCGAACGCTCGGTCGAACGGCTCGCACCCTCCGAACTCGTGGGCGGTGCCGCCGGCTTGATCGTCGGCTTGGTGATCGCCTATCTCACCAAGAGCATCTTTTTCGAATTCGTCGGCGTCGCGGGAAAGACGGGAAGCCTCGTCGCGATTCTCGTCTATCTCGTCGTCGCGATGTTCATCGCCTACCTCGGCGCGCGTATCGGTGCGAAGTTGCGCATCGTTCCGCTGCCGCCTTCGCTCGTCTCGGGGCTCTCTCCAAAGGTGCTCGATACCTCGGTGATCGTCGATGGGCGCATCGTCGAAGCGATCAAGAGCGGCTTCCTCGAAGGGCCATTCGTGCTTCCGCGCTTCGTTCTGCGCGAACTCCAGCAGATCGCCGATTCCGCCGACGCGCTGAAGCGCGCGCGCGGGCGACGCGGTCTCGACGTGCTCGGCCGCTTGCAGGAAGTCGCGGGGCTCGAAGTCGTCGACCGCGACTATCCCGAACTCGCGCCGGGAAATGTCGACGCGAAACTCGTTCGCTACGCGCGCGAATTCGGCGCGAAAATCGTCACGAACGATTACAATCTCCAACGCGTCGCGCGCGTCGAGAGCGTGATGACGCTCAACCTGCACGAACTGACGGCGGCGCTCAAACCCGTCGTCTTGCCGGGGGAAGAGATGCGCGTGCACGTCGTTCGCGAGGGAAAGGAGCCGCACCAGGGCGTCGCCTACCTCGACGATGGGACGATGGTGGTCGTCGAACGCGCGCGCCGCTATCTCGGCGATCGGCTCGACGTCATCGTGACGAGCGTACTGCAGACCGTTTCCGGTCGCATGATCTTCGCGCGCCCGAAAGGCGAGGAGGGCGAAGAGTGATGCGCTGGGGTGCGCTGGTGGTCGCGGCGGGCGAGGGACGCCGTTTCGGCGGCTTCAAACAACTCGTCGAGATCGCCGGCCGCCCGATGCTTGCGTGGTCGCTCGAAGCGATCGCGTCGGTGCAGGCGTTCTCGGTCGTCGCGCTCGTGACGGCACCCGCGGCCTTCGACGAAGTCGAGCGCGTCGCGCGACCGATTCTCGGCGATCGTCTGCAACCCGTCGTCGAGGGCGGCGCGACGCGCCAAGAGAGCGTTCGAAACGGTCTGCGCGCGCTCGCCGGTCGCTGCGATGCACTCGCGATCCACGACGGCGCGCGCCCTTGCGTGCGCGCCGAAGAGATCGAGGCGGGAATGCGCGAGGTCGGACCGGGTCGCGCGGCGCTGCTCGCGACGCGTATCGTCGACACGCTCAAAAGAACCGATGAGGGCTCGATGATCGTTCGCGAGACCGTCGCACGCGAGCATCTTTGGGGAGCGCAGACCCCGCAATTCGCAACCACCGCCGACCTGCTCGCGGCGCACGAACGCGCCGTCGCGGCCGGGATCGCTGCGACCGACGACATCGCGTTGCTGGAGGCGATCGGTGTGCGCTGCACGATCGTTCCGTCGAGCCCGGAGAACCTGAAAGTGACGGAGCGGAGCGACCGCGAGCTCGCGGCGGCGATCCTTCGCGCGCGCATGGCGCGCGTCGGGGTTCCGCGATGATGCGCGTCGGGCACGGCTTCGACGCCCATCGGCTCGTCGTCGGCCGACGGCTCGTTCTCGGTGGCGTCGAGATTCCCAGCGAGCGGGGGGCGCTCGGACACTCCGATGCCGACGCGCTCGCGCATGCCGTCGCCGATGCCTTGCTGGGATCGCTCGCGCTCGGCGACCTCGGGCAGCATTTTCCCGATAGCGACCCTCGGTGGAAGGACGCCGATTCTCTGGAATTATTGGCGGCCTGCGTCGCCCTCGTTCGAGCGCGAGGCTATCGCGTCGGCAATCTGGATGCGACCATCGTCGTAGAACGTCCGCGCCTGGCGGCGTTCACTGAGACGATGCGTTGCAACCTTGCCGCTCGATGCGGCGTCGATGCGAGTGCCGTGAGCGTAAAAGCAAAGAGTAGTGAGGGAATGGGATATACCGGGGACGGGACGGGGATCGCCGTCTATGCCGTCGCGACCGTCGAGCGGCTCGAATCGTGAGCCCGAACGTTCTCGCGCTCGCGCGCCGCATGCAGGACTGGGGACTCCTCGAAACGCCCGCACCCGATGCGGCGTTGCGTTGGATCGAGACCTTTCTCGAAGCCTACGGGGAGCGCGTCGCCGATCTCGACCTCGCGCGTCCGCTGGTGCTCGCGTTGCGGGCGGAATCCTGCATCGTACCGGCGTTGGAACTGGAGCGACTCCGCTCGCGCGAGGTGCTCTTCTTTCTCGATGCCGTCGGACAGTACGTCGACGCGCAACCCGAGTTGCGCGCCCTTCCGCTCGCTCACGATCTCGCGGCGATCGGCGAAGAGTTCGGTTTGAGCGCGGCCGATGCGTTCGATAGCGTACGCATGGCGCTCACCGGCGTGCGCGACGACGTAGCGCTCGAGTTGCTCTTTCCGCTTCTCGGACACGATCGTATTTTGATTCGCATCGGCGCGATCAACTCGCGGCTCCTGCACGGGCGCGGCTTGGAACCGATCGCCTTCGGCCCCGATGGGAAGCCCTTCGAGCCGATCCACGGAAAGCGGCCCTCGTAGTGGGATTGTTGAAGACGATCGCCGCGGATTTTCGCGCGCCGTTACAACGCGATCCCGCCGTACGCGGCGCGCTCGACGTGCTGCTCTCCTATCCGGGCTTCCACGCGCTGTTCGCACATCGATTCATTCACGTGCTGCACGGTTGGGGCGTTCCGCTGCTGCCGCGCTGGCTCGCGCACGTCGTGCGCTTTCTTACCGGGATCGAGATCCATCCGGGCGCGACGATCGGCACGGGCGTCTTCATCGATCACGGCATGGGCGTGGTGATCGGCGAAACGGCGGAGATCGGCGACGATTGCACCATCTATCAGGGCGTCACGCTCGGCGGAACGAGCCTCTCGCACGGAAAACGCCACCCGACGCTCGATCGTAACGTCGTCGTCGGCGTCAACGCGGCGGTGCTCGGCGCGATCACGATCGGCGAGAATACGAAGATCGGCGGCGGGTCGGTGGTCGTTCGCGACGTTCCCGCCAACGCGGTCGTCGTCGGCGTTCCGGGACGGGTGGTGTTCATCGACGGAGAACCCGTACGAGACGCGAACGAACCACCACGCGTCCTCATGCCCGATCCCGATGCGGTGCAGATCGCGCAATTACAGACCCGCGTCGCCCAACTCGAAGGGCGCTTGCGGGCGCTCGAACGTTCGCAAGGAAACGACGATGCCGCTGCAGCTCTATAATACCCGTACTCGCCGGGTCGAGCCGTTCCAACCGCGCCGCGATGGGCGCGTTTCGATTTATGTCTGCGGGCTGACGCCGTCGGCACAGGCGCACCTCGGGCACGCGCGCTCCTTTCTCTTTTTCGATATCCTCCGTCGCTATCTGACGTTTTCGGGGTACGAAGTGACCTACGTTCAAAACGTCACCGATATCGACGATCGTAGCATCGCCGCGGCACATCGGCTCGGCGTTTCATGGCGAGAGATCGTCGACGGTTATTACGCGGAGTTCAAGCGTTCGATGCAACGTCTCGGCGTGCGCGAACCCGATAAGGAGCCCTACGCGACGGAGTTCATTCCGCAAATTCGCGAAACGATCGTGGCCTTGATCGAGCGCGGCTATGCCTACGTGGCGAGCGACGGTATCTATTATCGCGTCGGAAAATTCGAACGGTACGGCGCGCTCTCCAATCGGAATATCGCCGAGCTCGAGGCGGGCGCCCGCATCGAAATCGACGAAGCGAAAGAAGAACCGCTCGATTTCGCGCTATGGAAATTCGCGAAGCCCGGCGAGCCGCATTGGCCGTTCGAACCCTACGGCGATGGGCGGCCGGGATGGCATATCGAGTGTTCGGCGATGTCGCATGCGTTGCTCGACCCCGAGGGGACGGGCTTCGATATCCACGGCGGCGGCGCCGATCTCATTTTTCCCCATCATGAAAACGAAATCGCGCAGAGCGAGCCGTTGATGGCGCAGCCGCCGATGGCGAATTTTTGGTTGCACGGTGGATTGTTGCTTTTCGACAATCGCAAGATGAGCAAATCGCTCGGGAATTTCGAACCGCTCTGCGACGTGCTCGATCGCTACGATCCGCAGGCGATTCGGCTGCTGTTCTTGCGGACCGGCTACGGAAAAGTCATGAACTTTACCGACGAAGCGATGGCGGGGGCTGAGGCGACGCTCGAGCGGCTCCGCCGCGATTATCGCGCCCTCCACGCAGTGGTGGGGAGCGCGAACGGCTCCATTCGCGAAGGCGGCGCGTTGACCGCGAGCGTGGTTGCAGCGCTCGACGACGACATGAATACCGCTGCGGCGCTGCGCGAGGTCCTCGCTGCGGCGGGGAATGCCGAGACGGAGGGCGCCGCGCAGCGGTTGGCGGAGCTTCGAAACGCACTGACGCTGCTCGGAATCGAGCCCGACGAACGTTGGCTCGCCGAGCCGGAAGCGCTTCCGTTACCCTCCGACCTCGCAGCGGCGCTGCGCCGCGAGATCGGCGAACCCTGGCTCGACGGGATCGAGGACGCACGGGCGGCGCTCGAACGAGCGATTGCGGAACGGCTCGCAGCGCGCGCCGGCAAGGACTGGGCGCGCAGCGACCGGTTACGCGATGCGCTCCTGCGTTGCGGCATCGAAATACAAGATGGTAAGGAGGGTTCGGTATGGAGCGTCGTCCGATAGCCGGTGCGCGAATGAAAGCCGCGCTCGATTTTGACGACGTGATCTACGGAATTCACGCCGTCGAAGAAGCGCTGGGAGCCGGTGAAAAGATCCTCGCGTTGCACGTCGCGAGCGATCGCGCGCGCGATCCCGCCTTGCGCGCCTTGCTCGCGGCGGCGGAGGAGCGCGGCCTGCGCGCCCGCTTCGAGGGGCGCGAATTTTTTGCGCGCCTGCCCTACAAGGCCCATCAAGGTGTCGTCGCACGGAGCGCTCCCTTTCCGTACGCCGATCTCGAGGAGGTGCTCGTGCCGCGCGATGGAGCACCGCTGCTCGTAGTCCTGCTCGATCATCTCACCGATCCGCATAACGTCGGCGCGATCGTTCGTACCGCCGCATGCGTCGGCGCGAACGGCATCGTTCTTCCCGATCGCCGGAGTGCGGGCATCAACGCGACGGTACGGAAAGCCGCCGCGGGTGCGACCGCGCACATTCCGATCGCTCAAGTCACCAATATCGCGCAAACGATCGCCGCCTTCAAAAAGCGCGGGCTCTGGATCGCCGGTGCCGATGCCGGCGAAGGCGCCGAGTCGATGTACGACGTCGATTTCAACCGGGATCTCGCGCTGGTCATCGGGGCGGAAGGGGCGGGGCTCGCCCCGCTGGTCGCCAAAAATTGCGACTTCCGGGTGAAGATCCCAATGCTCGCCGGGGTCGCCTCGCTCAACGCCTCCGTCGCGGCTGCGGTGCTCCTCTACGAGGCCGCCCGCCAGCGCCGAGGGAGCGAGCCCCCGCTGCCGTAGCGCTAGAAAATCGGCCCGTTGCGGCAAAAACGCTTGACGGTGGAGGGGAGCCCTTCTATACTCCGTCCCGTGCGACGCGCTCGACGGGCCCCGGCCCGCGTCATGCGTCCACGCGTCCCAGACGAGG
>JAJZVP010000123.1 GCA_021845615.1 bacterium | reverse complement strand
AAGCCCTACTCGGCGTGCCACCTATGTGCGCCGCCTCGATACGGCGGCTTCGCCGCCTACTCGGCGTGACACAAGCCCTACTCGGCGTGACACCCCGGCGCCGCAGCGAGCGCTAGCGCAGGGCGAATAATTGCGTGGCGACGATCGCGCCGATCCCGACGAGCATCGCCGTCCCGATCACCGCCCAGGTAACCGGCAACGCGAGCGTCTCGCCGCGGCGCAGGGCTCGGTCGGTGAGCGCGTAGCGCAGAGCGCCAGCGATGCCGAAAAGCACGCCGACGAGCGCCATAACGACACCGAACCACGAGGCCATGCCCTCGTTCACCGTGCTTTTCAGGTGGAGCACGCCGGAAAATTCCCGCAAGACCAGCGAAAAGCGCGCGATCACGAAACCGAAAGCGATAAACGAGAGCGAGGTTCGCACGTAGGAAAGAAAGGTGCGCTCGTTCGCGAGGACGTCGTTCGGCTTGACGTCGGAGGCTTGAAACATGTGGCGCGGTTACCCGAGGCGGGCGGACGTTCCTAGGGCCGACGCGAAGAAAACCCCATGAGCGAGCTACAAGAACGTGCGAGCCACGACCCCGACAACCCGCAGGCCCTGATCGACTTTATGTCCTCGGGTTGGCTCCACCAGGCCCCCGTCCGCAAGGCGCACCCCGAGATCGCCCGCTTCCAGGCGCGGCGGAGCGAGCTCTCCCAGCGGTTTCCAGGCGAGTATCTCGTCCTGCCCGCCGGCACCGAACACGTGCGCGCGAACGATACGAATTTCCGCTTCCGTCCCGATAGCGATTTCGCATACCTGATGGGCGGCGGCGAACCCGACGAGCTCCTCGTCCTCGAGCCCGACGGCGCCTGCCACCGCACCCGGCTCTTTACCGCGGCGCACAATCGCGGAACCGCGGCGTTCTTTACCGATCGCGTTCGCGGCGAACTTTGGGTTGGCCGCCATCGCGGGCTCGACGAAAGCCAAGCGTATTACGCCGTCGACTCCGTCGCCGATCTCTCGGAAAAGGCCGACTACCTGCGCGATATTCGCGCTTCGGGCACGCGCGTGCGCGTTCTCGGCGAAGATAACGAACTCGCGGAGACGCTCGGCGAGATGCGCCTCATCAAAGACGATTACGAAATCGCCGAGTTGCGCAAAGCCGTCGAGATCACCAAGCGCGGCTTCGAAGATGCGATTCGCGTCATGCGCGCCGGGCGCGGCGAGCGCGCCATCGAAGCGGCGTTCTGGGCGCGCGCTCGCATTGAAGCGAACGACGTCGGCTATCTCACCATCGCCGCGGCCGGGCACCACGCCTGTACCCTCCATTGGAATCGCAACACCGGATTGCTCGAATCGGGAGCGTTGCTCTTGCTCGATGCCGGTGTCGAATGCGATTCGTTGTATACCGCCGACGTGACGCGCACGCTGCCGATCGGCGGACGTTTCAACCGCCAGCAACGCGTCGTCTACGAACTCGTGTGGGAGGCGCAACGCGCCGCGATGGCCGCGGTCGTCCCCGGAAACGAGTTTCGCGAACCGCACCGGCGCGCGATGCGCGTACTTGCCGAAGGGTTGATCGATCTCGGAATCCTGACGTGCTCGCTCGAAGAAGCGCTCGACCCGGAGCGCCAGCTCTACCGCCGCTACTCGTTGCACGGCGTCAGCCACATGCTCGGCATCGACGTCCACGATTGCGCGCGCGCGCGCATGGAGACCTACCGGTACGGGACGTTACGCGAGGGGATGGTGCTCACGGTCGAGCCCGGGCTCTATTTCCAACCCGACGACGCGACGGTTCCCGAAGAGTATCGCGGCATCGGCGTGCGTATCGAAGATGACGTCGTCGTCACCGCGAGCGGCGGCGAGAATCTCTCGGAGATTCTGCCATCGCGCATCGACGACGTCGAACGCTGGATCGCCTCGCTGCACGCATGAACGACGCGTCGCCGGAATACGGCGAACGCATCGTCGCCCTCGAACCGCTGGGAACGCAGACGATTCCCGATCGCGAGCGACACGGACGCGCGCGCGATCTCTTCGCGCTGTGGTACTCCGCGAACGCCGAAATCGCCACGTGGATGGTCGGCCTCTACATCGTCGCGCTCTACGGCACGGATCTGCGTTCGGCGACGATCGGCATCATCGTCGGCAATCTCGCCGGGTACGCCCTCCTCGGCCGCCTGAGCATACGCGCGCCGCGCGACGGCGTGCCGCAGATGGTCGCCTCGCAGCGCGCGTTCGGCCGCAGCGGCAATCGCGCTCCCGCGGCGCTCGCGTTTCTCGCCGGAGTCGGTTGGTTCGCGGTCAACAGCGTCTTCGGCGCCTACGCGCTCGCGACGTTAACGCATTGGCCGTTCACCACGAACCTCGCAATCCTCGTGCTCGCACAGGTCGCGTTGGCGATGTACGGGCACAATCTCATCCACGCTTTCCAACGCGCCGCGGTCGCCTTGCTGACCGCGGGGTTCGTCGCGATTGCAGTCGCGACGATCGCCCGACACCCCGCCGGCAACGCGTTCCACGCCGACGCCCCGCTCGCCATCGGCGGTGCGATCGCAGGCTTCTCGTTCGCGGTCGCGCTCTCGTTCTCGTACGCAACCGGGTGGCTCCCCTGTGCCGCCGACTACGCGCGCTATCTGCCGCGCGAAACCTCGCGGCGCGCGCTGTTTTGGTATAGCTTCCTCGGCAGCGCGTTGCCCTGCATCGCGATCGAACTGCTCGGCGCGCTCGCGGCGAGCGCGCTCGGGCAGCGCGCTAGTGCGGCGCAATCGCCGACCGACGCCATCGCCGCGCTTCTCGGACACGGGCTTATCGCCACGATCGCGCTCGCCACGATCGTGCTTGGCACGCTCACGGCGAACAGCATGAATCTCTACTCCGGCGCGCTCGCCGCTCTCGTCGCGACGCGCATCGCCGTGCCGCGCGTCGCCGCCGCACTGGTGGTCGGAGGAATCGGTGCGGCGATCGCCTTCTTCGGGAGCGATCCGCGCGTCGCCGCCGAGGGCTACTCGAACTTTCTGTTACTGCTCTCGTACTGGACCGCCCCGTGGGCGGCGGTCGTGCTCTTCGCGCGCGAACGCGACGATCCGCAACGGGCGACGGGATTCCGAGCCGGAACCCTCGCCTGGATGCTCGGCGTGCTCGCATCGCTCCCATTCTGGAATCAGGCGTGGTATGTCGGCCCGGTGCCGCGCGCCGTTCCGGCCCTTGGCGACCTCTCGTACGAGGTCGGCTTCGTGGTCGCCGCGGCGGCGATCTTCGTGCTGCAACGAAACTTTTCGCGCACCCCCGGGTAGAGAGCCCGGAGATCCTCGCTGCAAGGGAGATTTTGTGTTATCCGTCGAGCATATTCAAAAAAGTTTCGGTAGCGTTCAAGCGCTACGGGACGTCTCGTTCTCGATCGGCGCCGGTTCGGTGTTCGGCCTTCTCGGCCCGAACGGATCGGGAAAGACGACGACCATGCGCACCATCCTCAACATTCTCAATCCCGATGCCGGGCGGGTAACCTGGAACGGAAAAGCGATCGATCGAGCGATGCGTCGCCGCTTCGGCTACCTTCCCGAAGAGCGCGGGCTCTACGGCAAGATGGCGGTACGCGAGCAAATCATCTATTTCGGTCGGCTGCACGGCCTGCACGAACCCGAGGCGGCGAAGCGCGCCGATGCGTGGATCGAGCGGCTCGAGATCGGCACCTACGCGCTGCGCCCCGCCGCCGAACTTTCGAAGGGCAACCAGCAAAAAGTGCAGATCGCCTGCGCGGCCCTGCACGAACCCGAGCTTTTAATTCTCGACGAACCGTTCTCAGGGCTCGATCCGGTCAACGCCGATATCTTGCTCGCCGTCTTACTCGAGCTAAAAGCGAAGGGCGCGACGCTCGTGCTCTCCAGCCACCAGATGTGGCAACTCGAACAACTTTGCACCGCATATTGCGTGATCAACAAGGGCGAGACGCGCGCGACCGGGACGCTCGCGGAATTGCGCGCCGCATGGCCGACTCGCCTGGTCCGCGTCGCTCCCGATAGTAAAGCGCTGCGCGATGCCGCCGTCGGCCTCGGAGCGACGGTCGCCGGAAGCGAGAACGGAGCCCTCGATCTCAACGTGCCCGCGAACAGCGATTTCGCCGCGATGCTTCGCACCTTCGTCGGCGCGGATTCCATCGTTCGGTTCGAGGTGGTCGAGCCTTCGCTACACGATATCTATCTTCGCGCGATCGGAGTTGCGGCATGAACGATTTCATCACGGTCTATTCCGGCGACCTCATGCGCCGGATCAAATCGCGCCCGTTCATTATCGGTTTACTGCTCGGAACGCTCGCCATCGTCGCGATGCTGAAACTCCCGACGATGCTCGCGCCATCGATCGTCAGCCAGGGAACGAAGATTCTAATCGTCGCCGATGCTCCCATCGCGGCACAAGCGCGTCCGTTGCTCGCAAAAACGCTCACGGTTCGCGGCGTCGTCCCGGCATCGACAAAAATCGACGCGGCGCTCTTAAAGCGCTTCCACGCCGATAATGCCGTCTCGATTCAAGATGTAAAAACGGGACTTCGCATCACGATCTTCGCGAAGAACCCAACCAGCGTGCCGACCGGGCGCGTACGCACCGCGCTCCTTCCGCTGCAGGTGCAGCACGCCACACACCTCACGAACGCACAGATCGCCGCAGCGCTCGACGCGCGGATCGATGTGCGCTCGTTGAGCACGAAATTCCACTCGGTGCATCAGGCGGAAGCGGCACAAGGGCTCGCGATGACGCTCGTGGTGTTTCTCTACATACTGATCGTCGTAAACAGCCAGTTCGTCATGTCGGCGGTCGCCGAAGAGAAAACGAGCCGCATCGCCGAATTATTGATTGCGACCGTCGACCCGATGGTGCTGCTGATTGCAAAGATTCTCGTCGGCGCGACGCTGAGCGTTTTGCAACTCGTCATCTGGGTCGCCCTCGGCATAGCGCTCGGGTCGAACGGCGGTGGCCCTGCGGCGAGTTCCGCCGCGGCGAGCCCGTTCTCGCTCGGGGGGCTGCTCGGCAATACGCTCTCCCCCGAAGTGATCGCCGCCTTTATCGTGTTCTTCATTCTCGGCTTTCTGCAGATCTCGACGGTTTTCGCCGGCGTCGCTTCGCTGATCAATCGCACCGAGGACCTCGGTAGCATCTCGGGACCGTTGCTCATTCCGACCTTCGCCGGATATTTCATCGCCTTCCTCGCAATCAACGCGCCCTCGATTCCCGCCGTCATCGTCGCAAGTTTCGTGCCGCTGGTCTCGCCGTTCGTGATGTTCGCGCGCATGGCGGTAACGCACGTACCGATCTGGCAGATCGGCACGTCGATCGCCTTGAACCTACTCGCGCTCTGGGGCATCGCGTGGTTCGCCGGGAAGCTCTATCGCGTCGGCATGATGCTCTACGGACGCCCGCCGAAATTCGCGCAGGTCTGGGAGATATTGCGCACGCCGTCGTAGCGCGCGCATTTCTCACGCCGAGCAGTTGTCACGCCGAGTAGGCGCTGAAAGCGCCGTATCGAGGCGACGCAGTTGTCACGCCGAGTAGGCGCTGCAAGCGCCGTATCGAGGCGGCGCAGTTGTCACGCCGAGTAGGCGCTGCAAGCGCCGTATCGAGGCGACGCAGTTGTCACGCCGAGTAGGCGCTGCAGGCGCCGTATCGAGGCGGCGCAGTTGTCACGCCGAGTAGGCGCTGCAGGCGCCGTATCGAGGCGACGCAGTTGTCACGCCGAGTAGGCGCTGCAGGCGCCGTATCGAGGCGACGCAGTTGTCACGCCGAGTAGGCGCTGCAGGCGCCGTATCGAGGCGGGGTCCGAAGTGCGGCCCTGATATGTTGGGCTGGCCGGGAGATCCGGCGGCTTCGCCTCGAATCTGGGGTGAAGAACCTGTCGGCCACGCCGGGGCTCCCTCGGGCTCCGAGCCCGTTATCGAGATTGGCGACCGACAGCAC
>JAJZVP010000122.1 GCA_021845615.1 bacterium | reverse complement strand
GCGCTCGCGGTCGGGCTTATCTGCTCGGCGCTCGGACAGTCGATTTTGTAGCGGCATTTTCGCCAGAGGCGGATCTGTCACGCCGAGTAGGCGCTGCAAGCGCCGAGTAGGCTTGGGGTCACGCCGAGTAGGCGCTGCAAGCGCCGTATCGAGGCGCCGGAACCCGCCCTCGATACGCCGCCTGCGGGCGGCTACTCGGGCTGACAACCCGCCCTCGATACGCCGCCTGCGGGCGGCTACTCGGGCTGACATCGGTCGCGGGCTGCGTTGTCGCGCCGAGTACCGGAGTTGTCACGCCGAGTAGGCGCTGCAAGCGCCGTATCGAGGCGCCGGAACCCGCCCTCGATACGCCGCCTGCGGCGGCTACTCGGGCTGACAACCCGCCCTCGATACGCCGCCTGCGGCGGCTACTCGGGCTGACAACCCGCCCTCGATACGCCGCCTGCGGGCGGCTACTCGGGCTGACACCGGCCGCCCTCGGGCGTGGGGCCGTGCGCCCTACAACCGAATCGTCGTTTCGCCGGTGCAGGGGATCCCGCCGCCGCAGACCGCTGGATCCCACGAAGCGACGGCGAGGAGCGCGAGCACGCGCGTCCGGCTCGCCGCGTCGACCGGCGGGGCGAACGAGAGCGCGAGCACGCGGCCGTTGCCGTCGACGCGCACCGTCATCGTCGCGTGAAGACCGAGGGCGCGAAGGCGACGCGCGGTGCGTGCGTCGATCACCGGCTCCGCCTGGCGCGCTCCGAAGGGCAGATAGCCTCCGCGGTCGAGGTGCTCCGTGCTGGCGATTTGCATCGGAGCGGAGCTCGCGGTCGCCTCGGGTCCCGGGCTCGGGCTCGGGCTCGCGATCGCGCTCGGAAGAGGGCTTGGCGAAGCTGCCGCGGCGGCGACGGCGACGAGCGGTGCGGGAGGCTCCGACCGGGGAATCGGGTGCGTGGGGCGGGGTTTCGTCGGTTTGGGGTGCAGCGGTGCCGGCGTCGCGAGGCGTTGCGGGGGATGGCGCTGTGGTAGCCGGCGGCGCGGCTGCGGCGATCGCGGCGAGCGCGCCAACTCGATGCGCGCGATACGGGCGAACGAGAGCGTCGCAACGCTGGGGCGCCGCGAGCGGACGGCGACGAGCGAAGGGATGAAGGCGAGAAGCACGAGGTGGAGCGCGAGCGAAGCGCCGAGTGCCGCGCTCGTCCGTCGCCGTCGGTCGTCGTTGCGTTCGAGCATCATCGAAAGTCCGGCTGGAGCTCCTGCGACATTCGACGGGCGCTTGAGAGAATGCTCCCGGCAGCAGGGGCGGCGCGGGCTTTCGCGGATTCCCTCCCTATGATCGCGACCGATATCGTCCTGTACCAAGCCGAGTGGTGTGGCTACTGCGCCCGCGTGCGTGGGGTTTTGACCGACCTGTTGCTCGATTATCGCGTCGTCAACGTGCCGCGAAACCACGGCGAACGCGTCGCGGTGAAAGAGATTTTCGGCAGAACGGGCATCCCGTCGCTCGTCGACGGCGACGTGAAGATCGCCGACGATGACGACGCCATCATCGCGTACTTGCGCAAAACCTACGGAAAATAGCGCGGAGCGATCGCGAAGAGGGCGAGGCCCGTCAGCGCGCCCACCAACGTCGCGCTGAAATTCACCGCATCGTTGCGAAAGCCGCGCGCGCCGCGCACGAGTTGCGTCGGCGCGCCGCACGCATGCGGGTCGCTCTCGCAGGCTCGCGCGCAGCTCGCGCAATAGCGTCGTTCCTGAACGCTCGCTCCGATGTACGAATCGGCAAACGCGCCGGCGATTCCGCCGAGGGTTCCGGCGACGAGCGGTACGAACGAAAAGAACGCCGCGCTCGCCGCCACGACGAACGCTCCGGCGATCTCCGCCAGCGTTCCCACCGCCGTGATGCCTCCCGAAAGTCCGTCCGCTTCGCCTCGAAAGGTGAGAATCGAGCGCGCGTTCTTGCCGAAGCGCGTGCCGATCTCGGTTCCCCACGTATCGGCCGATGCCGCTGCGAAAGCGCCGACGAAGGCCGCTGCGGCGGACGCGTGCGTTTGCGGAACGAGGAACGCCACGATCGCCGCAACGCTAGCGACGCCTCCGTTCGCAACGACCTGCCATGCGTCGCGCGCGCCCTGCTTATCGATATCGCGAAGTCGCTCCGGGTGCGGGTGCGGCAGTCTCGATAATGCGACCGACGGCAGAAAGAACGCGAAGAGTACGAGCGCTCCGATGAGATGGAACCCGAGCAACGCGGCCGCGCCGACGAACGCGGCTGCGATGGTGCCGCCGCGCGTGAGCGCGCGCGATTTCATTTTTTTGCCGTGAAGAACGTTTCGAAGGCGTCGAGCAGCGCGTCGGTCGTCGCGATGTCGGCAACGAGATCGACGTGGAAACCCAACGCGCGTGCCGCGTCGGCGGCGATCGGGCCGATCGCCCCGAGGATCTTCCCGCGGGCGCTCTCCAACGCCGCCGCCTCACTGGGGAATTGTTCGATGTATCCGCGCACCGTAGAGGCACTCGTGAAGGCAATCATCTCCGCGCGCGCGGCTTTTTCGGCAAACTGCGGATCGCGCGCGAAGCGCGTGCGATATGCCGCAACGTCGTCGACCCGCATCCCTTCGGCGGCGAGTACGCTGGGAAGAACGTCGCGAGCTTCTTGGGCTCGAAAGAGCAGAATTCGCGACTCCGCCTTCGCGCGATGGAGCAGCTCGGCCGCGAGTTCCTCGGCGACGTAGGTTTTCGGCACGAGATCGGCGCGTACGCCGTACGCCGCGAGACGCTCCGCGGTCTTCGCACCGATCGCCGCAACGCGCGCGTGCCCGAAGGCGCGAGCGTCCCGTCCGAGTGCGTGCAAGCGAGCGAAGCAGGCGTCGACGCCGTTCCGCGAGGTAAAGAGCACCCACGCGTAGCCGTCGAGGCTCTCGACCGCGTCGTTCGCCGGGGTGGGATCGTCGGGCGCTTCGATCTCGATGGTCGGCGCGAGGATCGGTTCGATTCCGCGTGCGAGCGCGCGCGCCGCAAACTCTTCGGACTGCTCGGCGGGGCGCGTCAAAAGCAAACGCTTGCCGAAGAGCGGCGAGCGGTCGAACCAACGGAGTTCGTCGCGCAATCGCACCACTTCGCCGACGATGAAAATTGCGGGTGCGGCGAGGCCGGCGCCCTTCGCTTTCTCGGCGATCGTCGCCAACGTCCCGGTGACGGTCCGTTGCGAGGGGCGCGTCCCGTTTTCGATAACGGCGGCCGGAGTCTCGGCCGCGAGCCCGTTCTCGCACAAGCGCGTTGCGATCTCGGCGAGATTTCCCATCGCCATGAGCAAGACGAGCGTGCGGTGCGGGTCGGCGAGTTTCGCCCAATCCAGCGTATTTTCGGCCTTGGTCGGATCTTCGTGACCCGTCGCGACCGTAAACGCGACGTTGCAATCGCGATGCGTGACCGGGATGCCGGCGTAGGCCGGCGCGGCGATCGCCGAGCTGATGCCGGGAACGATTTCGAAGGGAATTCCCGCGGCGTGAAGGCGTTGCGCCTCTTCACCGCCGCGCCCGAAGACGAGCGGATCGCCGCCCTTCAATCGCACGACGCGTTTGCCTTCGCGCGCGCGCTCGATCATCAGTTCCTCGATTCGCTCCTGCGGCATCGCATGGTTCCCGCCGCGTTTCCCGACGAAGGTGCGTTCGCAAGTCGGAGATGCGAGTGCGATCACCGCATCCGAAGCGAGCGCGTCGTAGAGCAAGACCTCCGCTTCGCGGAGCGCGCGCGCGGCATGAAGCGTGAGCAATCCGGGATCGCCGGGGCCGGCGCCGATCAGACTAACGAAGCCGGCCATTGTGCGCGCCGTCGAGCGAAAACAGTTCGTCGAGCAGGCGCGTGAACGCGAGCGCCTCGCTGCGGTCGCTCCCGGCTTTTTCGCGAATCGTCGTCACCGCCGGGTGCAAGAGTTTCGACAGAATCGTCAACGACGAGCCGACGATGAGCATCCGTTCCCGCGGCGTGAGATCGGGCAGGCGCGCGAAGAGCCGCTCGATCTCCGCCGTGCGAATCGCCTCCGCGCGTTCGGTAAGGGCCGCGATCGTCGGCACCGTGGTGCGTGCTTGATACCACGTGCGGAACCGCTCGAGGTATTCGACGATGATCTCTTCGACCTGCGGGATCGCTTGGCGACGGCGCTCCAAGCGGTCGTCGACGACCGACTTCAGCGCGTCGATATCTAAAAGCGTCACGCCCTCGATATCGCCGATATCGGGATCGCTGTCGCGCGGTACGGCGATATCGAGAATGAGGAGCGGGCGCTCGGGGCGCCGCGACATCGCTTCGGCGACGTCGGCGGTCGTGAGCACGAAGGTACTCGCTTCGGTCGAACTGATGACGACGTCGGCCGCTTCGAGAATCGAGACGATCTCGCGCAAATCGTGGGCGATTCCCGATCCGAGTTCGCCGACGAGTTCTTGCGCGCGCGTGTGCGTGCGGTTGGCGACCAACAACGTGCCGACGCCGCGGCCGCGCAGGCGCCGCGCGGCGCTGCGCCCCATCGCGCCCGCGCCGATGACGGCGGCGCAGCGATCCTCGAGCGAACCCATGCGCGCTTCGATAGAATCCACCGCGGCGGTCGCCACGCTCGCAGATTCTTCGCCGATCGTCGTTTGCGTCCGTGCGGCCTTTCCCGCGTTCAACGCTTCGCGAAAGAGTTTGTGCATGCTGCTGCCGCAGGCGCCGGCGCGTTGTGCGTGGAGGTACGCGCTCTTGACCTGGCCGAGAATCTCGGCCTCGCCGATCAACATCGAATCGAGGCCGGTGGTCACGCGCAGGAGATGTTCGACCGCCTCTCGCCCCAAATGCGTGTAGAGATACGATTCGAGATCGAAATCGATGGTGCCGTGACGAAATTGCGTGAGGAAGGTTTTGATTTGCTCGGCGCCGCGTTCGAATTCATCGACTTCGGCATAAATCTCGAGGCGGCCGCAGGTCTGCAACATGACCGCTTCGTTGACCGCATCGTAGCCGTGTAGCATCTGCAGCGCTTCGGTCATGCGCGAGGTTGGGAACGCGTGGCTCTCGCGCACGCTCACCGGCGCCGTGTGGTGCGAGAGCCCGATACAGAGAATCGGCATCGGCGGCTACTCGGCTTCCATCGAAGCGAGCGCTTCGTCGGCCGCATGTAACGTTTGCTCGATTTCGTGCGTCGTATGCGCGGTGGAAAGGAAGCCCGCCTCGAATTGCGAGGGGGCGAGATAGACGCCGCGCTCGGCCATCGCGTGGAAAAATGCCGCGTACGCCTTGGTATCGGCGCGCATCGCGCCGTCGAGATCGAAGACGGGTTCGTCGGTAAAGTAAAAACCGAACATCGACCCGGCGTAGCCGCCGGTGAACGGGCGCCCGTACTTGGCAAAGAGTTCGCGCATACCTTCGATAAACAAACGCGCGAGAATCTCCAAACGTTCGTAGAGCGTCCCGTCGTCGCGAACCGCCCGCAGCGTCGCCAAGCCGGCGGCCATCGCGAGCGGATTTCCCGAGAGCGTGCCCGCGTGAAAGATCTTCCCGTCGGGGGTGAGCTGGGACATAACGTCCGCGCGTCCGCCGAACGCCCCGACCGGTAGGCCGCCGCCGATCACTTTGCCCAGCGTCGTGATATCGGGGCGGATGCCGAGCCGCTCCTGCGCGCCGCCGCGCGCGATGCGAAAACCGGTCATCACTTCGTCGAAGATCAACAACGATCCATGCGCGTCGCAGATCGCGCGCAGGCCCGGCAGAAATTCGGGGCGCGGCGCGATGAAGCCCATATTGCCGACGTAGGGCTCGACGATGATCGCCGCAATCTCTTTACCGCGCTCGGCGAAGGCGGCGCGAACCGCTTCGATATCGTTATAGGGAAGGACGATCGTATCGGCGGCGGTCCCTGCGGTTACACCGGGGGAATTGGGAACCCCAAGCGTGAGCGCGCTCGATCCCGCGGCGATGAGAAACG
>JAJZVP010000013.1 GCA_021845615.1 bacterium | reverse complement strand
TATTACGCGTTTCAAACGCTTCGAGATGCGACGAACGCATTCGCGCGAGAGCTCTTTCGCTACTCATTAATCTATCTCGCGTTGATGTCGCTCTCCATGGTCGTCGATCGCATCATTCTGCGATGATTCCGACGCTCGATAAACGCACCCGCTCGCTCCTCCTGACACTCGCGCTCGGCGTTTTCGCCGGGGCGCTCGATCTCTCGGTGCTTTCGCCGGCTCTTCCGGCGATCGGCCGTCAGTTCGCCGTGCCGCTCGGAGACCTCGCCTGGATCTTCACGCTCTATCTGCTTGCAAACGTCGCGAGTATTGCTATTGCGGCGACGCTCGCGGACCGTTACGGGCGGCGCACGATCTATCTCTTTTGCATCTCGCTCTTCGCACTCGGCTCGCTGCTCGCAATCCTGGCCCCGAGTTATCCGGTCTTCCTCCTCGCGCGTGCGTTGCAGGCGCTCGGCGCGGGCGGCATCTTTCCGGTCGCAACCGCCGCGATCGGCGACGTCATTTCACTGGAGAAGCGGGGCGCGGCGCTCGGGGCGGTCGCCGCGACCTGGGGCGCGGCCGCGGTCCTCGGCCCGACGATCGGCGGTGTCGTCACGCACGCGCTGAGTTGGCGCTGGATTTTCGCGGCAAACCTGCCCCTCGCCGCCTGGGTCTTTTTTCGCGCCGTACGCGACGTCCCCACGAACGCACCGCGCGTCCGCCCGCCGCTCGACGCGCTGGGCCTGATTGCGATGACCGCCGGGCTGCTCGTAGCGGTCGCCGGCCTGACGACGCTCGATCCGTGGTTGGGAATCGCCGGCGTTGCGATCCTCATCGCCTTCGTGCTTTTCGAACGGCGCGTCGCGCACCCGATCGTCCCGCTCTCGCTCTTCTCCACGCCGCAGCTTGCGAAAACCTATGCGCTCGAATTGCTGATCGGCCTTCTCGAAGGCTCGCTCTTTTTCGTGCCCACGGTGATCGTCGCTGCGCAACACCGCAACGAAATCGAAGCCGGCGCGATCGCCGCGCTCGGCGCGCTCGCGTTCGTCGTGGTCATTCCGATCTCGGGAAAAGCGCTCGATCGCATCGGCAGCCGCAGCGTTCTGCTGCTCGGCAGCGCCTGTACCGCGATCGGGCTCGCCATCTTTGCCTTCGGCTTTACGTCGCTCGCGTGGAGCATCGTCGCGATGCTCGTCGCGGGTGTCGGCTTCGGAGCGCTCCTCGGCGCGCCGACGCGGTACATCATCACCAATGCCGCCGAGCCCGACCGAAGATCGACCGCGCTCGGATTTCTCAGCCAGGCGTTAATCGTCGGGCAACTGGTCGGCGGCTCGCTCGCGGGCGGGCTCTTCGACGCGCATCGCCAGCCGAACGCCGGTTTCCGCGAAGCGTACCTGGCCTTCGTCGCCGTCTCGCTTCTAGCGCTCCTCGTAGCGACCCAACTCGATTCTCGCGCTCGCGAGCGCGCGCTCGCGAGGCACCTCTCGGACGGCGCCGAACGATGAACGGATGGCGACCCATACCGTTTTCAACCAAGTTCCTCCGCTCGAGGAATACGATCTCTTTCAGAGCGACCGCGCGCTAACCGACGCGCTGCGCGCTCTCGCCCCGCAAGCGGAGTTCGACGACGCGCGCGCGCTCGGGCTCCTCGCCGGGAAACCGGAATGGATCGAACGCGGGCGATTGGCGAACGACTTCCCGCCGGAGTTGCACGCATTTACCGCGCGCGGCGAGCGGATCGACGAAGTACGGTACCACCCCGCATGGCACGACTTCATGCGCGTCTCGGTCGAACGGGGGCTGCACGCCGCGGCGTGGGCCGATCCTCGCCCGCACCCACAGTTGCGCCGCGCGGTCGGCTTCTATCTTTGGAGCCAGGTCGAAGCGGGACACGTCTGCCCGATCTCGATGACCGCCGCGGCGATCCCGGCGATTCGCCATCAACCCGAGCTCGCCGCCGAGTGGGAGCCGCATATTACCGCGCGTAGCTACGACCCAAGGCTCGCGCCGTACTCCGAGAAAAACTCCGCGCTCTGCGGCATGGCGATGACCGAGAAGCAAGGCGGATCCGACGTGCGCGCCAACACGACCCTCGCAACACCGCAAGGCAGCTCGGGCGGCGGGAATCTCTACACGCTGCTCGGACACAAATGGTTCTGCTCCGCACCGATGTGCGATCTCTTTTTCGTCCTCGCGCAGGCGCCCGGTGGATTGACCTGTTTTTTGGTGCCGCGCATTCTCCCCGACGGCACGCGCAACGCCTTCGCCATCCAACGGCTAAAATCGAAACTCGGGAACCGCAGCAACGCCTCCGCCGAAATCGAATTCGATGGAACGCAAGCGTGGGCGGTCGGCGAAGAGGGGCGCGGCGTCGCGACGATCGCCGCCATGATCAATCAAACGCGCCTCGACTGCGCGCTCGGCTCCGCCGCACTCATGCGTCAGGCGCTCGCGCAAGCGATCCATCACGCGCGCCATCGGATGAGTTTTGGGAAAGCGCTCGTCGATCACCCGTCGATGGCGAACGTTCTCGCCGATCTCGCGTTGGAATCGGAGGCGGCGACCATGCTCGCGCTGCGCCTCGCCGACGTCGCCGACGCGGCGGTCGGCGACCGACACGCCGCGGTGTTGAAGCGGATTGGAACCGGCATCGGAAAGTTCTGGGTCTGCAAACGCGCGGTCGCGCACGTCGGCGAAGCGATCGAAGCGCTCGGCGGAAACGGTTACGTCGAAGAGTCGGTGATGCCGCGGCTCTATCGCGAGGTACCGGTCAATTCCGTGTGGGAGGGCTCGGGGAATATCAATGCGCTCGACATCTTGCGCGTCCTCCGCAAGGAGCCCGAGAGCATCGAAGCGCTCCGCACCGAGTACGAACCGATCCGCGACGACGCGCGGGTGCGCGACGCGTTCGCGCTCGTCGAACGCTATCTTTCCAGCGCCCCCGAGGAACTCGAAGGAAGCGTGCGCGTGCTGGTCGAGCGTCTGGCGCTCCTCTGGCAAGCGGCGCTGATGCGACGCCATTCGCCCGACGAGGTCGCCGATGCGTTTATCGAGACGCGCTTCGGCGAACGGAGCAGCATTTTCGGCGCGATCTCGGCAAAAATTCCGTTCGGGCGCATCGTCGAGCGAGCCGCGCCTGTTTCATAGAGGGCCTATGTCACCGATGCGCGCGCCGCGGTTCGTCCGCAGTTCCCGCCACCTCGCTCACCGCTCGTGGACCGAGCGCGAGCGGCGCATCGTCTGGCGGGGATTGAGCGGGCGCTTGGCGATTGCGATCGAACCGTTTCTCGGCACGCTCTTTATGGCGTTTCTCACCTGGGGCATCGTCTGGCGTTCGGAACACGTCGCTTCGGATCGCGATCTCATAAAAATTGCGTGGATTTTCGGCATCGGGGCCATCGCCTTTGCGGCGTATTTCTTTGCGGTGCTTGTCGCGCCGTTTGTCGCCTACCTGCAAACGTTTAAGCCCATCTTCATCCTCGACGGCTACGTCCGCTATCGCGGTCCCGACGAGCGATCCAGCGAGGATTCATCGGGATACGTTGCGGCGCTCTTCGAAGACCGTAGCGTCGCCTGCGAATGGGAGTTTCTCGGCAGCAAAGATTTAGAGCCGGCAATGATACCGGCGCACCTCGAATTTTCGAGATACGCCGGCATCCATCGGATCGATGGGGTGCCGACCGGGGTCCTACCCGACGGCGAGCTACCGTGGCTCGCGATCGGCATCGCGCCGCGGCGCGACTAGGAAACCGCCCGACTAGCCGTTAGAGCTTGATTCGTAACGATTCCAGCGAGGGCCACACGTGGTGGAAGCCCGCGTTCAGAATCACTCCGGCGCCGATCGAAAAGACGGCGATCACGCCGAACACCACCAGCGCGACGACGGATTTCGGGATACCGCCCGATTGCGGGACGCTGGAAAAATCGATGGTTTCGGGTTTTTCGTGCATGGCGTCAGGCCGCCTTTCCAAAGTTACCGAGAACGTGCGCTCCGGCGAGCAGCGCGATGAGCGCCCCGAACGCCAGCAGCGCCAACATGATTTTGAAGAACTGGTTGTCGAGCCCCGGCGTCTTCCAGTCGTTCTTTAACGCGACGACCGAGACGAAGAACACGACGATACCGCCGGCGATGGCGCCGGCCCGTTCGATATTGGCGATCATTGAACCGGTCACGTTCGTGGCTCCTTAGATGAGGTAAAAGATCGAGAAAAGCACGACCCAGATGATGTCGACGAAATGCCAGTACAACGTACCGGCGGTGAGGCCGAAATACTTGTCTTTGGTATAGACGCCGTGGATCGATTGCAACAGCAACACGGTGAGGTAGACGACGCCGACGGCGACGTGGAACCCGTGCATGCCGGTCAGCGTGAAGAACGAGGCGCCGAAGATTCCGCTCCCCGCCCACGAGATTTTATCGACGAAATAGAGATGCGTGTACTCGTACGCTTGGCCGCCGAGGAAGGCGATGCCGAGCACGATCGTCGCGATCAGCAAACCCGCGTATTTGTTGAAGTTCCCGTGCTTCCAGTTCTCGAGCGCGTAATGCATCGTCGCCCCGGAGCCGAAGAGCACCACGGAGTTCCACGCCGCGAACGCAACGTCGAGCCGGGCGATCCCCGGCGGCGGCCACGACTGGCCGCTATTCCGAAGATAGAGATAGGCGAAGATGAACGCCGAGAACAGCACGACGTCGCTGAACAGGAAAAACAGGAAGCCCGTCAACCGCAGGTCGCGCGTCTCTTCGTAAAAACGATCGACGCCGCCCTCGGCGTGTTCGGCATGCTGATGGGGAAGTGAGGCGACTGCCACCGTTACTACCTTTCCTCGGAAACGCGATCAGTGAGCGCCGGCCGGAACCGGAGCGGGGGCATCGGTAAGTTCGTCTTCGAGCCCGCGATACGGGAGCGGCTCGCTGAAATCGTAGGGCAGGCCGTAGACGGTCGGCACGTGCTTGAAGTTGTAGTAATGCGGCGGCGAGGGAATCTGCCACTCGAGCGTACGCGCCTTCCAGGGATTCGGGCCGGCCTTCTTGCCGCGCCGCAGACTCACGAGAATATTCACGAAGAAGAGCAAGATCGCGAACGTCATCACGTAGGACGAGACCGATTCCACCCGATTCCAGAACTGGAACTGCGGGTCGTAGACGGCGACGCGACGCGGCATTCCTTCGAACCCGAGCCAGTGCATCGGCAAGAACGTGCCGTTAAAGCCGGCGACGAAAAGCCAGAAATGCCACTTGCCGAGCGTCTCGTTCATCATGCGCCCCGACATCTTCGGGAACCAATAATAGAAGCCGGCGAAGATCCCCATGAGGCTGCCGCCGACGAGCACGTAGTGGAAATGCGCGACCACGAAATAGGTTCCGTGGAGGTGGAGATCGGTCGGGACCGAGGCGAGGAAGATGCCGGTGATGCCGCCGAGTGCGAAGAGCACCACGAAGCCGATCGCGAAGAGCATCGCGCTGGTGAAGTGGATCTTTCCACCCCAGAGCGTGGTGATCCACGAGAAGATCTTGACGCCGGTCGGCACCGCGATGACGAACGTCAGCAACATGAACGGAAGCTGCATGAACGGCGCGAGCCCCGAGGTGAACATGTGATGCGCCCAGACCATGAAGCCCGCGAGCGCGATCGTTACCGAGGAGAACGCGATCATCTTGTAGCCGAAGATCGGTTTCCGCGCGAAGGTCGGCAGAATCTCCGAGATCATTCCGAACGCCGGAAGAATCATGATGTAGACGGCGGGGTGCGAGTAGAACCAGAACATGTGCTGCCAGAGCAGCGGGCTGCCGCCTTTAGTTGGGTCGAAGAACGGCACGCCGAACTGACGCTCCATGAAGAGCGCGGCGAGCGCGCCCGCGAGCGCGGTCGTTGCGACCATCGAGAGCGGTGCGGTCGCCAACTGCGCCCAGACGAAGAGCGGCATGCGCGTGAGGGTCATGCCCGGCGCGCGCATCTTGAGGATCGTCACCATGAAGTTCATACCGGTCAACGTCGAGCTGATACCGACCAAGAAGATCGCGGCGCACCACATCGATGTGCCTGCCTCGCCTTGCAGCGACATCGGCGGGTACTCGGTCCAGCCGGCGACCGGCGCGCCCATGAGGAACGAGCTGAAGAGCATCAACCCGGCGACCGGAAACATCCAGAAGCTGATCATGTTCAGCCACGGGAATGCCACGTCGCGCGCGCCGAGCTGGAGCGGCATCACGAAGTTGCCGAAGGCGCCGGTCATGAGAGGAATGACGACGAGCCAGACCATCGCGCTACCGTGGACCGAATAGACTTCGTTATAGGTGTTGTTGCTGACGAAGCCGCCGTTCGCGTTCATTAGCTGCGTGCGGATGACCTCGGCGAGAAGACCGGCGAGCACGAGAAAGATAAAGCCGGTGATGAGATACTGTATGCCGATGATCTTGTGATCGATCGAGAATACGTATCGCCGGATAAAGCCCTGCGGTTCCGGGTGGACGTGGTCGGCGATACCGCCGCCGACGTGAGTTGCTGCTACTGCCATGATCTTTCTCCCGCTACTTCAACGTGTTGAGGTAGGCTACGAGGTTTGCGATGTCTTTGTCGGTAAGCGCGTTCTGCACCTGAGTGGGCATCTGACCGTACGAGCCCTGCAGACCGTGCTGGAGAATTTCGGCGACGTTCGCCGGTGTCGCCGGCTTGCCGCTGAGCAAGTTGGGGTGCGCCGGATCGTGCAGCACGCCTTTGAGGCCCGGGCCGACGATGCGCTTCGAGAACGGCGCGATGGCGTGACAGGCCGAACACTTCTGCGAGAAGAGCACCTGGCCGGCGGCGGCCGAACCGTCGCTGAGATCGATCGGCGCCGAGGAGATCTGCGGCAATGCGTTACTCGCGGTCGCGTTCTTGACTTGCCAGCCGTGATACCACGCGTCGAACTGCGCCTTCGGTTCGATCACGAGATACTGTTTGTTCATCACCCCGTGTTCGACGCCGCAAAATTCGGTGCAGATGATGCGATAGCGTCCAACGCGATCGGTGGTGAAGCGCATCACGTTGATGAGCCCCGGAACCATATCTTGCTTCAGGCGCATCGCCGGAACCCAGAACGAATGGATGACGTCTTCGGAGCTGACGTTGAGCGTCACCGGCTCGCCGACGGGAAGGTGCATGTTCCCGGTGACTTCGCCGTTGATGCCGGGATAGCGGAACGTGTAGAACCACTGGTGCCCGATCGATTCGACGACCAAGCCCGCTGGCGTCGACGCCGAGGCGATTTGAATCGGGAACCACACGCGAACGCTCGCCCAAGAAATCAGGATGACCGCAATCGTCGGGAGGACCGTCCACCAAAGTTCGAGCTTGTGGTTGTCGTGAATCTGCACGCCGAGCGCATCGGGCGGATCGTCTTTACGCGCGCGGAAGACGATCGAGAAAAAGATCGCGTACCCGAGGATGTAGATGAAGAGCGCGATACCGACCGCGAGGAAGACGCGGAAGAGTTCGTCGATCTGCGTCGCGACGGTCACCGCCGTCGGCATCCAGCGCGAGAGCGGCGTAACGGCCCAAAAATAAATATTTGCAATCGCAAGCAACGTGAGGAGGCCCGTAAACGGCCAAAAGCCCGGACCGAGGCCCTTCACGCTGGACTCTTTCTCAACCACCGGTAATCCTTTCACGACGCATCATTCAGAGAAGCTCTTCTCCGGATATTCCCAACTCGTTCCCAACTATAGAAAGAGCGAGCGGCTCCCGCACCGACTTTAGAAGTCGAAGCTCTCTCGCCGCTTACTTCTTCAGGGCCGACGCGAACTCCCCGACGCGGGCCGCGAGCCCGGTGAGCGCCGTCCCCACGACGATGGCATCGGCGCCCGCTCGCAGGGCACCTTCTCCTGCTTCGGGGCTGCCGATCCCACCTTCACAGATCGTAAAGCCGCCGAGCTCGGCGATGCGAGCAACGAGATCGAGCGCGGGCAAGGGCGTCCCGCGGCTCTCCTCGGTGTACCCGCAGAGTGTGGTGGCGAGCAGATCGGCACCGAGTGCGCGCGCGGCGCGCGCATCTTCGAGGCTCGCGCAATCGGCCATCGCCGCCCGGGAAGCTGCGTGAATCGCGGCAACGATGCGCTCGAGCGTCGCGCCCTCGGGACGCGCGCGCCGCGTCGCGTCGAACGCCACGATCTCTGCACCGGCCCCCAGGATCTCCTCGACCTCTCGAAGCGTCGGCGTGATGTAGGGTTCGAATCCCGGGTACTCGCGCTTCACCAGACCGACGACGGGAAGGGAGCACCTCGCCTTCACGGCGCGGATATGCGCGGCGCTCTGAATGCGCAGCCCCACGGCGCCGCCCTCCTGCGCTGCGAGCGCGAGCGCGGCGATCGCGGCCGGGTCGTCGAGCGCGCTGCCGGGCTTCGCCTGCACCGAGACGATCAGGCCGCCGCGAAGCGCTTCGAACGAGATCATCGCTCCACGAACTCCGGCACGCGCACCCCTGCCTGGAGGAACGCGAGCAGCACGGCGCCGAGCGCCGCGTCGTAGATCGGCGCCCGGTACCGCGCGCCGGGCAGCGTTTCGCGCACGGCGGCGTGGAGCGCGCGTTCGAAGGTCGCGTTCTCCGCGAGGCCGCCGAGCACGGCGAGATCGGGGCTCCGCAGCCGCGCGAGCCGTGCGGCGGCGCGAATCTCCTCGGCGAGCGCGAGCGCGTGCGCGCGCAGGATCTCGCGCGCGGCGCGCTCGCCCCGCCGTGCGTGCGCGAGCAGCAGCGGCGCGAAGGCGGCGAGCTCCGAACGCGCGATCGCACCGCTATAAAACGCCCGCACGCACGCGCTCGCCGCGCGGCCGAAGTGCCGTTCGAGCGCGCCGCGCAGCGCGGTTTCGCGCCGCCCGTCTTCGGCGGCCACCGCGGCGCGCAACGCGTCGCGCGCGAGCCCGAACGCCGAGCCCCCGTCGCCGAAGAGATAGCCGTGCCCGCCGACCCGCACCTCGCTCCCGTCGCGCGCGCGCGCTCGCACCACCGAGCCGGTTCCGGCGATCGCCACGATGCCCGGGCCGCCGGCGTGCGCTCCGGCGAGCGCGATCTCCGCATCGTGCGTGTAGCGCAGGCGGCGAGCGCGTATGCGCGGCCGGCGCCCGCGTGGATTTCCTTCGTAACCGCTGATCCCAACGACGACGCTCTCGAAGCGCGTCGATGCCGGAAGCCGGGCGCGCCGCATCGCGCCGGCGAGCGCGCCCTCGACCGCCTCGCGCAGGCGCGTCGAAGCGCTCCCGAGCCCTAATTCGTCGCCGGGCGCGCCGCTCGCGCGCGCGATCGCCTCGCCCGCTTCGTCGACGATCGCGGCTTTCGTCGCACTCTGCCCGACGTCGATCCCGGCGAATAAGCGCATCGGCTCCTCAGTCGAGCGAGAGCAACGAACGTGCGAACTCGTTCGCGGCGAATTCGCGCGCGGCGCGATTTTCGAGCCGGGCGACATCGCCGAGGCGCTCGCGATGGTGGTAGAGTTCGTGGCCGACGGCGAGCGAGATGAATTCGCCCAGCTCGCCCGATGCCAAGTGCTCGGCGATCCGCAGATTGACCCGAATCGTCGGGCCGTTCGGATCGTACTCCGAGCGCAGTTCGTCGACGCCCCATTCACCGAGATCGGCAAACTCGACGGCGACTCCGAGCGCGCGCGCGCGGCGTAATGCTTCACTCATTTTTACGATTCCCCCAAGTCCACTCCATCGGTTTGCAAGGCAGCGCGCAGCACGGAGATATCGATATCTCCGACCGGGAGCGCGCTCTTCTTCGCTAACGCCGCCGCAGTTCCGGCCGCCTGACCGAGCGTCATCACCGTCGGCGTCAAACGCGCCGAGGCTAACGCTTCGTGCGTCGTCGATATGCAACGCCCCGCGACGACGAGCCCCGCGACGCGTTCGGGAATCATGCAACGAAACGGAATCTCGTAGGCCCTTCCTTCGGGAATGCGATGCGTCACCGTTCCATCTCCCGACGGATCGTGGATGTCGATCGGATAGGCGCTGCGCGCGACCGCATCGTCGAAACGCCTCGCCGACACGACGTCCTCGCGCGTGAGCGTGTAACGGCCGACGATGCGTCGCGATTCGCGAATACCCACCTGCGTGCCGCTGGCGAGAACGCGCGCCCGTTCGAAACCGGGAACGTACGCGTTGAAGAAACGAATGAGCTCGGATGCCTGACGGCGCGCTTCGATCTCGGCGCGCGTGAGATCGAACGCATCGAGCGGATCGACGTCGAGCACGCGCGACATGTTCACCGTCATCTCGTCGGGATAGGGGGAGGCGAAGAGCGAGACGATATCGCGCGGAATCGTGACGTCGCCGCGGGCGCGAGCGAGATTCCAGAGATCCCAGAGCCCCGCGACCGCCGAGAGGTTTTCGGGGCGCAGTTCCTCGACCGGTAACGAACTGCGCACTTGGTCCGGGTGCGCGCGCAGATACGCCGCGAGCGC
Source organism: bacterium (assembly GCA_021845615.1). Taxonomy (GTDB): domain Bacteria; phylum Vulcanimicrobiota; class Vulcanimicrobiia; order Vulcanimicrobiales; family Vulcanimicrobiaceae; genus JABEUX01. Next base: position 18,998 of record JAJZVP010000013.1, on the reverse strand, counting down.
ATCGGCGTCGACCGGCCCGACGCGCAGCATCAGGCTCGCCGGCTGCACGCGCCCGCGCGCGTCGCCGCGCTCGGTCGCCGCGCCCGCGGAATGCGCGACGAGCGCGTCGGCGGTCGCATCGACGATCGTCGTTCCGAAAAATTCGAGCTCGCCGCCGATCGTCGCAACGCGCACTCCGACGACGCGCGACTCCTCGCAGATCGCCGAGAGGAACCAGGCGTGCAAGAGGAGGGTCACGCCTGCTTCGTCCATCAGCTCGAAGAGCAACGCTTTGTGCAGCTCCGGGTCGAAGGGCGTGATCGTTGCGACGTAATCCGAGCTGTCGTGGAGGTGCCCCGGCGAACCGCCGACCGCCCGGAGGCGCTCGACGATCTCCTGCGCGATGCCGCCGACGATGCGGGTCGCACCGGAGTGAAAGGTCATCCAGGGGCCGACCATCGCCGCCGTCGCGGTACCGCCGAGAAAGCCGTAGCGTTCGATCAGCAGGGTTCGCGCGCCGTGACGGGCGGCGGCGATTGCGGCGGCACACCCGGCGTTCCCGCCGCCGACGACGATCGTGTCGTAGCGCTCCATCGTTCCGGAAGTTCCCACCCCGAGGCACGCTCCCTGGTGCGCCCGATCGCCCCGGCGGCCAAAACAAGGTCAAAGCGCCTCGAACGGGTATTGAGGGCCTTCATGCTGCTACAACGAGTCAAGCCGCTCTCGCGCCTTTTGGCCGAAGCCGGCGATCACAAAACTGCCCTGAAGAAAACGCTCGGCCCCGGCGCGCTGACGGCGATGGGAATCGGCGCCATTATCGGCACCGGCATCTTCGTACTCACCGGCGTCGCCGCCGCAAAATACTCGGGCCCCGCGCTCACCGTCTCGTTTATCATCGCCGGTATCGTGAGCGCCTTCGCCGCGCTCTGTTACTCCGAGGTTGCGAGCCGCGTTCCGATCGCCGGAAGCGCGTACACCTTCGCGTACGCATCGCTCGGCGAATTCGTCGCCTGGATCATCGGCTGGGATCTCGTTTTGGAATACGCGCTCGGCGCCGCCACCGTCAGCATCGGCTGGTCGGGATATTTTACGAATTTCCTCAGCCACTTCGGCATCAACATTCCCGCTGCGTGGCAGCATAACTACTGGGACACCGGGCCGTCGGGCGAAGCGATCCACGGCATCATGAATCTGCCGGCGTTCCTCATCATCTGCCTGATCGGCGTCCTGTTGATTCGCGGAACGCGCGAATCCGCAGTCGTGAACGCGATCATCGTGACGGTGAAGGTCGCCATCGTGCTCTTCTTCATCGGCGTCGGTTTCGCGCACGTCAACACCGGCAACTGGGTTCCGTACTTCCCGTTCGGCTGGGGTGGAACGCTCTTCGGCGCCTTCTTCGTCTTCTTCGCCTACATTGGTTTCGACGCGGTTTCGACCGCCGCCGAGGAAGCGAAGAACCCGCAACGCGATATGCCGATCGCGATCATCGGCAGCCTCGCCATCTGCACCGTCCTCTACATCATCGTCGCGGCGATTCTCACCGGCATGGTGCGGTACACCCACCTCAACGTGCCGCAGCCCGTCGCCTACGCCGTCGAGCACGTCGGCCTTCCCGGCTGGATGAGCCTCGTCATCTCGATCGGCGCGATCGCCGGCCTCACCACCGTGCTGTTGGTGATGATGTACGGCCAGACGCGCGTCTTCTTCGCCATGTCGCGCGACGGATTGCTCCCCGCGGTTTTTTCGAAGGTGCACCCGACGTTGCGGACGCCCGCGACCTCGACGGCGATGTTCACCATCTTCATCGCGCTCATCGCCGCGTTCACGCCGATCTCCGTCGTCGGATCGCTGACGAATATGGGAACGCTCGCCGCGTTCGTGCTCGTATCGATCTCGGTACCGATCCTGCGCAAACTCTATCCGGAAGCGAAGGGATTCTCGGTGCCGTTCGGCCCGTACGTCATCCCGATCACCTCGGCGATCCTCGCCACGTTACTGCTCCTAGCACCCTTCGTCGACACGACGGTCCCGCGTATCTTGGGGCTCCCGTTGCCCTGGTTCGGCTTCGTCGTCTGGCTCATCATCGGCCTCGCCGTCTACTTCCTCTACGGCCGCTCGCATAGCCACGTCGGCATCAACGAAGGCGCCGCGTCGAAAACGTAAATCTCGGAGTGCCGATTCGCGCGCGCCGGGCTACACTCGCTCGGCGCGCGCGAATACCAGCGTGATGCGTTCGCTCTCGTCGCAGCCGCGAAGCTCGTCGAGCAGCAGCGCGACGACACGCTCGGCGTCGGCGAAGCCTCGCAACTCCGAGATTCGGCCGCGACGCAACGCGTAAAGGTCGGGCGGGCGGCGCCCCACGTCGCCGAAACGCGTCACCGCCTCGATCCCTTCGCGGGCGTGCCGTTCCACCGCGGCGACCTTCGCGCGGACGAGCCGCGCGAACGGCGTCGAGAGGCGCACCACTCCGCTCGTATCGATGACGCGAAGGTCGCGCCCGTGCCGAAAACCACGGAGTTCCTCACTCACTTCGATCCATTCGAGCGCTTCGACGGCGACGCCGAGGCTCGAAGCCGCCGTGCGCGCGCACTCCGCGGCATCGGCTCGCGCCCGCGCCGCGACGGCGCCGCCGACGGCGCCGCCCGCGGTTGCGAGCACGCGATTGCGAATCGGATCGATCGAAATATCCACCTCGATACTCGCCGGATCGGCTCCACTTTCGATCGCGCGATCGCTCACTTCGCGGCGGAGACGCGCGAGTTGCTCGACGCTGGGATCGACGATCTGCCGTTCGATGCTGTCGCGCACCAGCGCGAGCGCGACCCCAACCGGAGAGATGACTTCATGATCGCGGGCGATACGAACGCGCAGATTCATCGCGCGCGCGAGGTGCGGAACGATCGCGCGCGCCGCGCCGCCGCCGCCGACGAGTTCGAGGAGGCGTTCGTCGAGCCCGTACTCCGCGATCAGCGCGCGAACGGTCGGAACGATGCCGGCGATCGCGCGGTCGAGAATCGCGCGCGCGAGCGCTTCGGGCTCGGTGCCGCGCGCCGCCGCGACGAGAGCGAAGGCCCGGCGTAGCGCCTCGTCGTTGCCGCGCCCGAACGCCGTGTCGGGAACGTCGCCGAGCAGATTCGCCGCACAGGTCGGCGTTAACGCGATGTTGCGCCCGTCGGCTGCGCGCAGCGCGAGGATATCGCCCTCGGCGACGCGCGCCTCGCGAAGATCCTCCGGGCTGCAGAACGCCGCATAGCGATAGCCGGCGATGTGCGCGCTGCGCGGCCCCACCGCTTCGATGCCGGACGCGTTCGCGCGCACGAGACTTCCGCCCGCTATTCCCAGCGTGCGCACGTCGAGCGTCCGCAGCAACAGGCGGTGCGAGCCGATGCGGCCGGGACGCATCTGTGCGCGTCCGCCTCGGATCACCGAGCAGTCCGAACTCGTTCCGCCGACTTCGATGAAGACGGCATCGGTGACGTTCTCGTGTAGCAACGCACCGGCGATCCCCGCCGCCGGACCGGAGAGCAAGGTTGCCAGCGGGCGCCGTTCGATCTCGCCGATCGACATCACGCCGCCGTCGCTGCGCATCACCATCAGCGGCGCGGTAATTCCCGCCGCGTGAAGCGCCCGCTCCGTGCTTCGCGCCGCGCGCAGCATTCGTGGAAGCAGTGCGGCGTTCAGCGCCGCGGTCCGCGTCCGCGCGCGCAGTCCGTAGAGCGAACTCGCGTCGCTTCCGGTCGTCGCGGGAAGATCGAAGGCGCGAGCCATCTCGGCGACCCGCCGTTCGCCGAGCGGGCGATCGACCCCGAACGCGCTGCTCACCGCGAGCGCTTCGACGTGATGCTCGCGTTGCAAGCGCGCGATCGCCTCGCGTTGCGCGCGTTCGTCGCGCGCGTCGGCGAACGCGGCATTCGGCGCGAAGGGACGCTCGCCGAGGGAGAGCGCTCGCACGCGCATCTGCACGCGCGCGAAGGGCGCCGAGCCATCGAGCAAGCCGAGGATTCCGACGCGCGCGAGATCGCCTTCGAGCAACGCGTTGGTCGCCTGGGTCGTCGAGTGCGCGACGAAGGCGATTCTCGCCGGGTCGATACCCGATGCGATCAACCGTTCGAGGCTCTCGCGAATGCCGTCGGCGACGCCGCGCTCGGCTTCGTGCGTCGTCGGGACTTTGATGCGCGCGACGACGCTTCGTTCGCGCGGGTCGATCGCGACGGCATCGGTGAACGTGCCGCCGACGTCGATGCCGACGCGTAGCGGGTTTAACGTGCCGATCGTTCTCGCGCCGGGAGACTCTTCGCGAGTTCGTCGTAGAGCATCGCCATCGTTTCGATGCCGCCGAAAAACTGCTTCAGCGAGAATTTTTCGTTCGGCGCGTGAATGCGATCGTCGGGAAGCCCGACTCCGATCATCACCTGCGGCAACCCGAACATGCGATCGAAACTTCCGACCGGAGTGATCGAGCCGCCGGTGCCGATAAAGACCGGCGCCTTACCGAAGCCGCGTTCCATCGCCGAGGCCGCCGCGGCGACGGCGGGGTGATCGCGCCCGATCAGGACGGCGCGCGCGGTGCCTTCATCTTCGACGTGCACGCGCACTCCGGCGGGTGCGTGCGCGACCAGAAAGTTTTTCACCGCATCGCGCACGGCGAGCGGATCTTGCGCGCCGACGAGCCGCGCGGAGAGCTTCGCGCAGGCGAACGACGGAATCACCGTCTTATGCCCCGGGCCTTGATAGCCGCCCCAAATGCCGTTGCATTCCAGCGTCGGGCGGTACCACATCCGCGCGAGCGGGTGAACGCCGCGCTCTCCCCAGAGTTGGGGAACGCCGAGTTCGAGAGCCGATGCGTTCTCGTCGTAGGCGAGGCCGCGCACCTGCGCCTCGATCGCCTCGTCGAGTTCGGGCGCGCCATCGTAAAAGCCCGGCACGACCACGCGCGCGCGTTCGTCTTTCAGCGAGGCGATCGACATCGCTAACGCCTCGATCGGGTTGCGCACGAGACCGCCGAAATACCCCGAATGCAAGTCCTCGCTCGGACCGGTAACGCGCACGTCCCAATGCACGAGGCCCCGAACCGAGGTGGTGAGCGCGGGAGTGTTTTCGTCGTAGACCGCGGTATCGGAGATCACCGCCAGGTCGGCTTGAAAGAGATCGCGGTAGCGCGCGAGCGCGCTTTCGAAGTTCGGCGAACCAACCTCTTCTTCGCCCTCGACCAAGACGATCGCGTTAATCGGCAAGTCGCCGCGCACGCGCACGTGCGCTTCGAGCGCGGCGAGATGCATGAGCACCTGCCCTTTGTCGTCGACCGCTCCGCGACCGTAGATGTTTCCGTCGCGTACCGTTCCTTCGAACGGCGGCGAGAGCCAGAGATCGAACGGCTCGGGCGGTTGCACGTCGTAATGCCCGTAGATGAGGACGGTCGGCTTTGCCGGATCGTGCCCGTAGCGGCCGTATGCGAAGGGCGCTCCGTCGGTCGCGAGCAATTCCGCTTCGAACCCGATCTCGCGCATGCGCTCCACGAGGAGCGTCGCGCAGCGTTGCATGTCGCCGCGATGCTGGGGATTTGCTGAGACCGACGGAATCGCGATCAGCGCTTTCAATTCATCGAGATAGCGGTCGTGCGATCTCCGTACGTGCGAGAGCAGCTCCTCGTCGTTCTCGATCATCGTGGGGCTATTCGCGCAATCGCGCTTCTACCTCTTTCGGCAGCACCGGCGCGCCGAGTTGGATCTGGCGCGTCACCTTCCCGATGCGGACCTGAAACGAATGCGCGCGCCCGTCGTACGATCGCGCCTCGGATTGGAAGGTGCCGTAATCCCACCACCACCGTCCGTCGATTTTGTCGACGATCTCGCCGGTGCGCATTCCCGCCGCCCACGCCGGGCCACCCGCGCGCACGTAGACGCGCATGTAGCCGTCGACGGTTTTGAAGAGCGCGAAGTAATAGGTGGGGCGAAGGTTCGCCGGCAGCGAGAGCCCGTGCGCGAAGAGCACGTGCGCTCGAATGGGATGGCGGGCCCGCCACGCGAGCAGACGCCGCGCGCCCTGCAACGCCAAACGCCGAACGAGCGTCGCCTGCGGATGCGGCACGACGGCGTGGTCGTGCCATTCGCGCACGACCCACCCGCCGCAGTCCTCGAGCCGCAGCCCGATATCGAGATTCACGCCTTCGAGCAGCGTGAAACGCTGACGGCGCACGTAAACGTATGCGGCGTACGGCTTCACCGCGCAGTCGCGCCGCTCCGGAACGGCGTGCCGACGCTCCACCTGAAAGCCGGCGCGCGCGAGCGCTCCGGCCACGCTCGCCGCAGCGACGCGGCCGAACCGCGTTCCGTCGTCGTCGACGACGACGTGGTGTGCGGCGCTCGCCGGCGCGAGGAGCCCGGGAGGGAACGGAGCGCTCGGTAAGGTTGCGGCGCCGGCGACGTGGAGACTCACCGCGAGTAACGCCGCGAGCGCGGCGACGACGTACTGATACGGTAGGGTTGCGAGCATCATGCGTTCGGTGCGATCGCCGGTCTGGTTCGCGACCCAAACGTTCGCAGTGTTCGTGGGGTCGCAGACGTTCTGCACCGCGACCAACGCCATGACGCCGGCGACGAGCAGCACCGGCGCGATCGCGTGCGCGCCGAGCAACGCTGCGAAAAAGGCGATGCCGACGCCGAAGGGATTGAGCGGCCCGCGGTAGAGCACCAGCGGGCTGAGCAATCCGAAGACCAGCACGAACGCCGTCGGTCTGGCGATCCAGTCGCCCGCTATGGGAGCGAGCGCCGCATGCATCGCGGGCTCCTTCACCGCGACGAGGAGCATACCGATGCCCATAAAGAGCAGCACCGCGGGAGCGACGTCTTCGATTCCCCGAATCGCCGCGCCGACGATGGTTTGTACGATCGCGCGCGGACGAACGATCGCCGCACCGAGAACCGCCGCGATGGAGAACGCCGCGACCGCGTCGAGATGAAAGAAAAAATAGAGCGGCATCGGCAAGAGCGGAACGAGCATGGCGACGGCGGGAACACGGCGCGCGCCATCGCCATCCACATCGACGATCTCCGCGTCGTCCTCGCGACGCGCTTCGCGCCAGGTTGCGTAGTCGCGCTCGCGCGCGAATCCCACGATGGCGAAGGCGACGAGAGCGAGCGCGTCGATCGCGGCGAGTGCGAGCGCGAACGGTAACAATCGGCCTTCGGAGACCCCGAAAAACGTGGTGTAGAACGTCCAGTTCGCGATATTAAAGGTAAATCCAAGCGCGAACGCCATGAGAAACAACGGCCCGGTGAGCCGGCGCGGGACGCCGACGGCGAGCATCGTCGGTAGCACGATCGATCCGACCATAACGATCGCACCGAGCCCGGAGAGCGAGACGAAGAGCACCGCGGTCACCGCGCAGAGCGCCAGCGCGAAGAGCAGCGGGTTCTCGCCTCCGTACTCCGCAGCGAGGTTGACGATCGCGCGCGCGATACCGGTGTCGATGGTCACGCGGCCGAGCAGCGCGCCGAAGATGACGGCGGCGTACGCCGGAGCGAGCGCCGTCACGCCGCCGGAGAACACCGCGCTCAAACGCGGAATCGGTACGCCCGCCACCAAGCAAAGCGCGATCGCCATCACCGGAATCGCCAGCAGCGCGGGAAGGATGCGGCGCACCATCAACGCCGCGCAGAGTGCGAAGACGGCGAGCATGAGGAACGCGCTCACGGCAGGCGCAGCACTCGGTCGAGCGGCGGCAGCGTACCGCGAGCGATGAAATCGTTATAGGTGGCCCGCTGGATGAGGTCGGCTCGCCGGATCGCGCGCTGCGCGGCGAGGTGGTAGCGCTCGAGATTCGAGGCGAGGTGCCCCGGGCGGCTCTCGTTCCTCCAAGCGCGCGCGTAGAGTGGGGCGAGCCCTTCGTACCAATCGCGCAACTCCCAGAACCAATACTTGCACCACAACAGGTCGCGAAACGACGGCCCGTTTTTCTCGCCGATGTGCGCTCGCGCGTCGTGGTAGTAATAGCGAACTTCGTGCGCTATTTGATAGGCGCGTGCGAGAACGTCGATGCGGCGCGCGGCAACGAATTCGGCGAACGCCGCTCCGCGATGTACCGGCGGGACGCGAGCGAGCAGATGCTGCTCGACGCGCTCGGCCTCGAGACGTACCGCTGCAAGATCGACGCCCTTCATGCGCGCTTCGTTCGTCGCGTCGAACGGGTCGCTCCAAAACAATCGGTCGGTCCATTCGTGCGGTGCGGCGTCCAGACGGTGCACCGCGTCGGCGAGCGCGGCGACGTCGCTCGCGTAGCGCGGATCGTCGACGCCGAAAAACGTCTCCGGGAACGCCCGCGCGAACGCGCGCGGCGAGAGATCGCGGCGATCCCACGCGTCGGCTGCAGCGTAGAGCACCGGATACCACGTCGTCGCGTAGAGCGTCTCGCCGTCGTCGTGCCAGACGGTTTGAAAGAGACCGAGGACGCGCGCGGCCTTGCCTTCGTCGATAAAGCGTCGTTCGTTCGGAATCGCCGTATCGAGATCGGGAAAGATCTCGCTCCAATTATTCGCACCCGGCGCGACCATCTGTTGGAAACCGTCTCGCGCGACGAGATCGATGTACTTCGTAAACGACCGGTCGTTTCCGTAATGCCAGTCGATCAACACGACGTTTTTTGGCAAGAGCGGGGCGATCGCCGGATCGGCCTCCACGCCGTCGTCCCACAGCATCGTACGCGCGCCCGAGGGAGCGATGACCGCGGCGAGCGCGTCGACGTGGTCGGCATAGACGCGCGCCTTCCCAAGTTCTTTCACCATCGCCGCGCTCCGCCCGTCGCCGAGCATCGCCGTCTCGTCGGAGCCGATATGAAAGAACGGCGGATGCGGCACGACGGCGAGTTCTTGGCGCACCAGTCGCTCGGCGTACGCGAGCCCCGCCGGGTTCGCCGGCGAGAGCAAGAACCCGTGCGGTAATTCCGCCATCGCCGCGTAACGTTCGTACTTCAGCGTGTTGTGCATGTGCGCGAAGGTCTGCTGTTCGGGAATCAACGCGACGTGGAAGCGCGCCGCGTAACGCGCGAGTTCGCCGAGCTGCCGCGGTGTGATGCCGTCGAGCGGAGCGGGGAGCGGATCGGTCGGGCTCACGAACGTATTTTCCATATACGGCGAGTAGCCGTTCATCTTGAACGCCGCGATCGTGCGAATGCGGCGACGGAAATAGCGCATCGTCGGCAGCGGCCCGCGCGAAACGTCGTCGGAGAGTACGCGCCACCGCAACGCCGGCGCATCGACGACGCGCACGCACGGGGCGATCGCCCTGCCGGCGCGCGCGCGGATCAATTGCGCGAGCGTCGTCATGGCATAAAATGCCCCCGCAGAATCTCCCGAGACAACCCACGCTCGTCCGTCGCGAACGGTGAGACGATAGGCCTGCGCGGGCATCGAGGCATGGCCGAAGAGGATGGCGGGGCGTTTGGCGACCCGAAGCGGCGCGAGCCCGAGATGCTCGAGCCGACGATCGAGAATATCGACACCGCCCGGATCGGCCGAGGCCGCAACGCTCGCCGGCGCCGCCTCGGAGCGGCAGGGCACCGTCGCGATGCTCTGTGGCCGCGGTAAGAGCGGTGGCGTCTGCCCGAGTGCGCTTCCCGTGGCGAACAGTGCGAAGGCGATGGTCCCGATTACGCGGAGCATGGCCCGGCGGTTATCGCCAACGGAAGGCTTTCCTTTCAAAAACCAGCGGTCGAGCAGGTGCCCGCACGTATCCGGGCGGAAGGTGAACCCCCCTTATCTTTACGTTTCGGAGGACCCCGCCCGTGAAACGACTCGCTCTCCTGCTGGTCGCTCTCTCGCTTATCTCCGTCGGACCGGCTCGGGGCGCGACGATCAACCAGTTGCAGAACCTGCGCGGTAGCGTTTCCTACCAGCGCGGAGGCGGGAAACCGCAAGCCCTTCCGCAACGCACGGCGGTCGCGCTCACCGACAACGATTACGCGCTCACCGGCGCGGGGAACTCGCTCGCTGGAATCACGTTGCCGGATAGTTCGCGCATCGAGATGGCCTCCGATACCCGAGTGCGGCTCTCGTACTTCCGGCAGTCGCGCATCGCGCATGCGAAGTTCCTCGTTTACCAGGGGAAGGTGCGCTTCCATATCGAGCACCCGCAGGGCGCGCGAGCCGATTACGTTTTTCAGACGCCGAGCGCGCAGATGGCCGTCCGCGGCACCTTCGGCGATTTCTTGGTTTCGCCGACGAAACTGATCGTGAACGTCTACTCGGTCAGCAATCCGAAATTACCGGTTGAAGTGACCTTCAAAAATGGCAAAAAAGTCTTCCTCGGCGCGGGGCAATCGCTCGTCGCCACCTTCACGGGAGCGCAGGCCGCCGTCACCGTCGGTAACGTCAGCCGCCAATCGCTCTCGAATTTCTCGGAGTTCGCCACGCCGAAGGGCGTGCCGGGCATCCTGAGCAGCACGGGCGCCGGAAGCGCGGCAGCGACCACCGCGACCGCCGTCGTCGTCGGCGGAACGGCGGTAACCGCCGCGGCCGCTGGCTCGAAGGGTGGTGCCGCGCCCTCACCGACCGCCCCACCGACGCCGACCGTCGTCATCCCCATCGGCAGCCTCAATTGTCCGTCACCGCCGCCCGGCCCGCCGGGAGCGCCGAACGCCGTGCCTACTCCATGCGGCTCGCAACCGCTCGCGCCGCCGGGAAAACCGCCGGTGAAGGCCGCACTCGCGTTCGCCGGCTTGCTCGCGCTCGGCTTCGCCAGCCGTCGCTTGAAGAAGTGACGGAATGAAACTTCTCGCACTTGCGTTGCTTGCGGCGATCCCGTTCGTCGCGAGCGCGCAGGGGGGGAAACTGCTTCAAAATCGCCACGGGAGCGTCGCTTTCCAGCGAGGCGGCGCCCGTGCGGTGCCGCTCGCGGAGCGCGCCTCCGTAAATCTCCGCGATAGCGACGAAGCGATCACCGGCGCCAGCTCGCTCGGTGCGGTGACGCTGCCCGATAGCACGCAGATTCTCATCGGCAGTTCGACGCGCGTTCGACTCGCGTTTTTCAACCAAGCCGAAACGACCTCAGCGAAATTCCTCGTCAAAGACGGCCGGATTCGGTTCGCCGTTCACCATCCCAACGGCGCGAGGGCGAATTATCTCTTCGCCACTCCGACCTCACAGATCGCCGTGCGCGGAACGCAGGGCGACCTTGAGGTCGATCGCGACGGCACGATTCACCTCAACGTATACGAACTCGGCGATCCGAAGCTTCCCGTTCTCGTCACCACCAACGCCGGGAAAACGTTCGCCGTCGCCGCCGGCCAAGGGCTCGTCGCGCGCATCGTCAACGGAGTGGTGCGGGTGGAGGTGGGGAAACTCACGCAGGCGTTGGTCGACCGTTTCACTGCAGATTTCGGGCTGCCGGCGAACTGGAACCAGTTGAAGAATGCGATCTTACAGAAGGCCGCCCAGCAATTGCCCGCCCCGCCGAGCCTGCCGGTACCGATTCCGCTGCCGCCGCGCTAGCGTACGACGAGCGCAATGAATGGATTGATCGCGCTGCTGACGCTCTCGCTGCTCCTCGCGGCGGGGCTCGCGTTTTACGCGGTGACCATCCTTCGTCGCTACCTCGCCGAGCGCGACGAACATCGCCGCGTCCGCGCGCTTTTTACGCGCTACGTGCCGCCCCCGGTCGTCGACGAATTGCTCGCGCGCAAAGACCCGCGGCTCTTCGAAGCCCGCCAATACTACGCGACGATTCTCTCCTGTCGCATTCGAAACTTTGCCCTCGTCGCCGAAGAACTTAGCGCCGAAGAGACGCTCGCCTACCTGAACGAATTTTATGCCGTCGTCGGCAAGGCGGTGCAACGCCATCGCGGGATCATCGAAAGTCTGCGCGGCGAGACGGTTACGGCGGTCTTCGGCGTGCTGGTGGAGGAGCATTTTCAAGAAGAACGCGCGTTGCGCGCCGCACTCGATATCGCGCGGATGATGAAAGCGATGGAGGGGCAATGGGCCTCGCAGGGCCGGAAGGTCTTGCACGTCGGCATCGGCGTGAATTCGGGGACGATCGTCGCCGGCGACACCGGCTACCAACAACGCCGCGAATTCGCGATCGTCGGCAATCCGGCACAGGTCGCGGCGCGTTTGGAGGGCGCGTCGGAGGAACTCAACGCCGGAATCCTCGCCTCCGAGGCGACCTTCGACGTCGTGCGCGAACTCTTCGTCGGCGTCCCGGCGAGTTCGCTGCCGCTCCGCGGCCTCAAGCGCCTGCACTCCGCCTACGTGATTCGCGGCCTGACGCGCCGCGCCGCCAGCGAAGGCGCGATCTCGCTGCCGACGCGCGCGAGCGTCGCGCGCACCGTGCTGCGCGAAGAGGAAGCTGCGTCGGTCTACGAACCCGTCGAAAATACGAGTGCGGCAACGGGCGTCGACGAACGCATCGCATCGAATGCGCCGGCCCGTTCGGAACGTTTCGTCGCTCCGACGCCGCTGCGCGCCGAACCGGTCCGGTTCTCGCAACTCGACGACGAAGAGCCGGTCCTTCCCGATCCGCCTTTTGCCGCCGGCACCTACGAAGACGACCAGGGGCCGCCGGTTCAGCTCCCGCCCTAACCGCGCGGCCCGCCAATCCACCGAGCCCTCCCGCCCGTTGAATGGATGCGGGTAGAGCTCCGCGAGGCCGCGAATATCGCCGACGTGAGCGACGATGCCGAACGCCTGATGGAACGGGTGCGAGCGCGGGATGCAGTTGCCTTCGAACAGCTCTACGACGAACATCATCGTATCGTCTGGTCGATTGCGATGCGAGTCCTGGGGGAGCGCGAAGCGGCGGAAGACGTGACGCAAGCAGTATTCATGAAACTTTGGAACGCACCGGAACGATTTGTCGGCGGGAATTTCCCCGGCTGGCTCGCTCGCGTCGCGCGCAATCGCGCCCTCGATGCGCTGCGCTCGCGCTCCCTTCGCAGCACGGAAGAGCTTCCCGCTTCGCTCCCGGAGAGCGAGCGGCTCGAGGATCTCGCATTCGCGCGGCTCGACGCCGGCCACATTCGGCGCGCGCTCGCGACGTTGCCCCCGGAGCAGCGCAACGCGATCGAACTCGGATTTTTCGGCGGACTCACGCACGAGGCGATCGCCGCGCGTACCGGCGATCCGCTCGGCACGGTGAAGACGCGCATCCGTTCGGGATTGCGGAAACTCCGCGCCTCGCTCGAGGGAAAGATCGAACGATGAGCGAGCACGACGCATACCTCGACGATGCCGCGGCACTCGCGATCGGCGCCCTCTCGCCGGCGGAAGCCGAGCGCGTGCGCGCGCATCTGGCAATCTGCGAGGAGTGCCGCGCCGAATACGTAGCGCTCGCGCCGCTGGTCGGAGCGATCTCCACTCCCGAGGCCGATCTGGCACCGCCGAGCCCACTGTTGCGCGAACGCATCATGGCGCAAGTCGCTCCGGGAGCGAAGGTTCGTTCGCTGCCGCGGAGCACGCGCGCCCCCGCCTGGCCGCTCTATCTGGTTGCCGCCGCCTCGTTCGTTGCGGCGCTCGTTTCGACGTTCAATCTCGCGACGACGCGCGAGAGCATGAACCAAATGAAAACGCGGGTCGTCGCCCTTCAGCGGCGCGTCGATTCTCTCACTCATTCGTTGCAGAGCGCGCAGATGGCCGCGATCGATCTCACCAGCGCCGACGCGACGCGCATGCCGGTACATCACGGCGAAATCGTCATGCGCCACGGCCGCATGTACCTCGCCATGCACGATATGCCGATGCCGCCGCGCGGCCACGTCTACCAAGCGTGGGTGATGCCGCGAGGGGGGAAAAAGATCGAACCCTCCGCCACCTTTATGCCGGATCGCGACGGCGTCGCCGTCGTGCCGATCGCCGAACACGATGCCGGATCGATGACCGAGGTCGCGGTGAGTGTGGAGCCCGTCGGTGGGAGTAAGCAGCCGACAACCAAGCCGATGTTCGTCGCCTCGCTCGAGTGATACGTGTCGCCCCGCTCTTAGCCGAGCGCAATGCCGAAGCGCTCGCGCTCCTGGAACGCGACCCCTACCTCAACGTCTACCTGAGTTACGTTCTGGAGCGCGACGCGCTCTCGCGGCGTTCGCTCGTCGGCGCATTTCTCGATAATGCCCTCGTGGGGCTCGCGTATTTAGGGCGCCAGATCGTCCTCGCCGGGGAAACCACCGCCGCCGAAGCGTTCGCCGCGTACGCCGCCGGCATGCCGCGCCCGAAAGCGATTACCGCACCCACCGACTTGGCGGAAGTGTTTTGGGATCGCCTTCCCGATTGGCACCGCGCCGCGCGTTTGATTCGCGAACATCAGCCGGTGATGGCGGTCGACGCAGCCACGCTGCAGGTTCGGAACGACGCGCTCGTTCGCGTTCGCCGCGCGACGCTCGCCGATCTGAAAATCGTTTCGGAGAACTCCGCGGAGATGATCGCCGGCGAACTCGAGAGCGATCCGCGCAAACACGGCCGCGAATTTACCGCGAATATCGCCGCGATGATCGAAAGCGAACTTTGGTGGATCGGTGAACATGCCGGCGAGCCCGCGTTCTTCTGCCACATCGGCGCGTGGTCGCAGCACACCGCACAGATGCAGGGCATTTGGACCGTACCACACCTACGCGGAAAGGGCATCGCTCGAGCCGCCTTTTCGGCGATCTCGGCACGACTGCTCGAAGTCGTCCCCTCGCTCTCGCTCTACGTCAACGATTTCAATACCGCCGCGATCGCCCTCTATCGTTCGTTAGGGTATCGCACCGTCGGCGAGTTCCGTACGATACTTTTCTAAGGGAGGCTCCATCGCGAGCGGGCTGCCATCGCCACGCCGAGTAGGCGCCGCACTTGTCACGCCGAGTAGGCGCCGCACTTGTCACGCCGAGTAGGCGCCGCACTTGTCACGCCGAGTAGGCGCCGCACTTGTCACGCCGAGTAGGCGCCGCAAGGCGCCGTATCGAGGCGCAAGCGCTGTCATCCCGAGTAGATGGCGAAGCCATCGTATCGAGGGAGCGCTCGCGCGCGTCTCGAGACGTGTGGAGCCTGTCCCGAGCGAGCGCAGCGAGTCGAGGGGCGCTACTCGGCGTGGCCGTGCCGCGCGGCGTTAATTATCGCGATGCGTTATCGCGTGCTCGACGTTTTCGACGCCCGTCTCAACGGCATGTTCGGCACGGGTGAGAAGGTTGACGATCCACCGAATCGTCGCCACGACGCCGATGACTGCAAAGATAAAAACGATGGCGACGGCCCATGCGGCATCGCGCGCAAAGTTCACGAAAAAGTGTTCCATCGGTTCCTCCTTCATACGCTCGCCCGCGGAACTCTGCGGGCAGGGCCGGGGTTCAACGCAGCGATGGCGGACTCTTCGTTCGATCTCGTGGTTATCGGCGGCGGCATCGCCGGGCTCACCGCGGCGGCGCTCGCCGCTCGTTCCGGCGCGCGCGTCTTCCTCGCCGAGCACCATAACGTCCCCGGAGGCTGCGCGGCATTCTACCAGCGCGAGGGTTATCGCTTCGATGTCGGCGCGACCGTCGTTAACGGCTTTGGGGAGCGGGGAATTCACCGGCGCGTCTTCGAGGCGCTCGGGGCGAGCGTCGACTCGGCGCCGCTCGATCTCGCGATGATGGTGCATCTCCCGGGCAAGCGCATCGCGCGCTACGGCGACGAGCGCTGGCGCGCCGAACGCATCGCGGCATTCGGGGAACGCTACGAAGCATTCTGGCAACGACAGGAACGCATCGCCGATCGCGTCTGGGATTTCGCTGCGCGATTACCGAGCCTTCCGGCCGACCTCGCGAGCGCGACGCATCTCGCTCGCATTTTCCGTGCGCGCGACCTGGCGCTGCTGCCGCTGCAAGGGCGCAGCCTCGCGTCGCTCCTTCCGCGCGACGCTTCCTCCGAACTCCGTGCGTTTATCGACCTGCAATTGCTCATTACGGCACAATCGCCCGCGCGCGCGACCGACCTCGCGTTCGGAGCGGCTGCGCTCGATATCGCCCGTGAGGGAACCTTCCATCTCGACGGCGGTATCGCAACGATCGCGACGGCGCTCGCGCGCGGTATCCGACACTTCGGCGGAACGATCGCCTATCGCACCGACGTTACGCGGATTCGCACCGAACGCAGGAGATTCACCGGGGTCGAACTCGCCGACGGTACCGCGATCGCGGCGCCCAACGGCGTTGCGGCGATCCCGTACGAAAATCTTCTGTTGCTCCTCGGCAGATCGCCCGATCCACGCGCGCGCAGGCGCCAACGGTGGAGCGCGGTTACGGCGTACGTCGGCGTCGATGCCGCCGCGCTCCCCGACGATATACCGTTGCATCACCAAGTGCTGCTCGACGAACGCGCTCCGCTCGGGGAAGCGAACTCGATCTTCGTATCGCTCTCCGCGGCGAACGAGCGCGGGCGCGCGCGGAACGGCGGCCGCGCGATAACGCTCTCCACACATAGCGACCCGGAGCGCTGGGAGAACGCGTACCGAAACGGCGGTATCGCCTCGTTGCAACGCGAGTACGCCGGTCGCATGCTCGCCGGGCTCGAACGGGCGACCGGAAAGCGCCTAACGCCGGCCTTTTTCGAATTGGGAACGCCGCATACGTTCGAACGCTACACGCTACGGTATCGTGGATTCGTCGGCGGAACGCCGCAGCGCATGGAGAGCGCGAATCTTCGCGCTCGTTCGCACCGGAGCGGAATCGAGGGGCTCACCCTCTGTGGCGATACGATCTTTCCGGGTCAGAGTACGGTCGGCGTGACGCTCTCCGCGATCAATGCGCTCCGCCCGTTCGGCATCGCGCTTCCCGCATCGTCATCGTCGATCTCGGCGAGACGCGCGGCGGGGCGCCCGGTGAGCGATGCCGCGAGCCCGCTGGCGTTGCGGGCGACCATTCCGTAAATCGATAGTTGAGGATTCGCGCCCAGACTCGTCGGAAACGCCGAACCGTCGAAGACGTAGAGATTTTCGAGCGCGTGGCTGCGGCCGTGTTGGTCGACGACCCCGTCGCGCTCGTCCTTCGACATCGCGCTTCCGCCCATGACGTGCGCGCTCGCAACCCGCGTGCGCAGCACCTCCATCGGTAAGGCGGAGATCGCGGCGCGCGCTTCGGCCCACGAATGGTAGGGCACCGCCGATTCATGCAGCGGCAACGCCGTGCGCGCTCCCGCGGCGAATTGAATCTCCGCCATCGTCAATAACGCGCGACGCATTCCATCCCACACGTAGCTCGAGATCGGATAATCGAGAATCGGCGTTCCGTCGCCGTGCAGGCCGACGGTCCCACCGACACTTTCTTCGTTGAATCCGTCGCGCATCAGCGCGATGATCGCTTGCAGATGGTTGAAATTTCGCATCTGTGACGCAGCGAATTCACCGAGACCGGTAAAGGTGGAGGAGGTGAGGACCGGGTGGAGCGGCGGCACCTCGAGTTTGAAACCGATCGGCCCATCGATCGCCTGCGTTTTGAGAAAATGATCGCTGTAGATCGATTGCGGAGCCCCCGACGATGCGACGACCTCTTCGGGCATCGTCGCCGCCGAGATGACGGTGGGATGCAAAAACGTCCGCGCGCCGATCCGCCGGTGGGGATCGGGAAGCGCACTACGCAGCAGCAAGGCGGGCGTATTGATCGCGCCGCCGGCGGCAACGAAGGCTCGCGCACGGACGCGGAGCGTATACGGCCCGGGACGCAGCCCCGCGGAGTCGAGCGCGCTGCACTCGAGTTCGGCGACCGCACCGCTTTTTTGCACGAAGCGCTCCGCACGAACGCGACTCACCAACTGCGCACCGTGGGCGAGCGCCGCCGGAATCGTCGTCACCAGCATCGACTGCTTGGCGTTCGTCGGGCAACCGACGCCGCAGTACCCGAGGTTGTAACAGCCGCGCACGTTGCGCGGAATGACTGCCGTTGGAATGCCGAGGTGTGCGGCACCGCGGCGCAACACGTCGTTATTATCGTTGGGCTCGCGTTCCCAGCGATGGATGCCCAGGCGCCGCTCCATCATCGCAAACCACGGCGCGAGCGCCGCGGGCGTAAACGTATCCAGCCCGAAACGTTCGCGCCAATACGCCAACGTCGCCGGCGGCGTACGAAAACTCGAGGTCCAGTTGACGGTCGTCGAGCCACCGACCGAACGCCCCTGAAGGATGATGATCCCTTCATCTTTGGTGCGGCGCCCCGCCGATTCTTGATAGAGATTCGGATAGGCCTCGCGTTCGAGCATATGAAAATCGCTCGACGTCTTAAGCGGCCCTTCTTCCAACATCACCACGCGCAAACCCGAGCGCGCGAGGATCTCCGCCGCGGTTCCCCCACCCGCTCCGGTCCCCACGATGGCGACGTCGCATTCGATGGTTGCGTCGCGTTGCAACGTCGACGCATCGAGCATCTTCCAGTGACGCGCTTGGGGTGCGGCGTAGGGATTGGGATTCACGAGAGCCTCGGCGGTCCCGGATAGCCGATCGCCTGCCACGCGCGATCCTGGCCGTACCAGCCGGCCATCGTGAGTTGGTGCAGCACGTCGTATCCTCCGCGCAATAATTCGATCGGGCTGAAGCGCCAGCGATTGAGAAACGCGGTGACCGCCGCCGGAGAAGCATCGCTCCACGATTCCCAGATTCCGGTTGCGAGCGGCTTGATGAACGGATTATCGAGCATGCCCAGCAATTGCCGTATCTGCGCGACATCGACCGGCGGCAAACCCGAGAGCGCGGAATCGAACCCACGCACCGCCGCGACCAGTGCGTCGTGGGTGGGAGCGCCGTTTGCGGTGGGAAGCGCGCCGGCGAGAAACGCGGTTGCGAGCGCGGCGATCGTTCCGCGTTCGGTGGCGTCGAGCACTTTATAGGCTGCGGCGTCATCGTGGAACGTCGAGCCGTTGGAATGGGCGCAGCCCGCGAGCGCCAAAACGAGCCCACCGGCGAAACCGGTTTTGAGCAAGCGCCCCCGCGTCAACGGCATAATGCGACGACGCTTCCCCTTAACACTGGATGATTCCCACTGCGAGGCCGCCGAGCGACGTTTCCTTGTATTTGCTCTGCATGTCGATCCCGGT